>NZ_JBGOOU010000058.1:0-15752 GCF_041439815.1 Vibrio sp. 1F279 | reverse complement strand
ATACCACCATCATCAGTACCTCAATTGAAAACTCATTCTTAATTCGAGACCAAACCCAAGGGCAGATTGACATTATCAATGTCAATCATAAGAACGACATTCAAAACATCTCCACCGATGAACTGAGACAGAACATCATTATTGTATTAAATCACGGCAACCACGATTTAAATCCGAACAACATTGAGAAAATCGTCGAGAACTTTAATGGACGAGACATTCAATTCATGTCAGACGATAATCTTAAAGAGGACATCAAATCGTGCATTGATAAACTAGAGCGAGATAACAGTGCACATAACATTGAATTAAGTGAGCCGCACACGTCTCATCAGGAGAGGGAATTAGACACCCTCAACTATAATGAGAAAAAAGAAACCGACAGCCAATCACTCGACCACTTTGAGCCAAAAGAATATTCACCTCAACAAGAGATGGAATTTAATCACTCAGAGAAAGAGAGTCAGTGGGAAGACAGAAAAATCGACAGAGAGTTAGAGCGATAATAAAAGGGTAGCCAATGGCTACCCTTTTTTTTCGCCTTCAAGATATTCATCGACGCTTTTATCAACCAAAGCGGTGTTGGATTTTCTTTGCTCAATCGAATCCGCTTTATTCTTATAATACCCCTCCCCATCAAAGCTATGCGCCAAATTTAAATTTAGCACGCCTTGTACCTGCCTAACTCTACGATACGTTTCTTCCATCAACTCACGGTTCGACGGCCTTTCATCGTCACTGTCATTCAGTTTAATACGCAATGCCAATGTCAAAAGCTGACGAATCGCATCAGCATCAGTTAAACCCTCTCTCTTTTTAAACTTGCGAAAATCTTGCTCTAGCGGCCCCTTGATTGTGGCTTGTAATACTGTGCTTCTCGCCATTTTTAGATTTTCTCCCACCAAATTTGGTTAATACGATTTAATGTACATTTAAATACGATACCATATTATCACAACCTAACAATCGCTCACAAACAAAGCCAGAAAAGGGCTAAATTGAAATCAAATACAAATACACTCACTTTCAAATCAAATAGCCTGTAAACCTTACCATGCATGGGTTAAATGGATATTAAATACATTTAACATATTTTTAAATACGATTTCAGCGGCTAATTAGTTGAGATTTTGAAAATTTTTTACACTCTACTCCCCCTTCATCATTAAATATAACTTTTTGTTTTTATTGTCTTTATATCCTTAACAGACAGCCATTCGCATTGAAATTAATGCGCCGTGGTGTGTGGTATTGGATTGAGGGGAAACAGGGCCACTTCGTTAAACGCTTGCATAATTTGTGCTTTCTCTAAGGCTTTATATTATTAGGGAAAGTCGCCCATATTAAAAGGGGTTGGGGTGAAAAATGGATCACACTATTAAAAAGTCACAACACCTTTTAGGAATTCAGGGCCATTCGTAAAACGAAATAACAGTAAAATATGACTTTAGAAAGGCGATATTGTATCCGTCATTCCGCCCCCCAATTTAATAATTAAAATAGTGTTATCCAGCGTTCATTTATCAGTAAAAAAAACGACACCATCTTGACCGCGCTCGGCAGTTTTGATCTATTACTGTTATTTGACAGTCTCAAAATATGCCTACTCAGCCTGTTATTAAACGCTTGGCTCATCTTGGTCTCATTGCAGCATTTTTCCATGAAATCGGCCTACCACGAATGATGGACTCGGAGATCACAGCAGAACACTTCACATGTTCTCCGACTTTTTTGAGACCAAGCCGGTCTTCCTGTTTATATGCAAGCGCTCAGTGGTAACACCAATGATGCCAAGGCATTCGCTGAGGTCACTAGCAAGCACATTCATTGTCTAAAAGACGTGCAAAATAGCCGTTACTTTATCGCTGATGCCGCCTTGTACACAGAAAAAACATCTCCTCGTTAGATGAACAAAAGCAAAAGTTCATTACCCGCGTCCCGATGATCATCAAACTCGCAAAGCAATTAAGCGCTATAGGAAATGGCTACTCAGGGTGCTGGATAGACTCTGACTACGGCAAGGTTATTCAGCGCTGGTTGCTAGTCACAATGAGCAAGCTACGAAGCAAGAAGATATCATTTTTACAATAACTTAGAGGAAAATTTAGCAAATAAATCAATATGTTAGATAAAATAAGCAAAAGCCATTCGCTTGCGATGCTAATGCAGAGTTGGCGCTCAAAGAGTTCAGGAAATAATGCCACTTACTGGGATTTGAACAAACCGCGACCATAAAAGTCCCTACTTTCTCGAGTCCTGGTCGCCCAAAGAAAAATGAAAAACCGACAGGGTATCAATACTTCATAGAGGCAGGACCGTTTACCGAGCTAGAAAAAGCCACAACGTATTGAAGCATTGCTAATGATAATGACGTTGAGCCTGCTTGTTTACCCCAGCTTAGAGCACAAAATCAGAGAGCAATTAACACAAACCGAAGAGTTCTTCCCGAGCATGGTAAAGAACAAGCCAACGTCGAAACCGACGGCACGTTGGGTCTTCTTGAAGTTCGAAGGTATAGATATCTTGGAGATAAACGGTCAACGATTTATAACAGAGCTTCAATAGCATCAAACTCGGCTTTCAAAATTGTTAGGTAGACTCTCTGAGGCCGTTTATTCCTGAATTGGATGCGGAAACTCGGATTAACATCTCGAATTAATGATAATTTTCAGGTGCTCAAGCTTGCATCTTCAAGTTGATTAGGTATATGCCAACGCATTATTCAGATCCATGGCTTCGTTGTTTGCCTTTACTTATACGCTTGAAATACTTATTACTAATGATTTTCTGAGGGGGATCAGCTGCAACGATGTGTCCAGAATCAACGACAACAACTTGATCCGTTAGATAAATATTATTTAGATTATGGGTAACTACTAGAACAATTTTATCTTTAGAGATCTCTTTTAGGTGTTGGTGAAAACCTATCTCAGTAGCGAAGTCCAATGAATTCGTTGCTTCATCAAATATCAGTATATCCTGTTCACTATAGAGCGCTCTCGCAATCGCAAGACGTTGCTTTTCGCCACCCGATAAGTTAGCAGCATTCACATGAATATAACTGTTAAAGGTTAGATCATTGTTTAGCATTACTGTGTCGAAATTTGATAGCTTAGACGCACGTTTAAGTCTGATCTCATCAACCTGAGTATACCGCGGCAATAATGTGATGTTTTCCCATAGTGTACCGCTAAAAAAGAAGGGGTCTTGCTCAACAAGAGTTACCCGTTTACTTCCTTGAAGAGTTTTTCCCTCGACTTCTCCCAACATTATTTGGCCATGGTAATTGTAGTATAGGCCAGATATGAGCTTTATAAGTGTACTTTTACCAGAGCCAGAACGCCCAACTATTGAGTAAATATGGTTTCTATAGAAGGTGTGCGATACGTTTTTTAATGCTGGGAACTCTGAGGAATTATAATAAAATGATAGATCAATCAGATCGATCTTATCCCCGTGAATCGTGTTATTTTTTTTAATTATAGTGCATTGATTATAGTCTGGCTGCAATAGACAATTAAGATGTGTCATAGCACTCTTTGCTTTAAGTGTAACTGAATTAATATCACTAATAGAGGCAAAAGAATATGACATAAACAGTAAAACCATCACGAATGCGACTAATTCACCCGATGACATTGAGCCTGTTATAACATTCTTCCCTCCAACCCAAAGGACTAAAATGACACTGGAAAATCCGCCGAATATTATCATTATAGATATAATAGAATCAAAAAAATGCAATTTTTTTGATTCTATATAGACTGTTTTAGCTTTGGATTCGATTTGATTACCCAGTAAGTTCTCCATTTTGTGTATTTTTATAGACTCAATGCCAGACAAAGTTTCAATAATAGCTGAGTTAAACAGCGATGATGCATTTCTTTTTCGGTTGTTAGCTGCCGTAGCATTCTGACTTATCCGAAATATAACCAGAATCAAAACCGGCACAACCACAACAGACAATAAGGTCATATATAAGTTGGTAGAAAGCAAATAAATTAATCCGCACAGTAAGGTGCCAGAGGCTTGAACAAAAATACTAAGAATGAAGTGAAGGTAAAAATTGATAGCGTTAATATCATGGTCGACATTTGCATGCAAACTAGAGGGTGATACTTCATCGAACAATTGTTGTGGCTTGAACATAAGCTGTCGAATAGCGAAGCTCTGAAGTTTGGTACTGAGCATTTCCTTTACATCAAAAACTAGTTTTTTTCTAAGTCCGCTGCTAATTACAAAAGTGACTAATAACAACAAAGTCATGACGACAAAAGAGTTGAGCCGATCTATTGTCACTTCTCTATCAAACAACCGTTCAATCGTATAAGCTATAAAGAACGAACTACCAACAACCATAAAGTTTAATATAATTATCAAAACTATGTGCCAAAATTTTTCGGCGCATAGCGACTTCAACTTCGCATAAACAATATTATCTGGGATAGTTTTTACCATTATATTTAATTATTTTACTAATGATTCTTTAATGACTTTTAACAATTTACCTGTACCACAACACTTATCATTATAGCCTTCAACATGACGGGAATTAATAACACGATCATGTGGGCAACCGCCATTACAAACAGAAAACCACTCACATTCACCCATACGATTATGGGATTCAACCTCTTCTTTTATTGAATCTTTATTATGACGAGATTTTTCTAATAAAGTAGCCAAATCGGATTCCATTAACGAACCGTAGATACTACCAACCTCTCCAACATATTTATCACATGGAGAAACATCTCCATTAGGTTCTATAGTAACAATCTCTTGTGAACAATTACCTGACCAATAGCATGCAGACAATTTTTTTCTTTGCCTGATAATACCTCAATAAAGTTATCGAACATACGAATTTTTATTTTTTGTTGATATGAAGTATACCAAACTTTATATACATCACTCAAAAATTTAATATACTCCTGATAACTAATATAGGCTGTACCAATATCATCTCCTGGTTTAGCACGGTTATCAGGCACAATGTTTAGAAATTCAATATCATTCAATTCAATCGAAGTTAAGTAGCTGAGGAGTTTCTCCGGCTCGATATTGTACAAATCTCGGTCGACTACAATTAGCGCACCGTATGGTATTCCATATAGTTTCAATTGCTTAATTCCATTTACTACTTTATGGCTGGTTGGCCGTCCTCTTACATCGAGACGTCGGCTATCATGTATTTCAGGTACACCATCGAAACTAATACCGACAGACATGCCCATTCCTTTTAAAAAGGTGAACCATTCCCGTGAGATATTAACAGCATTCGACTGCATAGTATTGGTAATAACATGATCTTTACGTTTAAACTGCTCTTGCAACCATATAAGCTTTTTGAAGAACTCAGTCCTTAACAAAGTCACTTCACCACACTTCACCACCATGCCAGACAAACTCAACCCGCGATACATTAGGTATTGATAATATACGTTTCACAATTGTCACTAGTCTCTCAAACTTGATTGTTTGATTTGGTCCTTCAGCCCAAGAATGACAGTAAGTACATCTGAGGTTGCATAAACGTGTTGCCTTAAGAACAACTACTAACTTGTTTGCTCTCAATGGCTTTGCATCAAAGCTCTTATTCATTTGAAAATTAAATAACTCAAGTTCCTCGTCATCTAAAATGTCACTACCTTTGATTTCACCAATCATTTGTGAAGCCAATCTATTATATTGAAAATCAGTCACTTCTAATTGATCAATCGAACTGATTGGCTCATCTACTACCTTAACAGAAATATCTCCAAGCATAATTCCCCCCCTAAACTACTAGCGTTCCTTCAACCATTTTTAGTTGCCTATTTGCCACGCTTGCCGCTTTTTCACTGTGCGTGACCATCACGATGGTGGCGTTACATGCAGTGTTCGCATGCTGCAAAATATCGAGAATATTTTGTCCTGTTTTATCATCTAAATTTCCTGTCGGCTCATCAGCAAGAATGATTTCTGGTTTACAGGCCATGACCCTTGCAATCGCAACACGCTGCTGCTGCCCCCCTGATAATTGACTCGGGTAATGGTCTTTTCGACTTGATAGCTCCATCAGTTCGAGCTCTTTCTCGGCAAGGGCGATACGCTCTTGCTGTGAAATACCACGAAACTTGAGCGGCAACATGACGTTTTCAAGTACCGTCATATCAGGAATGAGGTTGAATGACTGGAAAACATAGCCCAATAGTCCGCGCCTGTAGTTCAATTTCTGTTTTTGAGAGAGCCCACAGACATTGGTGCCATTGAGCTCAAATTGCCCTGAATCAATATTGGAAAACAACCCAATCGCATTGAGCAGGGTTGATTTTCCTGAGCCCGATTTCCCCATAATTGCCACAAACTCGCCTTTGTCGACCTGCATAGAGACATTATTTAATGCCGTTGTTTTTAGCTTTTTGGTATAAAAATGTTTATAGACATTCTCAAGCTTAATCATGTTACTCAATGTATAGCTCCTCTTCGTAATTTTTATCCCAATCTAGAACAATCAACGTTTTACCAAGAAGATCCATGTTGTCTACCAGTAGGACATTACCAATGGTATTTTTGATAGAGATGGGGGTTTTTACGGCCTTAGATTGATTTTTGGAAAGCAAATAGACAAACACATTACTGTTTTCTTTGAAAGTCGCATTCACAGGGACACTGGGTTGCAACGTTTCAGTTGCGTTGGTTAGTTCGATTTCGATGGATTGTCCGACTTTGATATTGCGGGCAACGCTTTCAAGTAAGCGCACTTCAAGGTGCATGCGAAACTGACCTTGTTTTACCTTTGGGAAAATCTTAAGAACATTGAGTTCGACATTACGATTATCGAACGAGGCAAGTACTTGCATCGATTCATTGACGCGATCCAAGTAGAATTCACTGAGCTCGACTTCGATTAAGAAGTTATCAATGATGTCTAATGATCCAAATTCCTCTTTGGGGAGTATCTGTTGCCCTAGCTCAATGTCAAAACCAACCAAATTCCCCGAAATTGGGGCACGAACTACTAAATTTCTTTCACTTTCCTGAAGCTTTAGTAAGAAGTTTTTTAGAAGATCAACGGTCTCATTAAGCTCCGTCAGTTGATGTTGGATATTGTTTTTCTGAGACTGGTAATAGGTCGACAACACCTTTCGCTTGGCGATCCAACGAGAGAGGTCATCTTGCAAATATTGAGCATCCGATTTACTAATGAGATCTTTCGTTAGCAACCGCTCTTTTTGTTCCAGTTCTCGATAAATGACCCTGACGTTGAAGATGGCATCTTCAAGTGACAATTGTGTCGATTTCATCTCGCTAGCAAGGTTGAGACGGGTATTTCTGAGGTTACTAATCTGTTCAGAAACCTGAGCCACCTTCTCTGTAATGTTCAAAGTGTAGTCATAGTTCTCCAACTCAAGGAGTATGTCACCTTGCTGAACATAGGGCTGTTTTTTGTTAATGTAGTACTTTACCCGCCCGCCAATATCAGACGACAATTTAATCGATTTTCTTGGTTTAATTGTCCCCATGGTGGTGATCTTGGTGCGAAAGCCCTCCACGGTGACTAGCTCCAACTCAGAGCTTGAGACCGTTGATATCATTCGATATTGACTAACACCCATGAGCACAATAACAACCAGCAACACAAGGATCGCCAGTGCTATTTTGGTCTTATGGTGATGTTTTGGTTCTCTTGCCGAATCCATAATCATTCCTTCAGGTCAGCAAGAAACTGTTTTCTACTGATAACGAGGCTTAGAGAAATGATAAAGGCGGTCGTTGCAGCCACAACCAATAGTGACATGACGTAATGACTTAGGCCAAATTGCACCCCATCAAGCGCTAGAATTTTTCTACTGATCGCTGCGTATCCCAACAGCACACCAACGCCAGAAGCACCGAGGTAAATGAGTATGTTATTCTTAAACACATACCAAAATATCGATTTTAATCCAGCACCTAGCTGCCTCATGATGATCAAGGAGAACCGGTTTCTCTCAACTTCAACCAGTGAATTCGTCATGGTGTTTAGCAAAAGCAAGACAATATTTAACACGATGACAAACAAAAGATAAATAACGATTGTACTCAAATCTGAATACTCTTCATCTCGGGCATCAAGGCTGGATATAAAGGTAGTATCGTTCAATACCACCTTGGTAGCATCATCATTCACGATAAGATAATTGGCTTTTGTCTCATCTATGATGATCATAATGGGTTCAAAGGATGGCTTGACTTTGCCCAGATAAAAGTTACTCACAACGTCAACAACTTGAATCTCTTTTACACCATCACCAAGATTGGTGTAAAAGGTATGCTCAATCAATTTCTCAGCGCTAATATTGGCGAATAAGTGAGAAAATGCCTCAGTGACGATCACAAATACTCTTTTAGACGTGTCTTTTTCACGTAAGACTGGCACAGCATGGTTTTGTGTCAGTACCGTGAGTCCTAGGATGTCGACAATCTTGGGCCCTGCGTAAAAATATTTGGCCGGTATGATCTTTTCATCCATGGTTTGTTGCGCGGTTGAGACCGAAGCGTAACTCACCGATCTATCAAACGGATACCAACTGGTGACTTCGGAAACCTGACCTTGTTCCGCAATGCGATCCCTTAAATAACGAGCCTTGCTGTCATTACGCCCATTCAATTTAGCATAATGCGTGCGTTTGATATCGTATCCATAATCGACTTGTTTAACAGAGAGCAGCTCGTAGGTCACACTCACAGAGATGAATATGACCATCGTCGTTATAACGATCTGTATCATCATTATAAATTTGGTAAGGTGCACCATATTGAGGTCAGAAAACCTTGAGATGCTTTGGCCTTCTTGTAATGCAATCGCTTGGGAGACCACCAGAGCGATCACGGTGACATAAACGACTACAAAACAAATCAGCATCACGACAGACATGACCCACTGAACTTCGGTACTGAGCACAGATAAGAAGGTAAACGCCTCAGTTAAAAAAAACAAACCCGCATTAAAAATAGAGATCGACAGCACCACCCCACCCAGCAACGCTATTCTTCTTTCCATTAATGCGTTAAGAATAATTTGGTAATAACTTCCACCAATACTTAACATTGTTCTAATTCGCTCAACTTGCGATAACTGTATGGAAATCATTGAGCTCACAAAGCCAACAAAGCCTAATAAAAAGGAGAAACCACAAACGCCATAAATCAGGTATAAGCTGGATTTTGAAAATGTCAGGCCAAGCGCATCAGAAAAGTTCAAATCATAATGTAGCTGTGAGATAGGCCGCTGCGATAATTGTATAAAAGATTCAGGGGTAAAAGGCGCGCCGGGAATTTGTGGCGCATTTTCAAGGATAATCTGGTTTAGATTCAAAGGAGTTTTGTTTTTTAAATCAACAAAGACATCGACATGCGTATCATACCAGTTGTCATATTGAGACTTGATGACAGAATCATAAGTGGGAGAAAAAGCGATGATCATATCTGGTCTGATGGATGAGCGCTTATCTAACTTAATAATGCCTTCTACTTGGTACAGGCCTAGTCCGTTCAGTTTAAGCCTTTTTCCGATCAATGAACGAGGGCTTCGAGTGAGTTTTTTTGCAAAGGGCTCTGACAAGTAAACCCCGTTGCTACTCATTGCGAACTCACCGTCATTGTCAAGTTTTAGCATCTTTCGGGCCGATTCATCCATCGCAAGTACGTCGGCACTTTTCACTTCTTCAGTGCCATAGGAGATAGTGACCAATTCACTTTTAACCCTACCGACGCTTTTAACCTGTGGGTGTTCACGAAGTTTCGAAAGTAAGGCAGCAGGGGCTTTTGAACTCTTTACATGATCGCCATTAGGTAGGTTAAATTGCGTCTCTATCTTAAATACGGTCTCGCTAATTTGGCTATTTATATCATGATCGGACCACATAAAGACCAGCATCACACCAAGTAAAACAGTGCCTAATGAAATAGAAAACATACCCGTTATGGAAGACAATGTCTTTGGGCTAGTAAAAGTTTTCAACATCTAAAATTCCTATTTAAAACGACTTACTGAAAAAATCATAAAATCATAGAAAAGAGTTCGATATTTTTTAATTTCTCATATGACTTACTAAAGTGAACTAAGTATAAATAAGGCTGCCATTGACACTAAACATCGTATATTTTAGAACTAAGGTAATAATGCACGGTAGAACTATGTGCTTAGACAATTTTTACAACAATCAGGTAAAATAAATATATATTCCACCTTGTTTATCACATTGATATAGACTGCCAAAACTACGGCTATCTGACAGTCTACACTAAGAATTCTAGAATGATTTCGACCAGTTCCAAGCTGTAATAGGAGGTGCAATATTAATACTATTTACTTGCTCCTGATCAAATTTTGTAAGTTCTAAGTTCATTTCTGAAAAACTACTCATTAACGCATCTAATCTCTCAGAAATTGATACTTTTTCTTTTTCTACGATAATCATAATAATTATTCCTTATTTTTTTGGAAATATATACAGCGACGAAAAATATCCTTGGGAGTCCTGAAATGGAATTAAATTAAACATAATTTATATTTGGCTTTGTTGCGTAATTCAGTGAAACTAAATCCAGAACCTACGCTCTGCTCAGCTACATTCACTCCCTCTCGTAGCTTTAAGCCTTCACCTCTTTACAAAACAACCAACTAGAAGCAATACAACCAAGCGCTCATTAACCGTGGTTCTCTGACCTTTTGGATTGATGAAGAGGCGGTGTAAAGCAAACAGAATAAGTGCAGTTGGCCTCATCGATTCAGTGATTTAGCCATCACGGCAGCGCTCATCCCTCCAAGAGAAGGCTCAGCTTCTGGGAGCGTGGCCACCCCCGAAATCTCGAAGTTGGTTGCCAGAAGTTGTAGGTTCAAATAAGTCTTGGAAACAGCGGTATGGTTATCACAAACGTTCACTCTCAAAAACAGCGATGTATCGAGTTAAATAGTTGATAGGAGGACGATTGAGCTTAAGAAATTACAATGCACAGGTGGGGAAACTTACGCGATGATAAAAGCGTTGAACAAGCTTACTGGGTTAGGTATGCCTGAAACTTGTCGTCTTGACTAAGAAATACACTAAACGGGACGACTCTGGATCTAAACTGAATTACGCAACAAAGCCTCAAAATACCTAAAAAATGGACAGAAATCATTTAGAGTCGATGGTCTACATAATCCTCAGTTCATTACTTTATGTATTCTGACCCAGCCAATACCACACTACATGTGAAAATCAGTAATGAATAAATACGCAAAAGGCAAGGTTTTAAAACCTTGCCTTTATTTTACTTAAGCTGCATACCAACCATCAGCTAGCACTTCAGCTTGTTCTAACACAAGCTTAATTGCTTCTTCAGCCGCATCAGGTGGGTACTTCCATCTGCGTAGCAATCGACGAACAAGATTTCGCATACGAGCACGGACGCTGTCCCTCTTTTGCCAATCAACCGTAGCTGACTTACGCAATTGATGAGTCAGTTCTATAGCAAGCTTACGTAAGTTGTCATCACCAAGCTCTCTAACCGAGGATTCGTTGTCGACCAAAGCACGATAGAAGGCAATTTCGTCGACAGAAAGGTTGAGCTTATCTAGTAACTCTCCATCTTCTTGCATCTCTTTGGCCCATTGAATCAGCTCTTCAAGGACCTGAGCTGTTTCAATGCTGCGGTTATGGTACTTTTGCAGCGTCGACATAATTCGTTCAGAGTATTTCTTCTCTTGTACGACATCGTTCTTCATCCGAGCTTTAACCTCATCACGAAGCAGCTTTTCTAACAGCTCTACAGCAAGGTTCTTCTCTTTCATGTTCTTCACATCTTCTAAGAACTCTTCCGAGAGAAGACCAATATTGGGTTTATCTAAGCCAACCATTGAGAAAATATCATCGACACCATCAGCGACTACCGCATTGTTTAATATTTGCTTCAATGCTGTATTGCGCTCTTCATCGGTACGCTTTTTATCTACCGTTGAGTGCTTGATGAAAGCCGTCTTGATCGCAGAATAAAAAGCAATTTCGTTCTTATAACCGTGAGTTTCATCCATGGTATTACATAGTGAATATGCCTTAGTAAGCGCTGCCATCACATCTAAGAACCGTCTCTTTCCGTCTCTGACTTCTTTACCGTTAGCATCGGTGTGAGACAAACCTGACAAATGGTTTACCGCTCCCGGTAATAACCGCAATGCGTCTGTTTCAAAGTCAGGACGGTAGTTGAATACCTTTGTATCCACAGGGGTTGCAAACATCCCCCTGATGATATCGACTTTCTCCATCAATACTGAAAACGCTTCTGCGGTATCGACAGTGGGTTGCCCTTTACCTTGGCTGTTGGTATAGGTTTTTAATGCATTTTTAAGCTCATTAGCGATACCAATATAATCGACAACCAAACCACCAGGCTTATCTTTAAATACTCGGTTTACACGAGCAATCGCCTGCATCAGGTTATGCCCTTTCATTGGTTTATCGATATACATGGTATGACAACAAGGCGCATCGAACCCTGTTAACCACATGTCTCGAACGATAACGAGTTGAAGCTCATCGTCAGTATCTTTGTAACGCTTCTCGAATAGTTTTTTTGTTTTCTTATCATGGATGTGAGGCTGCATCTTTTCTTTGTCTGATGCAGAGCCAGTCATCACAATCTTGATTGCACCTTTATCGGTATCTGGGTGATGCCACTCTGGTTTAATAGCAACAATAGCATTGTAGAGGTCGACACAGATCTCTCGGCTCATCGAGACAATCATTGCCTTGCCGGGAAATGTCGACGTTCGAGTGGTGAAGTGCTCAACCAGATCTTTTGCTACTTGTTCAATGCGAGGCTCTGCGCCTACCAACTTTTCTAATGTTGCCCATTCTGATTTTACTTTTTCACGATCTGCCGTTTCTTCATCTTCACCAATCTCGTCTTCAACTTTATCGTTAAGTTGCTCAATTTCATCTTGGTTAATATCAAGCTTAGCGAGGCGAGATTCGTAGTAGATAGGCACAGTGGCACCATCATCTACGGCATCTTGAATATCATAGATAGAGACGTACTCACCAAAAACACCACGCGTGTCTTTGTCATCCATTGCTATAGGTGTCCCTGTAAAGCCTATGAATGAAGCATTAGGCAATGCGTCACGCATATACTTGGAATAACCATAAACGTACTTGTGACCCGTTACAGTGCCGTTTTTGTCCTTCACTTCCACCATCTTTGACTTGTTGCCATACTGGCTGCGGTGCGCCTCATCAGAAACGACAACGATATTACTTCGCTCAGACAGTCTAGGGTGCTCTGTCTCTTCATCTAATAAAGCGAACTTTTGAATCGTCGTGAATATGATACCGCCAGACTGCCGATTTAAAAGCAGCTCACGCAATGCATCTCGGTCGTCCGCTTGTTGAGGTATTTGCTTTAACGTCTCTTGCGCCATCCCAAAGGTGTTATAAAGCTGACCATCAAGATCATTTCTATCCGTCACCACCACGATCGTCGGGTTATTCATTGAGGCTTGCTGTAACAGTTTACTCGCATAGCAAACCATAGAGATGCTTTTACCACTCCCTTGAGTATGCCAAACAACCCCAGCCTTACCACTGCCTTGCTTGATCTTTTCTAGCGCTGGAATTGTGCTCTCTAGGAAGTGACCAGAGGTATTAGCAGCACGAACCGTTGCCTCAACCGCCGCTCTCACAGCGTGGAACTGGTGATAACCTGCTATTTTCTTGATTATTTTGTCGTTATCGGTTTCAAATAGTACAAAGTAACGAATGTAATCAAGTAGTAAATCTTGCTTGAAAAAACCACGAACCATGGTTTCTAATTGAAATTCTAACAGCGGTCTATCGTCTTCTGTGGCAACTGTTTTCCAAGGTAAGAATCGTTCTTTATTTGCAGTTAATGAACCAACACGAGCCGTCCAACCATCGCTGACAATCAAAGCCTCATTGAAAATAAACAAATCTGAAATTTCATCTTTGTAGGTTTGAAGCTGGTTAAAGGCATTCCAAATATCGGCATGTTCATCTGCTGGATTTTTTAACTCGATAACAGAGATGGGTAGTCCGTTAATAAACACCACAACATCAGGACGGCGATTACCTTTTGTACCTGTAATCGTAAACTGATTCACGATAAGGAACTCATTGTTATCTGGCGTCGTAAAATCCATTAACTGAGCGTGAGTATGCTTTGTCTTCGATTCGCCATCTTCAACAGCCGTGTATTCGACAGGCACCCCTTCAATCACAAACTTGTGGAAAGCGCGGTTGTTTTTAATAAGAATGGGCGTATCGGGGGAAGATACCGTGTTAACCACATCATTCAGTGCCTCTATCGGAAGCTCTGGATTGATGATTGTTAACTGATTTAATAGCCTCTGTTTTAATACCACTTGGTGGTAATCGTCACGCTCTGGATCGTCGCCATCAGGTGCGATGTCATAGCCATTTTTATAAAGGTAACCTTGATCGGTAAACCAATTAATACACAGCTGTTCTAGTTGGCCTTCAGTTATTTTCATATAACGCCTTGCTCCTCAAAGCTGGTGCTTTTCAACTGGCGATTAACTTCAAGCAATGCTGATTTAAAGGCTAACTCAAATTTTGTCATGTTATGTATTAGCCATTCGACGATCTCAGGCCAATGCTCGCGATTGTAACCGTCAAACTCTTTACTCACTTTTATTCGACAGGCTTTCTTACTGTCAAGCCTTTGCCAATCAATAGGAGAACCGAATTTTTCTTCTATATCAGCCCGTTGCTTGAATAACTCATCAAAGACAAAATTGTTTTCTTCTGGCGCCTGTCGACTGAGGTACAGTTCGACACGAGCCTCTTTAGTACCAAATATTAAATTGAACCGACAATTTCTTACACCAGAACCAGCACCTAACCACTGGTCTTTACTCGGACTAATATTATCGAACATGCGACAAGAGCTATCAGTCATCCTTTCGAGTAACCGCTCCCAAAACTCATGACGAATTTTGTGACGGTGTTTAATCTCAATGGATGTGCTTTTTTCTTCTGCTTCTTTGGCATTCATACCTATCATCAGCTCTTTAGCCTCAGGGGTCGGTATAATTTGTTCAACATTCAGAAATAGCTCTTGAGCCATGGCATACGGCGTTACCTTGAAGCACTGAACTTGAATATCATGATTCAATAACCACAATGCTGTGCTTGTTACTTCCTTTCTAAAGTTAGCTGCAACTAACATCAAGCGTTGGTTGATACCTGAATTTAAAACGACTTCACTTAGATCTGGAGCATCTAAAAATTCACAAAGTTGAGAGCGAGCATCGCCGCCACCGCAGAAGCGCTCCAAATAGCTTTGGAAAATCTCAACGATCTGCGATTTCGTTAAGTTAGAACAATAAGACGCATATTTGAGTGCTTGCCACATGACATCTCGCCCAGTGTCGTCGAGCTTGTTTTCGATGATCACTAGATTTCCGTCTTTGTCTAATGCCAACAAGTCGAGGCGCTCCCTCGTATCATCAAAGCCATCAAACTCTTTCTGGATGATCAGTAATTCTTCACCTAGAGCATCAGGTTGATTGGCTAACCACTCTTGTAAATGATCACGCTCTCTAAAGCCAAGCTCACTAAAACGCTTGGTTTCAATTCTTGAGATTCGATTGGATTCCGTATCGATTTTAAACACGTCTTATTATCCTTTTCTTAGTTCTCGGTTGGCATTTCTAAGTCGATTTCGCCCGAAAGCAATTTAGGAAGTAGCGTATCTCGTAACGA
>NZ_JBGOOU010000057.1:0-16484 GCF_041439815.1 Vibrio sp. 1F279 | reverse complement strand
CGTACGACTGCAAATAGCATCGAATCCGTATTTTCGTATTCTTGAACGCCTTTCTCATGGGTGACTTTGACTTGTGCTACGTCTTTCTCCAGCTCTGTTAAGGCGAACTTCACGGCGTTATTGTGCGCTTCAATGAGGCGGCTATCTCCGCCAATAAGCGCGAGAACGCTGAGGGATTTGGGCGCAGAAAAGGTCAGGTCGAAGCCCGATTTATGATCATCTCGTTTTCCTTTAATGGTTTCACCGCCAAGACTGCCTGAGAGTACCGATTCTAGGGTGGCTTGCTCTACGGGTTTACCCGCCAGTCCCGCTTCGATGGCCAGCTTGCCATGCCAGAAGGTGTTTTCTTCTTGGTCTTTTTCCTTGAGGTAATAGTTATCGCCCGCGTTTTTTTCTAAAGAGACGTCAGGTAGGTCTTTGGGGTTTTCTTCGCTGAGATAATATTTGGCAGCGCCAGAAGCGGATTTTAATGGGCTAATAGAAAGCATGAGTATTTTCCTTATGCAACGCAAATTGCCGCTAGCAGCAAAACTGAGCGGTGAGTGGAGGTTAAGGGGGAAGTGGAATTAAAAGAGGTGTGGTTACAAAATGATCCCAACACAAGCAAAGGAATTGCTAGCGGTTAACGTTCGTTCTTCGTGAATGATGACGCCATTTTCATCAATGTGAATGGATGTAATGCCCGCTTTAAATCGGTCTAACGCTACAATTTCTTCCTTGGTTAAATGCTTGCCATGAGTCAGGCATTCTAGATGGTTAAAGCTGTATTCATCGGCGGCCATCGCTAGTTTCGAAGAATCAGAATGCTTCATGCACTCATTGCCATACAGCCAATCTTGAGCACACTCTATATTTGGCTCTAACTGGTAAGTCATATGGTGGGTGACGCTTGCAAAAGAATGGGACTGGCTTGTCCATTTGTAGCTCACTTGAAAACAATCAACCTCATCGGGAATGACGGCATACCAACCTCGACTTTTGGGGGAGGTATCTAAATAAACAGACACGTAGCGTTTGTTTGGCCAAAAGCGCTTTGTTTTTGGATTGCCGTTTGGTTTAGCCCAGTCGGGTCCTATAAATTCAAAATGAATGTCTGTTACCTTGTTGCTGGTCAGCTCAGGTGTCAGAAATATTCTAGGCGTAAATTGCAGGTATCGTTCCTTGGGGTATAGAGGCAGATGGATGTCGAGTTGGTGTTTAATGGCCGATTGGATCTCTGAGTGTGCTTGAGTGTAGCATTCTGACCATTCAAGACTTTTTGCCGCCTCAATGGGTGACATGCCCCGGGCATATAAATCGATATAGGGTGTCCAATCTATCTTGATGTATCGGTATGGGATTTTTTTGAGATGCGCTGCAAATGCCTTAAACCATTCTTTCCATTGGTCGTCATATTCGTGGGTCATTTTTCCGTTGAGATAATTAAGACCTTTGCGAGTAAAAGTGACGCACCTTTGATCATCGTTGAGTTCTAGGTAATTTTCTGAAATCAGTTGCTCTAAGATGTCTCTGATTAGCATGCCAGAGTGTGGGTAAACATCCAAAGCGCGCTCTTTTGCTTGAGACTTGCTCAAGCTCATTCGCTTTTCTTTCATGTGCGCTAGATACTGAGTGTTGATAGGGTCTACTTGGTAATTTTTTGTTCTTGGCCACAGCCAATCTAAAAGGTCGCGGGCATAGGCCGTATTCGGTCCTAATTCTAACGTATAGGACGTTGGCGCTTTGGGTAGGGGGGGAAGCTCTTCTTTATTGCCATTCATGGCGTTTAACTCTTCGGTAGTTAAGTTTCTTAGTATGACATGGGTAAAGCCTTCAATATTGTCGATGTGCTCCCCCAAGCTGACTCTGACACTTTGGATGAAAGGAATGATGGATGCTTGGTTAAATAGAATGTTGTGGGTTGGCTCGTGGTGCGTGACTGCTTGCGCTTTTAAGTCGTCCCAGTCGCCATAACCTACCGCTTGAGCGCAAATCGATAACCATGTGTTTTTTTCGGTGGCGTTGCCCTGAATGATTTCAGCGAAGGTAAGTTGATCGAATATAGTGTGTAATTGTTTCTTTAATATCGGTAGATGGTCAGAATTAAAGAGGGTCTTATTTGACATGGTAATTCCTTGATGAATGAACGTAAAAAAGCCTTGCAATGGCAAGGCTTGGAAGAGTGGTTGAGTGATTATTCGAGATGATGAGGCTCTAGGGTGTCGTCTCTATGGGGCGTTACGCTTTTCATCGATTTTCCTTTAATGAATCTCATCAATGATAGGGCTTACGTGCGCTTATGGTGCACTATAACTAAATATCTAGTCATGACTAAGATTGAGTCAGTGCACTTTTTGACACGCTGGGTGCCAAGTACATGAAAGTCAGGCCTATCGAATTCAATAAACCAAATAACGAGTACTTCATGCTGATGCTCAGGAGTAAAGCGAATACTGCAAAGGTGAGTACGATGTAGTGAGGAGTGTTGGGGCGTTTTTTAACAAAAAAACCACGATGCGCTTCAAACCATACAGTGATAAAAAGCCAGTGGACGCGATGAAAAGTTGCGTCCACTGAAATTGACTCTTGGTGATCTGCATAAGACAAAGTGCAAAAAATAAGAGTGAGACGACCAAGGTCTCGAAGATTAATCTAGACAAACTCGGTAACATAAAAATACCTAATACATTTGGTTTGCAATGACCTATTTCTGTCTTGTGTGGCTATCGACTATTTGATGCGCTATTCAACCATATCGCCCGCTTCCATCTCTATTTCCGGTGAGGTGGCTTGCTCTTCAATGGTTCGCTGCGCTTGCTCCTGGTACTCGAGATTGTCTTGATCCTTTGACTCGACCATCGCTTGCACGGTGTCACTTTGCATCGCTTCTTTCATTTGGCTTGCCTCGTTGAGCATTTATTCTTTTGAATCGAACTTGGCATGTTGTAGCTTGAGAAGTGGTTGCTGCGCTTCTTTGGATAGGTGAAGACTCGGTGCGACCTTTCGTAGTAAGTGGTTTGAACATGGGCTGTGACAATGTCACGCTACGTTTGTTGAAAGAAGGGCAGATGTCTTTCATGACATCGAACTCCAAATCCAGCTTAGTGATGAGATCAACACCTGGCGTACGTACGTAACACAGCAAATCATCCAAAGCTTGGATCTCACTCGGCGAGACCGCCGGGCCTTGTGACCGTTTGATGGCCCAATGACACACCGTCACGCAGCGTGTTCGCGCCGTACGACACGTTTTCTTTAGAAATATCGACTTCTTGCTCCCCCAAGTCTTTGGAAGAGATTTGCGCCATTTGTGCTGATGGCGCACGAAAGAAAAAGCGCGTGTTCAACAAATCAAACATCTCATCGGCGGCGTTCTTGCCATAGGTTTTCAGCAACTGCGCGTACGATTGGATACCAATTAAGTAGCACCCGCCAAATTTTCGCACTTCGGCTGTGATGGAGCCGAGTTCAGGTAATTTATGCAGACTGGGCATTTCATCCATCAAGACCCAAATGCGGCGGTCTTCATCGGCTTCTAGCCCTAAAATGGCGTTGGACACGATAGCCAACCACATGGAGATGAGCGGTCGCAGTGACGCATGCTGCTGCGCGTTACTCTATAAGAACAAAAAGCCGGTCTGCTTATCGTCTTGTACCCAGTCTGTAATAGAAAACTTCTTCTGCAGCGCTTCGTCTCGATGCTCATCATCAAGGCCGTCTAAAAACGCATGCTTTTCATGTAGGTGGCCAATACCGATTTGATGGAAATCGCGGTTTTCTTGATGTCCTTCGATGCCAGGGCGGCGGCCTCGGTGCCTTCCAGAAAATTACCTAACGCTTCAAGCTCACTGGTCAAAATTAAACTCAATAGGCGTGCGGTCGTCGCGGGTTTATTGTCCTGGCTCATGCGAAAGGCGGTGGATGAAAAAATGGTGCGCGCTGAGTCAACCCAAAATGGATCGCCATCGCCGTGTTGTGGGATGAGGGCCGCGGCCATGTTCTCAAAGTCGGGGGCGTCTTTTGCGTCGCACCACACGTCCCAATTCGCGCATCGAGCATCAAACGGGTTCAATATGACGTCGGTCTCAGGGCGGTAGAATTTACAGGTGAACACACAACCTTTGTCGTAAATAATGGCCTTGTCGCCACGCTCTCGTATCCATCGCACCAGTTTGCGGATCATCACTGATTACCCGCCGCGCCCGTGGTGCCATCGCCATAACCGCGTTTACGGTTCACTTTAGCGCGCTTGATTTGCATCTTGGTTAATACTTGTAGCTCAACCAGACGAAAACCACGCACATGAAAGTCTTCACTCTGTTTCTCGCCTTGCTCTTTGAAAAAACGCTGCAGCAGATAAAAGATGAAGAATCCGACCAACATCGAAATGAGGTAGTAGACTTGGAAGTTTCGCAACTCCTCGGCGTGAATATCGAGAAGCACGACATTGTCAAGCTGAGACGCGAGCGTGGATTGGTAGCGCTCACCGTCCCACACTGGGTTCACCAAGTTGTCTAATAGCGTATAAAATATTCCGCCAGTAATAGAACTCCCCCAAAAGGCGTGACGCGAGGGTGGCCAATAACATCCCAAAACCAATGAACTTGATGATGGTGTTGTTGACTTGGAAGAACATTCGAATGGAATGGAAGATGACTTGGCCACCTCGGGTAAAATGATTGCTTTTCTTACGGGGACGCATCGTCGCTCCTTATTTAAGAGTTGGCGTTGAAGGTAAAGTGGTGAAATGAACGTATTCACTGCTATTCAAAGGAAAGGCGCGCTTACGCCATGATTTTCATTGGGGATTTGATACACTGTGCGACTGATTGGATAAACAGAGCGCTTTGATGAGTCAAAATTTAAAACACTACCTAGCTCTGGATGAGCTGGTTACCCATTCACTGCTGACGCTCTATTGCACTATGAGTCAGCAAGGTGGGTTTTGGACGGTAAAGAAACGCAATGCCTTCTTGGTGAAATACCTCAAACCGAAAGTAAAGCAGGCTCAATTCTCTGTGTGCAAAAACGACCTAAAAACCATGCTCACTATTGGTCGCCAAACCAGAGGCAATCTTGAGCAAAAGTTGTGGACGGTCAATCAACTGAACCTTGAGTATCAGGCTCGATTGTCACAGGCGGATGAACTCTATCTCATGCTGACAGACCTCAATGATCAGCACCAATTTCCTTCCGAGCTCGACCATCCCGACAAAGCGAGAGAGGAGGAGATCTTGTACATGACCCAGTCAGAAATTGAAGAAGGGTTTGATAAAGACAATAACCAAATCAAACCCTTGGTGATGACTGTCAAAACGACGCGCCTCAAAGCGCTGATTGAGGCCGTGCAAGCCCAAGGTGTCTATCGCGTAGAAATCGAGCATGTGGATGAGCATGAAGTGATTCACTTACTCTTGCATCGCATTTCCTCCCCAAAAGTGAGCGATAAGCACGTTGTTGGACAATGACCTCTTTATTTCTCCCCCTCTGTGCCATCTAAGCTTTTATATGAGACCCAGTTAACAAAGCATCACTACTTTCAAATGAATTTTGACACACACTTCGACAAGCATTATATATGTGCCGCTTAGTCATATAAAAACTCAACAATAAATAGGCTTAACATGAACCCAATGATTAAAACGTTACTGAACATTCGCACTTTGCGAGCATTCTCTCGAGAATTAACTTTTGAGCAGCTTGAAGAAGCACTGGATAAATTAACAACCGTGTATCTGGAGCGCCAGGAAAGCGAAGAAGCTGAACGTGAAGCGCGCGCAGAAAAAGAGGCCAAAGTGGCTGAAATGGCAAAACAAATGTCAGAGAGTGGAATAGGGGTAGAGGACTTACTGGCAGCGCTCACTGGACAGCCAAAAACAAAAAAAATTCGTCAACCAAGACCCGCGAAATACCAATACACTGATGAGAGCGGCACTGAAAAAACATGGACAGGACAAGGTCGCACACCTGCGGCCATTCAAACGAAATTAGATGCGGGTCAATCCATTGATGATTTTTTGATTAAGCGCTAGTTTCTTTTACTCAAACAATGGCTTACTTATCATAGCCAGGCCTGCTGGGCTTATTTATCACGAGAGATAAGCCCACAATGACCCAACATTTCGACGAGAATGATACCTTACTGAAGTCAGAGACGGTATTTATGAAAGGGCTTGGAGACGCCAAAAAGCGCCCCTGCAGACGGCTATAACGGTCATACTTGACCCTTTGCTCAGCAAAAAGTCAGGGCAATGGAAAGAGCCCCCATGACTTGGCGCTGGCAAACACATATCAATATTACAAAGCATTAAACGAAAGGTGGTTTAATGCTCTATTGCCCCTTTATATGGTAACAAGCCACGAAAGACTTACATCACCTTCAATTACAGTAATTATAAATAAAGAGGGCTTCAGAGCCTCGGCTCGTTGTTTGTCGTTTTTATAGATATAGTCACACAGTTTCAATCAAATGGATTAACTCATTGCGCCTTTGGTCAGAAACGACCGACCAGTGTACACCTTGTATCGCTCCCTCTAGAATCCAAAGCAGTTCAAGTTTAACGGGAACATTATGCGAAGCTCGAATGGCGAGGAAAGCGTTGGCTGCGCCAACACGATATAAACACTCAACAGAATCAATACCAGCCTTCCTGAGCATCCGTTCTGTGCTTGCTTGAAAGTTCGGTAATACTCTCAATTTAACGGGGAAAGATAAACGTTTTGATAACCCTCTATTCTGGGAATCGTTCAGTGCACATTTAGCTAATTGAAGCACCTGGTTACGATCCTTCAATACATCATTAGGTAGGATGTAATAAGAGGTGACAACCCGACCCGTCCGTTTTGTATAAGAAAAGGGCTGAAATCCACGCTTTTCAAACACTTTTTTTTGGCTTTCATTCGCTCTTATGCATAATCGCTCTTTCGCAACGAAAGCAAAAACTGTCTTATCTGAAAATAAACCAAATCCGCCGAACATAGAGTGCGATGTTATGCTTCCTAATGGTGATAATAGATCCATGTAATGTTTCAAAAAATTGTTAGGCATACTGATGAATACTGTAATGTTTAACCTCATTTTTAGAGGAGGTATGATTTAACTATTTTATGGGCTAATGCAAAGTAAAAGCATGATCGAGTTCTCATATTAACCGCCCATTTGGAACGCCGTATAACATGACCATAATACGGATAAAATACCGTTAACAAGCTTCTAGCATTTCAACTAATACGGTGCTTCGCGTCTCACCTCAATAACAGGAAAAGGGCTCAGAAGTAGAGGGTAAGTGAGAGACAAATATAAAATAACGTCAAAACCCGTCCGGTTCTTACTATCAATAAAGTAGCCCACTGAGACGGTCCACTAAAATTTCCTGAGACGAAATTAAAAAATAGGGGTTGGTCGCGCTCAGTGAGCTAGGGTTATCGATTAAAAACGAAAATACTTCTGACGTACTGCGTTTGTCTGGCTCACTCTACCTACTACATGCAGGCATATAGCAGGTGGAGCGAACCTTGATTTATTCCATAACACGAAAGTGGGGTGGGTAAATTCGTCCAACGTTTGGAAAGGGAATCCATTGAATGTTCTGCTTGTTCAGGGCTCTCACAAGGGTTGAGCGTTTTTATAACTCAGGAACAAATTTCTTAAGATCACGATGGAGATTAGCTGGGCAATCTCCAATTGCGCTCCAATAGTCAACAATACCTTTGATTTTGCCGATATCTGCATGACCGTTGTCATGCATAATTTTCATTAACTCTAAAGTCGGAATAGACTTCACTTCAAACGTTTCGGCTAACTCAGCCATGTCTTGATCATCTGTCACCACAGGAATATCTAACTCTAGCGCATACGCAATGTAGAGGGCATCAACCTTTTAGCGTCTTCTATAAGTAAGCACGAAATGTCGCCAGTCGTTGCCGTCGAGCATATCGAGAACAATGAGTGGTTCAGGTTGTTTTAACATGTCAGGGCCGCATCGTATTTTTTCATCATAGGTTATTGTATTCGATGATGGAGGGATAAATTGAGTGGCGAGTATGATGACCGTGATCATGACCATGTGTCGTGTTTGTTTGAGTAATCACGATGGTTTCAATTGTTGTGTTTTGTTGTGTCGTTGCCAGCGTCACTGTGCCAAAACCAAGATTTGGTAAACTATTATCCCATAAAAGAGAGCCTGAAAAGGGGCATAGCGCAAATACGCATCCGTTAGAGCCGCAAATCAACATACCTTTTTCTAGCAAGAGCGTAGTGGTTCCTAATGCCTGGTACTCTTTTCCTTGTGGCCGATTTCTCCACACTTCTTGTCCTGTTAATTGGTGAATGGCGATAATGTGACCATTGGTTGCGCAAAATAATAACTCTTTAAGGTATAGCGTTTTCGCGGTTTCTTTCTCTTCTGCCTCGATGGGGGAGTGTATGAAACAAGTAAATCCTTGCTGCGTCAGTTGACTTGCCTCCTCTTTTAATGTGCCATCTTCATTACTCAATAAAAGATATTCATTTTCTTTGTGTAGGAAAAGATAACGCATTAATCGCATTTCCATACAGGCAGTTGATGTGCTTTAGGGATAGGTTGGTTGTAAGGGTATTTCATTTGCAGTCCGTATTGGGCTTTTGGGTTCATAATTATTTTCCATTGTTGAGGTGTCTCGTCCTAAAATACGTTGACGGTGTTATGTCATGCTTTTTAAGCTTCTCTTGATAAAAACTAGAACAATACTGAAGCCCTCTCTCTTAGTGATGGATTGTCGCATGACGATAACATCGAGTTTTTACCGTCATATCTAAGGCCTTCACAACATCGCTCGCTTTCATTTCATTGCTGACTTCATAACCCATGATTTTAAGACTGAAGGCATCGGTAACCAATGACAAGTAATGAAAGCCCTCGATCGACTGAACATAAGTGATGTCGCTCACCAGAACCTCTCTGGTTTTGACGGAACGACTTCTTTTAGCAAGTTCGGATGTTTTTTCATCCAGTGCCTGCTGTTCGTTGTTTTGGTGTAACTCCGTTTCGGCTTAACGAGTAAGCGCTCTTCCCTGAGGTAATCAAACAAAGCATCACGCCCAAGTTTTACTCCCTTAGCTATCAGCCTAGGTTTCAATAAGAAATAGAGCTTACGAGTTCCTAGCCGAGGCATGAAGCGTCTTAGTTCAAGGACCATTCCTTTAACAGGAGCAAGCTCAGCCTGACGAGTTGCCTCACGCTTTTCTCTCTGTGACGGGATATATCGAGCAATGAGCAAGCTTTACTTAAGCTTAATTTCCTCTCCTTTTGAAGGCTTCTTGCTCCTTCGCTATATACTTTTTCTTAGCGACATCCCATGCTCAGCATCAATAATATCAACAACTCTGTTGAGAAGAAGGCACCTAAGACGTTCGTCTTCGAGCTCTTGTTCAAGTCGTTTTATTTTTTGGGCGGGTGTTTCATTCACTCTCGGTGATTTTGACATCGTGTTCTTCCTTGGATTGGTAGTCCAATCCATTTTGCCATGCTTTCTTAACCAAGTAAGAACGGTCGAACGACCTTGTATGCCGTAAATTGATTGGGCTTGTTTATAGGTCATATCGCCTTTTTCGATGGCGTCTACAATCTGTAATTTAAAGCCTAGTGTGTAATCACGCTGAGTGCGCTTAACGTAGTGTTTATTTGGAATGGTCATATGTGTAACACATTTCAGGACGGGACAGTGATTAACATCCTTGTTTAAATGCCCTCGACACCTAGTTTTTGATAAGTTGACCATTTAAGAGGGTATTTAAGTTCCTTAAAGCGCAATGGCTATTTATTCTACCATTTCTCCAGAGTCCATCTCGATATCTTGAGATATCGCCGACTCTTCAAGCTCTTGATGCGCGCGCTCTTGATGGTCATTGTCTGATTTGAGCTTTTCCGACTCCTTGCTGGCTAACGCTTTGACTGTCTCACTTCGTTGTGCTTGTTGGATTTGGTCGGTTTCCAGCTTCATCTCTTCCGGCGTTTCAAATTGCTTGGCTTGGATTTCTGTGAGTGCGTTACGCTCTTCTTCGTTGAGGAGCATACCTGGGGCGACACACTCAAAGTAAATCGCTTTTTGATACGCTTTGGTCATGGCGGGCGATGGGGTGTAATCACGTTTTATAAAGGCCGGTGTCACATCTCGCATCTTATCAAAGTGCAAATCCAGTCGAGTGATAAAGCTGCTTCCTGGTACGCGAAGGTAACATTGCAAATCATCCATGGCTTGGATTTCACTGCTAGAGATAACCGGTCGTGTCACCGTCTGGTGGCCAATCGATACCCCATCACGGAGTGCATTTGCACCGTAAGAAATGTGCTCTCTTGAGACATCCACCTCTTGCTCACCCAAATCTTTGGATGAGATTTGCGCCATCTGCGCTGATGGGGCGCGAAAGTAAAAGCGAGAGTTGAGTAAATCAAAAATAACGTCCGCGGTATTTTTTCCGTAGGTTTTCACTAGCTGCGCATAAGACTGGAGACCAATCACATAACAGCCCCCAAACTTACGCACTTCGGCAATGATGGTGTCAAGCTCAGGCAGTTTATGCAGACTTGGCATTTCATCCATAATCACCCAGATGCGGCGGTCTTCATCGTCTTTGAGTCCCAAGATAGCGTTAGAAGCAATGGCAAGCCACGTCGAAATCAAAGGACGCAATGAGGCGTGTTGCTGCGCGTTACTCGATAAAAACAAAAAGCCTTTTTGTTTGTCATCTTGTACCCAATCGGTGATAGAAAACGGTTTACGTTTGGGCTCTCCTTTCGTGTCTTTGTCATCCAAGCCATCTAAAAAGCGTAGGCTCTTAATGTAGGTAGCGAGCACCGACTTAATGGAGATGGCCGTCTTTTTGATGTCTTTCGAGACCAGGGAAGCAGACTCTGTGCCTTGCAGGAAATTACCCAGGGTTTCAAGTTCAGACGTGAGTATCAGGCTAAGCAGCCTTGCGGTCGAGCAGGGCTTGTCATCTTGGCTCATGCGATACGCCGCACTTGAAAAGATAGTCCGGGCGGAGTCGACCCAGAATGGGTCACCTTCGCCATGCTGCGGGATAAGGGCGCTGGCGATATTTTCAAAGTCAGGGGCTTCTTTTGCATCGCACCACACATCCCAATTGGCGCAGCGTTCATCGAAGGGGTTGAGTAAGGTGTCTTGGCTAGGGTCAAAGAACTTACTGGTAAAGGTGCAGCCTTTATCATAAATAATCGCTTTATCCCCACGTTTGCGTATCCAGCGCAGCAGTTTCCGCAGCATGACGGATTTACCGGCCCCTGTGGTGCCGTCAATCAGCATGTGCTGCACTTCAAACTCACGTTTAAATAAGGCCAGCCCATCCACTTTGAAATCAGAAATTCGTCCGTTGCCTACACCCTGTTTCTTGAGTTTCTTTGCCCGTTTTTTCAAATCATTTGTGAGCACTTTGGGTTCGGCGTATTGAAAGCCTCGAACGTGGAAATCTTCACTTTGCTTTTCGCCTTGTCGTTTAAAGAAACTCATGGCGAGCATCAAAATAGCGAAGGCAATACCGATGGCAATTAAGAAGTTGATTTGTATTTGGTGTATCACGTTATCGTAAAGGTCGATGAGTTGGGTGTTTTCCAGTTGGGAGGCGAGCGTACCAACGTAGCGTTTCCCGCTCCAGAACGTCGTGACTTCGCTGTTAAGATCGTGCCCAAAGCTGGCATAGATATGATTGCGCCAGTAGTAGAACACAGACCAAAAGGCGTTATCAGGAGCGCGTAGCCAGGTTAGAACACCAGTGAGTGCTATCACCGACCAAATGGCGGCGTAGACTAAGGTGTTGTTGACTTGAAAGAACATCCGAATGGAGTGAAAAGTAATTTGTCCGCCACGGGTAAAGTGGTTGCCGGACGCGCGTTTAGGTCTAGGCATAGTGGTTCCTTGAGAGTTAAATGCAGTACTTTTTATATAATTACCTGCGTATGCAGATGAGCTGGTTTAGATTGGAGGTCAATTATGTGGACGAAGAAAGGTCATCTAACAGGGCAGAAAAAGTCCTTCAAGCTTGAAGATATCTGGCGAATTCGCACTAGGCTTGAAATCGACCTTGCTCAATCTCGCTATCGATTGCAAGTTACGTTCTTGTGACTTACTTAGAATGAAAGTGAGGGATATCTCTTCTGGTTCGCGTGCTTTACAGCCAGAGGGGTACAGTTTGAGCTCACTTCACGCACTGCACAGCCAACTCTCTGCACCAGACTCTATTTTCCCAAGTCCTCGAAGGCAGGGTAAAGCAATTAGTTGTAGCAGCTACGCCACCATCATTTTCCGCTGGGTAACGGAACTCGGCTACGATCCCTATCTCTATGGTACCCACTCGATGCGCCGTACCAAGGTGACGTTAATTTAGGCGAGAACCAAAAACATTCGCGCTGTGCAACTATTACTTGGCCATGTTAAGTTGGATAATACCATTTGCTATTTAGGCGTAGAAATTGAGGAGGCTCTGAACATCTCTGAGGGGATAGACTCATAGTAAGGTTGGAGTGTTGATTTTAGAAAGGTCATTTTTAATGACCTTGAAATGATTATTATAAAACAATAGGTTAATAATATTTATTCGTTATTTTTGCCGTATTATCCCCTTTGAGTTTGCCGTATTTCTTCCTGTCATAATAAGGTTGCGTTATATTACGAACACGTATGAAAGTTAGGAGGTTCAAATGACAGCAGTTGATCGCGTTTATCAAAAGATAAAGCGCTCCAGACGCTATGTTTTTGAGCGCAAAGACTTTGATGTAGGTTTCACCCATTCGCCACGAGCCAGATACGGGCTTATTTCTACACCTCGCTCTGTGCTCTAATACTGGCGTAAATTTGATAACCCAACGATTAATAGTGGCCTGATCCACAACGACTCCGCGCTCCAATTGTATCTCTTCAATTTCACGATAACTGAGTTTATAGGCGAGATAATAACGTACGGTTTCGAGAATAACTTCAGAGGGGAAGTGGCAACCTTTAAACATTGAGATTCAGAGTATTAGGTAAAGATTGAGTAAATCTTAACCGACAACGCAAAACTTTGCGACAAAACCCATCATGTCGTACGGACATTGTTTATTTAGATATTCCATGTATTCTACTTAATGACCATCTTGCGGCTTTAAATGTTCCATTTCATTGAATATGTAGTTATTCAATATCACACGTTTGAAAAGTAACTTTCGCGTAACTTCAGGGACATCTACTTCGTTACACACGGATTCAAACTCTTGGGTAATCGTAGAAATTTGAAACCTAATAATTTCTTCTGCTTTTTCAGCCTTAATATTGAAACTTGGTGCTGCTTGCATACAAAGTGATAACAGAGATAAATTAAGATTTTCGAAGATCTTCATTCCATGACTCGCCTCCCCACCTGTACGGTTTTGTGGACAAATATCATAAGCCGGTGACAGGGATATTTTCTCCCCTTCTACAAAGAAAGCATGATTTCGAGCATGGTCATCCGTATTACCGATCAGTACATTAAATACCATCCGTGCAAATAGCTCTTGGCTATCAGAGGTAAAATCGATGCAATACTGCTTCATATTGTTCACTAGGTCTGCGTAAGATGCCTCTCTAGCCCATGTTTCATCTAAGCCTAAAACTGTCAGCCCGGACACCATTGAGCGACGACACCAAACGTCACCAACTAACGCTCTATCAAAGCGTCTTACAAGAAGAACATCTTTTCCTAATACTTTTTCAAAAATAACTTCGGCAACATTGAGTCCTGCTAACTTGGCAAGCCTCATTGCTACGTATTCTGATTGTACAACTTCGTAAGTATCATTTGATGCTGAAAACTTAGCAATATACTTAGCTTCATTACCAGTGATCATCGCTTTCGGGCGAGCACCTCCGAGGGATGTACCATGCATAAGTGCTCTATCCAAATCCGAAGAGATTTCCTTACCTTGACCGACGATTTCAGACGCATTGTATAATTCTTCAAGAGTTGCCGCATCAGTAGAACGATCAAAATACTCAGTGGCCGATTCTTGAAAATCGAGAGAACCGATCCGATCTGAAGCGGAATGCATCAAATACGTCATTTCGCCTAACTCAGCATCGTAGTCTTTGCCCATCAACCGAGAATTAATGACCCTACGTCCCCAAGCATCTGGAGCTGCATCACGCAAGCAAGAGAATATAGGCATACCTTGAACTGGTTCCTTAGTACCAGCAGAAAGCGGTAATTCATTTGAGTAAATTGGTTCTGCATCTGAACGTTTCAAGTAAGACTGACCGTACGTAAAATGTTGGCCAGTTTCATCAATAGTGAGTCTACCTGCTACCACAGGCTCTGATTGTCCTTTAAGCCATTTCCAAACGAAGCATTGATTACTAGAAGTCATCATCTAAAATTACCTTTTTCCTTCTTACTCGATTAGGCAGTAATGCCTCAATTTTCGCATTTGTTTTACGTTTAATAGCAAACTGGTTTTCATCGGGTTCAAATAAAGGAACACCTAATACCCAAGCAGTTTCGAAGTAGAGTCCGATACTTACAGACGGATCACCTTTAAGAATCTTTATCATAGTGGGCTTAGATACCCCAACTCGGGAACAAGTCTCTTCTAGAGTGATTTTCTTTTCCTTACGCTGGATTGTAAGCATCGTGGCAAAATGAGTTAGTGCGGCACTAGCAACAGTGCTAACCTGAATGTTACCTCTTCCCATAGTAAATCAACCTTTACCGAAAATATAATAAGGTAAATATTAATTTACCAAAATTTAAATGTCAAAGTAATAGGTTAGAAATAATTATAGTAAAAACTATTTTACTATAAAAACCTTAAAGTGAATTGTAGTTTACAATAAAACAGTCATTGAAATGACTGCAATGAAAAACAGAGATCCTGTCTGAACTCTCTATTTAGTTATTGCTTTACCACACTTTGGTCGAGTAGACGACACCTGAGAAGCTTTTGGACAAAACCTTCCAATTACAGTCAACGATGCGAAATATTTATGCATTTAATGCAGGAGTGCATTCATTGTTAATGCAGCACCTTTCATTCTATTAAACAGCTACAAACTCAAGCTTGCTCTCATTATTGTTCAGTGTACAATATAGAATTGCACACTGAACAATAGAGTAAAATCATGAATGCCAATACGATAGCAAACAAATACCTTGAAGCACTTGAAGAAGCAAACATTGAAAAAGTACTATCGCTTTTCACGCCAGATGCGTTGGTGAGTTCACCACTTTACGGTGAACGTAAGGCAGCAGACTTTTATCCTGAATTGTTTGAAGATACGAGCAGTTCAAAGCTAACCTTGAAGGGTGTAATGGAAGGGAAATCAACTCGTGACTGTACAGATTTGATATCTATCTGGTTCTACTTTGACTGGACACTTGCCAATGGTGAACCTGCACCTTTTAATGTTGTCGATGTGTTAGAAGTCGACAAAGGTAGCCGCTTGATTACCAAATTAAATATTGTTTACGATACTTTTAACATTAGAAGTTCGTTCAATCTGTCTAAAAAGCAGACCTCCCTTTAGCAAGTACTTTATAGATAGCGGTACCTTTATGAAAAGAAAAGCAAATACAACACCTCTCTCTAAGGAAATTATAATCGAGGTAGCACTGAATCTTATTGCGGAGAAAGGAATCGATACGTTTAGTATTCGAGACGTAGCTAAACGGTTAGATACCTATCCAACAGCTATCTATTGGTATTTTAAAAACAAAAACACACTGTTAGGTGAAATTGCAAATACAGTGATGTCTAGTGTCACACCTAACTACGGTAACCTGGATTGGCACGTCTGGTTGACCCTGTTATTCCAAAACTACAGAGGTGCAGTAAAACACCATCCCCACATCGCAGATTTGATAGGAGGGCGACTTCTGGCAAATGCGTATCAAGATCCTAGATTGCTAGATGGAATTATAGCTGCTCTTTTGGATGCAAATTGTCCGCCGTCTCATATAGTCCCTATGTACAACACAGTAATTGCATCAATGTGTGGTTTCGTAACCATGGAGTTCGGTCATTTACCGCTAGATAATGCGGATGAATGGGAAGCTAAGTTAAGAGGGGAGGCTAAGAAGGTAGAAAATAGTGAGTATCCAAACTTAACTCGTTTTCTACCTCAAATGATGAATGCTTCTTTCATTTTACGCTGGCAAAATGGCTATGACAAACCGATGGATGAGAGTTTTAATAGGTATGTTGATGTTTTTATAGATGGTTTGAAACACCAGATTAACGCACTAAACGAGATGCCATAGCAGGAATTTTATACCTTATGGTAACGTTAATTTCAGAAAGTATTGTGCTTAACTATGCACCTCATGAAGCCAATAAGACACTTTTGAGTTAGAAAGTGCCACGAGTCAAAATTCAGGTCTATGAAGCCTCTGGACATAAATGAGCTACAGCTTCCCCTAAATTAGCAATTCATAGATAACTAAAGGGGCTCTTCTCCGCTTAGATGAGCTTGATTTCTGGGTAAAAGGTAGAGTGAGT
>NZ_JBGOOU010000056.1:13132-16834 GCF_041439815.1 Vibrio sp. 1F279 | reverse complement strand
TCGATGTGCTGTTCAAAGTCTCGCATGTTCTCTTCTGTCGGCTTTTCAAGTTTCACCAACACAAACACATTGACTGGCAGGCCACACGCTTCTTGGTCAACACTGGCGTGATAGCCGCGAATAATCCCTTGTTTCTCTAATGCTCGAACTCGGCGTAAGCAAGGAGAGGGCGACAGTGCTACTCGGTCGGCCAACTCTTGATTAGTCAGCCGAGCGTTGCTTTGCAGTTCAGCCAGTATTTTCTTATCGATCTCATCCATTGGCATATTCCATCAATATTGAATTTAGTTTGGCAATATTATTGCTCAAAGTATATGTCTTACTTCGCAAATAGCAATTTTTAGCATCTGCACAAAACTAAAATTAAAGGAGGAACAACCAGCATGGAATGACTTAGGAACTATGAATACTTCAACTCAACTTAGCCCGCTGCGTAAAACTACCAAACACGAACAAGCAGAAGCCCTTGCCATTGAGCAAGCCAAGCATTTTGGTATCGACCCAAACAGTGATTACGGCGTCACGCTTATCGAACTGGCGACGACACTGTACAAAGCCAATACCAAGACACACGATCTTTGGGCATTGACGGTTGATGGCCTTTCAGAGCTCGATAAGAGCGACCGAATCGCTTGGTTTAACGCCAAACGTTTTTTGTCATTCCAGATCGCTAAGATCCTCGACAATCTGCAAAACCCAATGCGCGCCACTTACCAGTCTATTGCCACCAATAATGGTAATTTTGCATCCAAAGGTGCGTATCCTATCTTCGATAATGTCGCTGCTATTTTCTCTGCGAGCCCTGTGATTACACGTACCGCGACCTATTTGTTTGCGTGTACAGAATGGATTGAAGATGCGTTTAATGGTAAGGAGCCGCTGCACGATATTTACTCTCGACTGCTTAACCCAACATCGATTTCACTGGCTAACCACATGGTTGATATTGAGGCAGGCTCTAGAGCCAATGAGTACCTCGCATGGAACTTTAACTCGGGGATGGCCGCTATTGATGGGTTGTTGAGCCATCTACTTGGGTATGAAGACATTGTCTTAGCTTCACGCAATATCTACGGCGGTTCTTACCAACTGTTGGAAGATTGGTTTGGCAAGCCTTCGAACCTGAATGTCGCGGTAGAGTGGGTGGATGGTTACTCCGGGGATGAGTTTGCGACGCGACTTGATGAGGTTGCCGATAAATACGCAGATCGCATCGCTGCGGGTAAGAAAATCTACGTCTACCTAGAGTCACCGTGTAACCCGCATGGACACGTGTTAGATGTTGCTAGTATCAGTAAAGCAGGTCACTCTCGTGGTTGGGATGTGATTGTTGACTCGACAGTGGGCACGCCTTTATTACACCCAGTACTGAAACGTGATGATGTGATGGAAAGACCCGATTATGTTATTCACTCTTACACCAAAGAACTGGCGGGTTCTGGCACCACAACTGCTGGGGTTGTGATTGGCCGTAACGAGACCATGTTTATTCCAAAAGGAGAGGAGGTCACTTTCACCAAACCTAACGGCGATGAGGTCACCATTCCATGGAACGAAACGCTGTTTTGGAATGTGTACTACATTAAGGGCGCATTCCTAGACGCAGACAAAGCGTTTGAAGTGCTCAATGGTATGAAAACGTATGAGATGCGAGTGGTGCAAAAAACGATTAATACCCTGGCTCTGGCGAAGATCTTCGATGCCCACCCAGACATCAATGTGTCGTGTCCAGCTTTGCCAGACAGTGATAACTATGAGCACTGCCAGAACAACATGTACTTGGGTTTGCCAGCCGCGCTTTTCACTATCGATATGGAAGGCAACGGCGACCGTGTACCAATCAATCGAGATGGGTTTAAACAGTTCTTTGACATGCTTGAGCCAGCAATCGGCGTGCAAGTGAGCCTTGGGCAAACCAACACCGTGGCCTTGTGCCCAGCACTGACCACGCACTCAGAGCTCAGCGATGAAGCGCTTAATGAAGCAGGCATCAAACCGACCACAATGCGTATCTCTATCGGCTTAGAAGATCCTCGAATGTTCATTGCTCATATTGTCGAGGCCGCCAAATTGTCGATTGACCGTAAGCACGTCGATTTCTCATCGAGTTTCCCGAGTGGTGACAGTATCGATGAAATTTATATGCAAACCTATATGGATGTACATCAGAGGTTCGTGAAGAACTTGCCGAAGTTTAGTCAGCTGAGTCAGTAACTTAGGTCAATAAGGAAAGTTAACAAGAGAAGCCAGTGAAGTAGGGTAGCTGTAAACGTTAAATGAAAAACGTAAGGCCTCGAACTGCGAGGCCTTTTGGTATTCGGGTAATAACAATAAACCAATCTAGAACAAATCTTAGAAAAACGCGTCGATGAATCACCTAATAGCCTTTAACTCGTGGAATGTGGGTAATTTATTTCTTATAACATAAGGCAAATATGAGCGGAAAAAGTAGTTTTTTGGACAACACTGATGTTGAGCACTTTTTCCACTCAATGAAGCTGCAATTAACGTTGGCTAGGGTAACCAAACACATCGTTCTCGTTGGCTGACTCTCCAGTTTGAGTTTCTGCAATATCCCAATGCTCTACAATTTTCCCTTCGTTATTAAAGCGGAAGATATCAATGTAACCAACACCTAAATCGCCTTTTTTACCGAGGTCAATTTGCTTAGAATGAACAAGAACCATGTCACCCATCGCGATTGTTTTTGCTATCTCCGTTTTTAGCTTAGTCCCGTTACTGTTTAAGTAATCAAGGTAACCAACCAATGCTTTTCTACCATTTGGAACCTCTGGGTTGTGTTGAATATAGGTTTCGCTAGAAATATACTTTTTTAACGCACTTGTATCCGCTGGGTTTTCAAAGCTTTTCAACACAGCAATGGCTCTGCCTCGATTACGCTCGATGTCTTGAGTTGCATCATAGATATTCGCGTCTGGCCCTTGGTACATGGTGTTTTTGTTTTCAGATTTTTCCGGAACTTGTTGGTAGTGATCCCAATGCTCTACCAGCATGCCATTTTCTTCTCTCCAGATATCAACATAAACATATTCCGCACCGTCTGAAGTTGTCCAAACAGAGTGTATTGCGACATAAGGACCTTCTGCAATGGTACGGTAGATATCTACTTTCACGCCAGGATCAGCAGTTAACTCGCCAGCTACCGCTTTAATCAGTTCTGCTGGTCCATCGCCATAAGCTGTAGCGTGTTGGATGTAAGTGTCACCAACGTACTTTCCGAAGTTGTTCAAATTCCTATAAACCAGTACATCTTCATAGAAGCCTTCCGCTAGTTTAATGGATTGATTAGTTTGAGCATCAATGGTGCTTAGGTTAGCAAAGCTTGGGGCAGTAAATAGACAAACAGCCATTCCGATTGCAACAGATTTAATAGACATGATTCTTCCTTTTTAGGTTTGTTTTGTTTGAGCACCTGTATGCTAGCCAGTCTAATTAATTAAAAAAAATAGGGCATTATTCATACTTCTCATGAACAAATTCGATTGGTTGTAGTTGTAGTTGAGGTAGTTGCGAGGTGGTAGGTAAAGTCTATTACTTAAATCGAGATCTAATGATGGTCACGGGATACTGGCTGGGATCTGATAACTACTTATTTTAAAGGGCAAATCAGAGCAATATAATTACTCTGAATAGATGAATAGATGAATAGATGAATAGATGAATAGATGAATAGATGAATAG
>NZ_JBGOOU010000056.1:0-13032 GCF_041439815.1 Vibrio sp. 1F279 | reverse complement strand
TGAATAGATGAATAGATGAATAGATGAATAGATGAATAGATGAATAGATGAATAGGTGGGTTCAATACACAGGCGTTTACTTGGTTTCAAAAAACAGAAACCTCATACCATGGTCGGTCTTTTTTAACATACAGCCAAAAAACTAAGAGTATCAATCCCAAATAATACTCACTGTAATCGATTTTTAAGCCAAGAATGACGCTCTGACTGCTTATTTCTATTGTGCCAGACTTTAACAATATTGAAGTGAGGAAGCTCAAAAGGTAAGGGGACCTGCTTAAAGTCTCTAAATAACGTTTCTGACAAGCGAGAAGGCATAGTCACTATGATATTTGTATCTTTAATTAAAGACGCTATCGCCCCAAAACTAGGCGCACTAGCCACGATTTTTCTCTTCACTCCTCGTTTTTTAAGTATTGTGTCTATCTCGGTTTGGTGAGAATGCTCAAAAGACATGATGGCGTGAGGTTTGGAGCAATATTGCTCTATCGTTGTTGGCGGTGTTTGCTTTTGAGGATTGTAAAAACAGACCTCTTGGTCAGAAAACAACTTAGTTTGAATTAAATCCGACTCGTTACTCGTTAGTTCAGGTGACAAAACAAAATCTACATCGCCAGACCTAAGTAATGAAGCCCACTGAAGTTGAGTTCTGGCTGGAGCTATGTGCAACGAGCTCATCGGCGCTGCTTTCTGAAAATCATGAAACATAGGTTTTATAACGGTTTCTATTTCATAGTCGTTAGCTGCGATGGAAAAAACTTTATCATCTATTAGTGGGTTGTATTGTTGTGAGCTTGCGAAAGCTTGCATCGCTATTACGATTTCTCTGGCCTTTTCAATAAGTTCTCCCGCCTTTGGCGTAGGCGCGATGCCTCTTCCTGAAGTGACAAACAATTCATCTTTTACTATTTTGCGCAGTTGGTTAAGCCCATGACTAACTGTTGATTGAGTAACCCCCATACTATCCGCTGCCTTTGTTACTGATTGGTGTTCGTAAACGCTAATAAACATGCGAAGTAGCCGTCCATCCAACGTAGAGTAATCGAAAGTATTCATAGGTAACATTCAACTTATTCAGTGTATTAATAATATAGGTTGTAACATACTCTTTCTCGATAAAACAGAACCAAAGATTGACTCACCGGAATGAACGATATTTTCGAGTTAATCGTGAATAAAGAATTCCAGTTTATAGAGGTATTTTATGCCCAGTTTCACTCCCCAATTACCAATTGCGTATGGTAATCACCAAGAAGTAATATCTTCTCCGAGGTTAAAAGGTTGGCATGCGCATATTTATTTTAACGACCTTACCGAGCAAACGGCTCAAAGGGTAATTAACGATATAGCATTAGAAATTACAGATCTCAGACAAGGCCAACTTCATCGAAAATTGGTTGGCCCTCATCCCTGTTGGAGCTGTCAGCTTTACTTTAAACCACATTTATTAAGTGACGTAGTCACTTGGTTGACGTTCAACCGAAAAGGCTTAACGATACTTTTTCACCCCATCAGTGGAAATGAGTTGTTAGATCATAAAGATAGAGTTTTTTGGATGGGAGATGTGAAAGACCTAAGTCTAGAGAATCTATAAAGCCCCAAATTTGTATCGATGATGAAAACAATGAAAACATTAGACATAAATGTATTGGCCGTACTTTCCAATACAAAAAACGTTTTAATTTATGTTCTACAAAATGGAAGGAATTATGTTCGAAATTAAGTCGTTAAATTGACTTTATAATCCAACAGGATGGGATTATTGGAATGGGTGGGATTAATGGGAATGCTTGAGAAGATTGATCAACAATGGCTAAAAAGTTTTCACTGTGTCTATGAGAATAATAGCTTTTCTCAGCTGCTTTTTTAGTTGTGCTATTCCACGGTTATCTATTCGCCCAGAACCGAGTGGGTGACGTTTATCTAGCGGCTTGAAGCTAGAGTCCAAAAACACAAACTGTTGTTCACAGACCTTGGCTTTATCGGTGACGAAAATCGACGATCCTTTTAACTCTGTACGCATTAAGCGAGAGTCATCATGGTTGCCCGCAATGGCGTAAATGGACTTATCACCAACATGTTGTCTAATGAATGACTCTAATCGAACATAGTCGCCAGACTTTGGATTACAACAGATATCACCTGTCAAAAAAATGGTCTCGCAATTTGTGTCTTTGTTGGCGTATTCCAGTGCTCTACGCAGGTTCTCATAGCTGGATTCATCGGAAAGATGGCAATCACTGATTTGGTAAACGGTGTTCATTGTTGTTGTCCCGTTGTGCCATACGAATTATTAAAGATGATAGAAAAATGCCTGCCAAATTGGCAGGCATTTATTGATGCTAATTTGCTTTGGGTGCTTTGGGTGCTTTGGGTGCTTTGGAAGCTTCGTGTTGCTCAACCATGAACGCAACGGCTTCATCGTTTAGACAAGATTTACTGACGTATTGGCGCTGTTTTCCAATATGAAGGATAAAACCTAAATCGGTTTGTTCAAGTTGGTCGATGTCACGCCAAGCGATAGTATTGGTGGCTTTACGGTTTTTATAACTCACACCATCAGTATCCCCTGAAAAGACCACTTTGCTGCCAGCACCTGAGCTGATTTTTTGTCGCCATAACCACCAGGTTCTCTTGCAATATACACTGAACGCTTCAATCACACTCAAAACGATAAAAAACCAGCCTACGTAGCCACTAGGTAACAGTTCAAACTCCAATAGAACCCAACCAAAAATAAGAAACAAAAATGCCTTTAAATAGGCTTTTGGAAACTGAGTCGGAAGGCTAGTTTGATCATAACACTCTGCGAAAAACGTTTTGTCGAGGGTGTATTCTGTGGTGAAACCGGGATCTTTAGGCATGTGTGGCTACTTTGTAGTTCTTTGTTGAGGCGCATTATATCGCTTCACGCTGGTTTGTCTTAGCGGTTTCAATCCTCTTTTGTAAATCAATAATACTGAATGCGTTTACTCGCATGATAGCTAAATTGTTACGCTGTAGCTAAGTGGTCGCCCCGCGACAAGCTGTCATGTCTCATAGCTATTTTAAGTAACCTTGTTGCTCCATTCATTGTATTGCGCTTTAGATACCGACTTCATGCGACACCAACTTGGCGACCCCAGTCTTCCTATACTCACGGCTTTTCTTTTTTCGTTGTTGTAATTTTAACCCAAAGTAACAGCTGTTCTATACGTTTCTATATTAAATGAATGATGTTAGACCGCTTACTGTTCTATCAGATGAAATGTTGTTCTTATAACAAATTACCCCGCAAGTGCGAGGTATTTAGAGGCTAGCGTATCATCAAATAGGGCTAGCCAATTAGTTTTCTGTTAATGGGTTTTCTTAGAAAAACTTCTTAATCGCTTTTTCAGCACAAGCGACATCTAAGTGGCCACCCGGAGCGCCACCCACACCAATCGCGCCTATCATGGCATTGTTCAGTTGTACCGGAACACCACCCGCCAGGAATAACAAGTTGTCGTCCATATTCTGCAAGGGTTGCATGATAGGTTTGTCGGCGATGAGTTTCATCAGGTTACCTGACGGCTGCTTCATGCTTGCCACTGTGAACGCTTTTTTGCGTGAGCTATCAAGAGTGTGGATGCCTGCGCCGTCAGAACGTAGTTGAGCAATTACATTGCCCGACAAGTCGACAACAGTCGCAGAAACCTTGTAGCCATCGGCTTCACATTGATTAACGGCTTCATGGGCAAGCTTGAAGGCCGCTTCTGATGATATTTGAGTGAAAGAGACCGTTTGTGTTTCTGCTGCCATTGCATTGTGAGAAAGGCTAAGGAAACCAAGGGTTGCTGCTAGTACTGTTAGTTTTGTCGTTTTCATGTTTACTCCGTTAAAGCATCTGTTTTCAAAAAGAATCTGTTTTCAAAAAATATTCGTTTTTCAAATTCCGAATTCTATTTTTTGTTTGTTTAGAAAGGGTGTTTTTAATCAACAGGTTCATACTAACGAATGCATGATTACGACTGGCTTTCTTGAACATTACAAAGTTGCAATGTTGGTTATATTCGAGAAAGGATATTGATAGAGTGTATTAAGACCACGGCAAATAAATAAACGGACGTTAATGAAAATACTATTGATTGAAGATGACATTCATATCGCGAGATTTTTGGTGAATGGTTTTCAGCAAGAAGGGATAACGGTGACACACGCAACAGATGGTGTTGATGGATTACACGAGGCCGTAACCGAAGAGTATGACGTGATCATTCTCGATATCATGTTGCCAAAGAAAGATGGGTTTGAAGTGTTGGCTGAACTCAGAGGGCAAGGCTACGCGACGCCCGTCATCATATTAAGTGCCAAACACTCAGTGGAAGAACGAGTGCAAGGGCTACAGTCAGGTGCTGATGATTATTTGGTAAAACCTTTTGCATTTCCTGAGTTATTGGCTCGTTGCCAAACCTTGGTGCGTCGAGGTAAGCAACCGACAACTCAGCCATTAGAATTGCATTACGGCCCGCTTAGCTTAGACCTACTTAAACACACGCTGCAAAGAGATCAACAAACGATCACCATTAATCAGCGCGAGTTTATGTTGATGAAATTACTGCTCGAAAACCGAGAGGCTGTGATGTCGAAAACGGCGATTCTTGAGCATGTTTGGGGGCATCAGTTTGATCCGCAAACCAACGTGGTCGATGTTTTGGTTTGTAGGCTTCGCAGCAAAGTTGATAAGGGTTTTTCTAAGCCGTTAATTCACACACTTCGAGGTGTTGGCTATGTCCTCAAGTCGTAGTATTGAACAGGCGCTTGCTAAAACGCAGAGACATTTGTTGGTTCGCTTTATGTCGACTTTACTGCTCTGCTTGCTGCTGGTGGAACTGATTGTTGGGGCGATCTTCTTTTTCGACCTTTACCAAACGGAAAAGAAGATCCTTACGTCTATGTCGACCGAGTATCAGCGTATTTTGACTTACGATTCGAGTGAGCGATTGATTCATGTTTTAGAGGCGAATCCTCATCGGCTACTCGAAAACAACATTGCGGCGTATAAGCTTGAGAAGGGCGCTTCATCTGATGGCGTGTTTATCGCTGGTGTTCAACATTTATCAACAGCACAGCCTTTTTCTAACTACCAAATTGATGACAATCGTTCATGGCTAGAGAGCTTCATCTTTAGTCCCTATATGTCGTTACCTATTGAAGGGGAGCAGTATGATTTCTGGTTGGTTTTGGATAACCGAGCAAGAGACTTTATCGCCTACAATCAATGGCTAATGACCTTATATGCGTTGCTTGCTCTCGTGGCTGTGACCGCAGTATTCACTCGTAACATCATCCAGAGTGCGATGTCTCCGTTAGTGACCTTTGGCGACCTGCTCGATAAGCTGAAAAAAGGGCAGTTAGAATTTCCTAGCACTAAAAATGAAGCCGAATCTGATTTAGCGCAAGGGCTCAACGTGATCAGCTCTAGTGTCCATACTGCGGTTGCCAAGTTACAGCACGTGACGACAACCTTGAATACGACCGTCGATGCGATCGCTCATGATATTCGAACTCCTTTGTCGCGTATTACGTTAGCCTCCCAAACGGCATTGCTCAATAACGCCGACCAACAAGCGATGAAAGACGCATTGGCAGATTGTTCTGAACACGCCATGCAGGCAAGCAATATGTTAACCGCCTTGATGAAGTTGAACGACGAGCTGACCGGAAAGCGCATACCACAGAAAGTGCCGACTCAGGTCTCTGACGTGATTAGCAATGTGGTGAGCTGGTATGAAGATGTTGCAGAGGACAAACGAATCGAGCTGGTGGTTGAGAGCGCTGATGGTCTTGCGATTCAGTCAGACCCTGATAAGTTGACTCAGGTGTTGGTTAATCTTGTTGATAACGCGATTAAGTACACCGAGCCCGAAGGAAGAGTGACGGTCAAAGCGGAGCAAAGCACCGAAGGTAAGGTCGAGATAAGTATCCAGGACACCGGTGTGGGCATTGAACAGAAATATCAGGACTTGATTTTTGACCGACTTTACCGAGTCGACAGCAGCCGCAGCAATATCGAGGGGTATGGTCTTGGATTATCTTTAGCGCTTGCCATGGTCGAGAATCTAGAAGGAACGCTAGTCGTTGAATCTGAATTGGGTGTGGGAAGTACTTTTACTCTTTCGTTGTAACAACGATTTATATCGTCACTTCGTCTTTGAAATTTCAACTCTTACGCACAAAGAATGCCCCGCACTAGTGGGGCATTCTTGTTTTGGGGAAGGGAGGTTCTCCATGAACAGGTTCGGGAGGTAGAGTAACCTGCGCCAACCCTATTGGCTGCTTGTAGCTTGTAGCTTGTAGCTTTTGATTTTAGCTATCGATCCAGTAAATCTTATTTTTCACATGATAGTTGTTGGCATATGCCAATAACGGGGCGTATGCTGAACTTCTGATCATCAATAACAGGAAGTTACCATGTTATACGCAATACCTTGTCGTGACCTTCATGTCGGCAACCATTTTGCCCGTTCTCCACAGATCGCGATTGTCGATGAGCAACAACAAATAAAGCATCTTATTCCTTTGGTTGAGTCAGACAGCCCGTGCAATAAGAAGAAGCAATGGATGTCCGTCGTTAAATCTTATGATGTGAAAGCTGTTGTGGTTCGTCACATCGGGAAGAAAATGCTGTCGCACTTGTTCAATCATGATGTTCGCGTTTTTACATCTAAAGGAAAAGCCGAAGTTACCACTCTGGATTTCAGCAATCTACAAGAAGTAACCGACCTCGATTATGGTCGCGAGTCGCGAAATAGTGGGTGTAGCAATAAAACGTGCGGCGAGAAAGGGCACAAAAAACAAGCTTCGATTTTAATGGCACAGCCTAATCAGCTAGGCGCTATTCGAGGGTTCCGTAAATGACCTTTTTGTTGACGCTATTAGGGTTTGTCGGAGTTGTTACACTGATGGCGATAGGCGTGATTTTTTCGCGCAAGCCAATCAAAGGCAGTTGTGGAGGACTCGCACAGTTAGACATTGAGCGCGAATGCAATTGCAAGGATGTGTGTGAAGGGCAAAGCCGAAAGTTGTATCAGATTACTGAGCCATCAAGCTAAGTATCAAGTTAAGTATCAAGAGTTCTCGCTCGCTGAGTTAAATAACTTCTGGCTAACACGTGAATTAACTGCCTTGAATCACCAACGCATGGCCGTTGACGATGCACTTGGCGACTTTGGCTCTTGCACGCTTGATGATGTTGCCGAACGTTTGGCGAGACACCTGCATCTGCTCGGCGGCTTCAAGCTGGCTCAATCCTTCTTGATCAGCCAAGCGTAAGGCTTCTAACTCTTCTAATAGCAATTCTTCTTTATGAAGCTCGTCCATAGGAACGCCATTAGGCTTAAAACATGAGTAAGCCGCACGGGTACATAATTGACGATGTTTTTTTGGTCGAGCCATATCTATCTCTAGGAATCTAAGGGTACACAGGAATAAGGGTAAGTATGAAGGTTTTCATTCCTCACAACCATCGGCGTTGCCAAGTGTGCAGCCAAGGTTTTTTCACAGATAGCCCCATTTGTTTTGAAGCTGTTGGCGAAGGTGAGACTTTGGCTCAGTACGAAACGCTAGCTAAGCATGAAACGCCAGTTAAGCGTGAAAATTTAGCTAAGTATGAAGCTATAGCCAGGATTGTACCAACAGATAAAGCTGAGGGCTACGACGGTATTATGCAGGGGGGTATTGTTACTGCGTTACACGACAGCGCGATGTTGTATTGCTTGTTCCATAACAATATCAATGCGATGACGGTGAGTTTAACTTCTCGCTTTCACCATCCAATCGCCATTGGTCAGGAACTCGAAATTTGCGCTCAATGGGTGAAAAGCAGACGTAATCTTTATTTCCTCGAAAGCCAAATTACGCAGTGTGGGAAGTTATGTTCGTCGGCAAAGAGTCAGTTCATGTCAGCCCCGCCTAGATTTGATCTGAACTAGAAGCTTTGTTCTTTTTGAAGTATTTGAACGCTGTCCAGACGGCATAAGCCGAAACACCTACGATCAACGCTGAGCGAAGTAGAATAGGTGCATCATGCTCAAGTTGACTAACATGCGGCACAATACTAGCGAACAATCGACTGGTAAAAAGCAGCCCCATTACTAACATAACAATTTTATTCATGTGACCTGCCGTTCAATAGGGTACGTTGCACAGAAACAATTATGGGGTGGGTTACACGGCCAAAAAACTATTCTGCTCGAAATAAAATCATGCGCTTCTCAAGCTTGGTCGTCAACGCGATATCAGCTTAAAGCCAGTAAGCTAAAGTTTCGTTTTTGAAAGCGAGGGGGATTAAAAGTGAAGAGGGGATTGAAAGGGGGAAGAAGAGTGATCCGCTAGGGCTTGTTCTTCAAACTAAAATGCCACCGCAAATCTGCAGTGGCATTTGAATGACAACAAACCATCATGTAAATCTTTAATTACAGCTCGAATACAAACTAAAGCTCTAACAGTTTGGCTAATTCACGCTCTTCGAGAAGCTCTTCAATGCGTTGACGAGCCTTAGGCCCTTCAGCTTGTGCTTTGGTTGACTTGCCGGCTTTTTTACTGCGGCTCGTTTTTGTTTTTTCCTTAGTTGTCATCGGTAACCTTCCTTGTATTTTCTATCTTACAGGTTGCATGTCTCTTTTAGTGCTTTACCTGCTTTAAATGCTGGTGTTTTTGACGCTGAGATTTGAATCTCTTCTCCAGTTCTTGGATTGCGACCAGTGCGAGCAGCGCGGCTATTCACTTTAAAGCTACCAAATCCAAGGATAGATACATCGTCGCCATTAGCAAGCGTAGTCGAGATGCCTTCAACGAGTGCATTGAGTGCTGTGCCTGCTTGCTCTTTTGAGATGTCAGCAGAAGTTGCGATGTGTTCAACTAATTGAGATTTGTTCATGTTTTAAATTCCTTGTCGAGTTCGTCTGGCGTTTGGTTTTTGCAAACTATTGGTTAAATATGACCAATATGAACTGAAGTTATGTCATTGCTAGGATTGAACTTTGTAAAGTAACAAACGAAGTTGATTATAAAAACATATCACGCCTCATTCAATGCAAATCATTGACTATTACTTGTTTTCGGCCAGTTATGGACAGTGAGTCATGAAAATGAACATCGTTTTGTTTAAATTAATTCATGATATCAATTGAAAGTTAATATTTTGCTGTATGTAGAACAGACAAAAAAGCCCAGCGTGTGTGCTGGGCTCATGCTTTTTTGAAGCAATCTGTTTTTTAAAGCAATCGAGTATTTGAAGCGGTTTTGTACTCGGAGCTAACGCAACGAAAATTATTTAGTAATAAAGATCTGTTCCGTTTTTAGCGAAGTCATCGAGCGAACTTGGCGCCAAATGTAGTAGAAGATACCTAACATCATCAACATACTTGGTATAGCGATGGCCGGGTAGCTGTAAAGTGTCAACTTACCCAATTCTTCATTAAAAGCTGCAGTACCTGCTGGGCTAGTCACAATCCAAGTCGCTAGAAAGTAGTTCATCGCAGAAGAAAATGCGAAGGTACTAGCGAATAGGTAGTTTGACTTCATTAGGCAACGATTAAACTCTGCTTGGTTACCAAACTCTCTTAAACGCTCTTCGATTAGAGATATGTTTAACAGTGCAGGCGTGAAGATAACTTTTTGGATAAACGGGTAGCGAGTGAAGGTTGAGCCAAGAACCGCTAAACCAATTAGGCCGGGTATTAATGCTTCTTTTAATGCTAACCAACGAGTATCAAGTTCGAAGAAGCCGATACCGCCGGTTAATAATACGCTGACAAAGCCAAGTGCCGCGATGAAGTTAAACTTCTTGTTGCGGACTAACTCCATACCACCGTAAGCAATAGGGAAGGCAAGCGCGACAAGTAGTGCTAAGCCAGTTCCTAGGTGTTCCTCTCCACTGAACTTCATTAAGATGAATGAAGGAAGAAAGACGTTAAATACGACTTCGAAAAGAGGACTCGATTTTTTGTTTTCTGTGCTGCTCATAATTTCTAAATACATTATGTTATGGATTTATTCTCAGGGATTGTTGTTTACCTCGCTCAAGATGTAAAGCCTTAAGACGTCATGCTGTGTAACGACATGTGACATCAACGACATCTCTGAACTTATAGAACGCGTAATTCAACACTTTCGTGTCTGAGTTCTCGATTAACTTGGGGCTTATGGTGTGAAAGCCGTTGCTTGCTGAGTCAATTTATATGAACGCCATAGCTAAGCTTTCGCGTTTTTCTGCAGTGATCCAAATTCATCAAGTTACCTAAGGCTGCAAACGCATATCCATATAATTGGAAACATGTATGCCAAGTTGCTTGTGATATTTTGGTTATGTTATAACATAACCAAAATATCACTCTTACTGAGAATAACGTTCGTATCGGTAAGAGGAAAACAACAAACATGTATCAAGGAGATGACGTAATGAATGCCGTGTTAACGAAACCTGTGACAACCGATAATAATCAGCCACTTAACATTGGTTCTGCTGCAAGTATCAAGGTTCATGCGAATCATGCTCCATGCTATAGCGCTTCTGAGCAGCCAACGGTGCTGGCAGACATCTATCAAAGCAATGTCAATATTGCGATTTGGCAGCGTACATTTGATGAAGATTTAACAATGGCAATCAGTGAATTTATCGCCTTGAATCCAAACTTCAGTAAATCTATGAGCCTGTCTCCAGACAACGCCTATGAGAAATTGGAGTTTGCTACCGACGAAACCGCATCTAAAGCACTACTAGAAAACATGGTAGAGCTGGTGGATATGTTCTGTTGTTTGTTTGATCTTGAAGAAGTAGGGCTCCGTTTAGCGGTTCTGAATAAAGCGATGTGTCCACGCTTCCATGTTGACCAAGTCCCTTGCCGTTTAGTGACTACCTATCATGGTGTTGCCACTCAATGGCTGCCAAACGACTTGGTCGACCGTACGAAGCTAGGAAGAGGGAGTAACGGAAAGCCAGATTCAGAGTCAGGCTTGTACAGTCATGAGTCGGATATCGAGCAACTTTCGAGTGGTGATGTGGCATTGCTTAAAGGGGAGCGATGGAGTGGCAACGAAAACGCGGGTCTGGTGCATTGCTCACCCGTAACTTCATTTAACGAGACGCGATTGTTGCTGACGTTAGATTTTGGTTAGTCGCGCTCTATTCGCGAGACGATTTTTAGAAGTCGTCGGCTTACCCCTTTTGTACATCCGGTTTTATACTCGTCAAACCTATTAATTTACGCCAACACTGTCAGCATAATGATGAGCAGCGCCGCTAAAGCTAGTACGCCTAACGCACGCCATTGAGAAACAAACGCAACACTGCCATTAAGTTCGATTTTTCTTTGGAAGCCAGTGACCATTGCCCAAGTTAATGGTTTTGAGCGTAATTTATAGAACAAAACGGCAAGGACGTGTACCGCAATCAGAGTTGGAAGTACTTTTATCATAGTGAGGTGAATGTTTTCTAATAATGAAAATACGGAGTCATTCAACCAGATATTTGCATAGGGTAAGTGATCAAGAAGCCCTGCTAAGGCTAAACCAGAAACACACTGAATAGTTAAAGCTGATAACAGTGTAACAACCATCCAACCGCCAGCAGGATTATGGCCTGGCTTTTCTTTTTCTTTTCCTAATAAATAACGAACTACTGATTTAGGTGATCGTAAAAACTGTCTGAACCGGCTCGTTTCGCTACCCACCCAACCCCAGACCAATCGCCAAACGATTAATGTCATAAGTGCTAGCCCAAGTTGAACGTGGGGTCCATTACCTGAAATGCCCGATGTCATTAACCCCATGAAAAGCGCCGCTTGCGTCCAATGGTATAGGCGAGTTGATAGATCCCAAATCTTCATAGTTTCACTCTCTCTTTTGTTTATTTAATCTCTGTTCGCTTTACAATAATTTACACGGCAATAGTTGCAATTGCAACTATTGCTTTGTAAATTGAATTTATCAAGGAAACACAGGCATCAAAGAAACACAGACATCAGAGCAAAACGGAACACCGAAACGAATCATCGATGTCTGTATCGAAACCAGACAACAAAAGCTATATGAAGCGAGGAGAGATCAATATGAACAAGAGAATGATTCACAAGAGATTGGTGAGCCTACTGTGCACTACAACCGTTTTACTTAGTACCCACGCTTGGGCATCACAAGATCATTCGAGCCAAATTGAACAGCGCCAATACGCATTTACACAAGTTGAAACCTTGATTGAGCAAGCCAAAGACTTATTAGATGGCAACGATACGAGTTGGCAGGTATTAGAAGAAACGAGTTTAGAGTTAACAGCTCATAGCGAATTGTTACTGACGTCATTTCCGGTGGGCAGCCAAGAGGGAAGTAAAGCTAAAGAGAGTGTGTGGAGTGAGCCTGAAAAATTCGAACGACTACTAAGTCAAATGAATCAAGGGTTCCAAGAACTCTATCAAGGTAGCCAACAAGGTGATGTATCACTGGTGGAATCAGGATTAAAAGCAGCGCAGGCGACTTGCAAAAGCTGCCATCGTTCATATCGCTCACGTTGGTAATAACATTCAGTTCGCTCAATTAACTAACTAACCCCATTTAACCAGTTAAAACTATTTAGCCAAAAAGGAACAAAATATGAAAATGAGTGTGTTTATAACACTAGCCGTTTCAATCATGTTTTCTGCTTTCACAAACGCAGCAGACTATGCCGTTGCTCTAGGCTACGCTGATGTGAATGTTCAACATTTGGGCTACAAACTTTCTGTGACGAACAACTAGTAGTCGTTGGTTGTTGAGTTAGTATTGGATAAGTGAAAATACAATAACTGACAAAACTAATAGTTAGTAAAGTAATTAAAGCGATTATTAACTAACCCCAACTTCGGTGAAATCTAAGTAATCGAATATAAATATTGATCTGATGGAAATAAGAATGCCGTTGGGTTTAAATGACGAGAAATAAAGGGCTGAACGTTATGTGTTGGGTCCTTTTCTATTTTTCGTCTATACCCAGTTAACTTGAAGATGCGCAGTTGAGCACCTGAAAATTATCATTTA
>NZ_JBGOOU010000055.1:0-18196 GCF_041439815.1 Vibrio sp. 1F279 | reverse complement strand
CGACACTCACGGCCACCAAAGATGGCATCCCCAGCAATACGGTGGAGGTGAATGTGTGTAACTTGGCTGGTACATGTATTGATATCTACGATAGAGGTAGTGGTAAGTTGCTTACCAATTCACCATCAGCGGCCTATCTAGACAGCATTGGCGGTAGTGCTACAAACGGTACTCATACTGAAAGCGGAAATTCCGGCCCAGTTGGTGGTGATTTTTACCTATTCGACTGGAATAACGCAAATGCACTGTGTACTACCTACAACACCCATAGTCTCGGCGGACGAACTAACTGGCGTTTAGCAACAAGAGACGAGTTAAAAACGGAGCTATACGACGCATTCGGCCCGATGTTTATCGCGCGCGGTTGGCCGACCAACTACTACTATTGGTCGGCGACTCCTAATGGTTCTCTCTATTACGACGTGGACCTCGTCAATGGCTACGTCTTCAGCAACCAGCCGAGCCTCACGGGCTACGTATCCTGCGTCTCAAATCCTTAAAGTTGAGCGTTTAACGTTTTAATTTTAGTTTTTGAAGTGCCAGAGTTGCATCTGGCACTTTTTTAGGGGGGGAAGATAAGTGAATATTGAAACTAAATTAGTATTGGTTGAAAGCAGTCAACGTATTGTTGGCATAAAAGAGGGGATGTTTGTACGTTTCTATGAGCAATCACTCTTTGGTTGGCAGCAGTGGGTATCTAAACAGGGCCAATTACCGACATTGAAGGTGTTAAAGAAAAAGGTTAAGAAATTGGGTCATGACTCCAGCATGGTGAGCTTGAGTTAGAATGGTAGTCCCTCAACTCTGAATTAAAAATTATGGCTACTATTCAAGTTAACTGTCGGTTTTGCAACCAAACGGAGTATGTTCGTAAACATGGTACTGGTGTGTCAGGCTTTCAGCGGTTTCGTTGCCTTGAGTGCAAACGCTCATTTCAACTTGATTATGCTTACGAGGCATATAAACCTAAGGTCAAAGAGCAAATCATTGATATGGCGATGAATAGTTCTGGTGTAAGAGAAACAAGTCGTGTCTTAAAAGTTGGCTATAACACGGTACTGCGCACTTTAAAAAACTCTCGCCGAAACAAGTCACCTCAATACCTTTCGATAGAGCAAACATCTCTCTCATCTGTGAGGTCGATGAACAGTGGTCATTCGTAGGAAACAAAAAAAATCGTCGTTGGCTTTGGTATGCATTGGAGTCCGGTTATAAACGCATCATTGCTCATGCCTTTGGTAAGCGCAATACAGATGAGCTGCGAGCGTTACTCGCTTTACTTAAGCCATTCGACATCAGTTTCTTTTTCACCGATGATTTCAGCGTCTACTCGAAAGAATTGCCAAAAGAAAAACATGTTGTAGGGAAAAGGTTCACTCAGCGGATTGAACGAACCAATTTGACTTTGCGTTCCAGATTAAAACGTTTAGTGCGTAAAACTATCGGCTTCTCGAAATCGGAAGAAATGCACGATAAAGTGATAGGGACTTTCATTGAGCGAGAGTTCTACCACTAAATCAAATAATTGGCGTCACGACCTACAAAAGTGTGTTCTGGAGGGACTCCAAGTACACGAGTTAAAGAGTTTTATATCGACGGGACAGTACCTTGGATTAAAACTAAGGAAGTGAATAATTGTAAGGTTTTTTCTACTGAGACCTACATCACTGAAGATGCCATAACGAAGTCTACCGCAAAGTTAATACCGGAAAACTCGGTAATCATCGTTATGTATGGTAATGGTGATACTGCAGGTAGAGTCGCAATTAATAAAATTCCAGTTGCTACAAATCAAGCCTAGCTTATTACCAACTATTTTAAAGCCATCCCAATCACTTCCAACGCCCAGTTCTCTATTGCAACCGAACCTCATCAGTCTCTTGCACTCTGGGGGTATCGGTTTTCCGAAACTTATTTATGTCCAGAGGCGTGTCAGCATGATCGTCGTCAGCATGATCGTCTGTGAACTAGCTACATAACGGTTTTAATGAGTTTAGAAAAAGCGTCGCAATTAGGAACCGACTTACACACCCTAAAGATTACCGTGAAATGATGGTAAATGGAAAAGAGATCGAGCAAATTAAAATTGCTGAAGAGTGGTTTCATTCATTGTGCTTGCCACTAATTGAGCAGGCATTTGAGATTGAAAAAGCCTAACAAATTGCTTAATAGTGACAGCTAACCTTTGGCACTTTCGGCTCGGTTGAGTTTAGTGATTACAGTCGCTTTGCTTAGGTCCAGCGATTTAGCCGCATCTTAGCAAGGCTCTGACGGATCCCCTCATATTTTCCCTAGTCCTACATTGTGTGTGAGCCTTTGATATTAGTCGAACTACCTTTTGGAGAATGAGACAGGACGAAGCATTCCCGAAACCGATCATGGTTTCAAAGCGCTCTCCTCGTTGGAGCGAGCAAGAGGTACATAGGTGGTATGACGCTACTAGGTAGGGGCGTGCAATAGATCTAGCGCAGCCCCTTTTCTCTAGATAAATTACTCTGATTCAGCCTGACTGGACGCTTAACTAAGAGACATTTTGCTTTTCAAGGTGCATTGGGCTTAGATACTCAAGAGCACTATGACTTCTCTTCCGATTATAAATTAGCCTCTATGTACACGAAGACCGTTTAGCGCATCTCGTCTTACGTCATTATCAGCTCATATTTGATCGCTTCCATTTTCATAGAGTGGAAGAAGTTCTCAACACAAGCGTTGTCCCAACATTTTGGTTATCACCTTTCTCAGCCAATCCCTTCTGAATTTGTCTTGAGTCATCATGTTTTTGCTAACATCAAAGGTTTCTTTGATCTTTATATCAAGCGTTTGGTGAGCTACCTCGTGTTGAAGCGCCTTGTGGCGATTCTCAACCCAGTAATAAAACCCACCTCGGGAAACTCAACTCTGAACACCTTGCACATGCGGACCATACTGAAACTCTGCAAGTATTCGAGCATAAATTCATAGCAATTTACTTTAGATTTTTTGTGAAGTAGGTGGCGGCCTTTTTTACGCTTTCTAGCTTTTTTGCGTGCTCTGCCAGTTTCAGGGTTTCTGCTTTTAATTTTAGGGTAATGGGTAATACGTTTCTTCTTGCTTGCCGTGGTTCACTTCGTTAGTGATTGTATTGATTTAACTCGGTGTCTAAAACTGCTGGTGCGGGTCCAAATAGTATATACCTCGATTTTTGATGTTGCTGGTGAAAATTAAAGGAGTTTATTTTTCTGGGTTTACTATCTTTTCTGTAGAACTTTGTTTCATAGTGAGTTTAGTCAAATAATAAATATGCATGTCATTGTATTATTCCTAAATTTACTAACTATGGGCGCTGAAAAATGTCTAGATCAATCAGAGACCTTAAAAAAGGAACTGAGGTTCCGAAGGCAACAACTAAAGAAATTGCAGAAAAAGAGCTTGAAGCCTTAAAGAAATACCCTGATTTAGCTGCACAAAAAGGGGGGCGTGGTTCGGGTAGTTTTAGAGAAGGGGGCGCGCATGACTCAGGTAGAAGTTACTTCAGCAAAAAGTAACATAACTCAAGGGTAATCACATCCTTATGGCGTTTCACTTTCTGATTTGCAATTAGTTGAGTAGTGTGCGTTATATAAAAGGTGATTAATTACAACTAAAGATTGATGCAAGCTATTAATCTGGAATAATACCCATAAATGGAACGGTGTTTCGTAAGCCTGATATTCCCCCATCTTAAGTATAGAGAACAACAATGAATGAGTTTACTCAAGCCAGGCATGAACTGGTTGGTTATCTAAAGTCGCAACTTATTGGTCCTGTTAATGGCGAAAATGAGGAGCTAAATGATGCCCCTCAAAAGCGCTATTTAATGGGGACTCTATTTCCTGTGGCAGCTTGCATTGACGACTCTAATGATAGCACTGGTGCTGATTCAAATTCAGAAGCTCTAGCAAATGATTTTAAACCTTCGTCAATGGCCATTTCCTTTGCTGTTCAGGCTAACTCGTCATTATGCTTACATATTAATGCTGGTCGTTATACTAAAAAGGCCTTCTCAGAGTGGCAGCGTCATCCCTTATTTCATGAAGAATCGATAAAAGAGCTCATAACGCAAAAGAAAGTCATCTTAGACGGAAAGGCTCGTTTAGATATTAAAGTACGCCCTTTAAGCTCGGGAAAAATCGTGACAATAGCACTCTCAAATAATGCGAGTTCTGGCGAGCGTTTAGACCCTGAAAAGTGCTTATTCCAATGCGGAATTAAGGTCACTGTACTTGAAGGTAATATTCAAGAGTACCCTAGTAGTGATCGTTTTAAGTTAGATGATGAGCAACAAGAGTTGAATCTCACGTATCGAAAACGAATACCATGGGCCGTAGGTCACGGTGTTGCTGTAGATTGGTCATTTGATGACAGAGGAATACCAGACTGCTTATTTACGGAGACAATACCATCCCACGAGGTTAAAGACTTTAGCACTGATATCGATTCGGAAAGGTATCCAGATCTTGACAGCAGCATTCTTAGTATTACAAAGATTGCAGACCCCTCTTCTGCGACAAATGAAGAACTGCTTGATGGTTATGACAAACTCATTGATACGTATCGTTCTTGGATAACTGAACTTGAGAATGAAGTATTAGATAAGCGATTCTCAAGCGCTAAAAGTCGCATTATTGAAAGACTAAAAAATGCCGTAGCTAGAATGAGTGGTGGTGTCAGTGGTTTAAGACAATCCAAAGTAGCTATGGAGTCATTTAGAGTTGCCAATAAGGCGATGTTAATGCAAATGATCCACAGCGGGAAAAAGTATGCGGGTGAAGCAAAAACTAAAGGTACTTCGTATGAGGCACCAGAATACTTTTCTAACGAAGTCATCAAAAACTTTAAATGGCGTCCATTCCAATTGGCGTTTCAGCTATTGGTCCTTGAATCTATTATTCCAAACAAAAGTACCGGCGACTTTCCTGTATCGCATGAGGAAGTGGACCTATTATGGTTTCCAACTGGTGGTGGTAAAACAGAGGCTTACTTAGCAGTAGCTGCGTGGGAATTGATCCACCGTCGCCTAACCTTAGGTGAAAAAGGTGGAGGGACCGCTGTGATCAAGCGCTATACTCTGCGCTTGTTGACTTCGCAACAGTTCCAGCGAGCAGGGAGCTTAATTTGCGCTTTGGAAAAACTTAGAAAGTCTGATGAACGCTTAGGTAATGAATCGTTTTCTCTTGGATTATGGGCAGGAAAAGATAGTACCCCTAATAATTTTCAAGATGCTCACGATAAAGTCATGATTATGCGAGATGACCCTGAGCCCGAAAATAGTTTTCAACTTCAAGTTTGCCCTTGGTGTGGTACTGAGATTGTTCCTAAATATTACTCTTCTGATTGTAATTCATATGGAATTCGCTCCAACCCAGACAATAAATTTGAGTTTTTTTGCCCTAGTCATGAGTGTGATTTCCACCGTCATTTACCAATCCAAGTTGTCGATGATGCGTTATACATGAAGCCCCCTAGTTTACTGATTGGTACTATCGATAAATTTGCGCGATTGACTTGGCAAGAAAGAGCGGCTGCATTCTTCGGTGATAAAAAAGTACAGCCACCATCATTGATCATTCAAGATGAGCTTCATCTTATCTCAGGCCCACTTGGAACTATTGCTGGTATTTATGAGGCTGGCTTTGACACCATAATGGAAGTGTTAGGCCATAGGCCTAAGGTAATAGCTGCGACTGCAACGATTCGAGCTGCACAGCAGCAAAGTATTCGACTATTTGGAAGACAAGTAAATATATTCCCTCCTTCTGGTACAGATCAGGCTGATTCGTTTTTTTCAAAAGAAGAAGAAAATAAGCCGGGGCGACTTTATCTTGGTGTTATGCCGTCTGGCCATACAGGACAAACATCACTTGTACAAACAAGTTCGGCAGCCCTTTTAGCGCCGTATGAATTAGGGTTTAAAGACACGCTGTTAGATAGTTATTGGACGCTTCCTATTTATCACAATAGCCGAAGAGAGCTTGGTAAAACGATGACTTTAGGTCGCGATGATATTCCTGAGCGTATCAAGGTTATTTCAAAAGACCAGTACGACACGAGAACTGTGTCTAATGTTGAAGAATTAAGTGCTGGAGTCAAAGGTTCAAAGATTCCTGAGGTTCTAGCAAGGTTAGAAAAAGAAACGCCTGAGGCGATCGATATTCTTCCATGTACGAACATGATTTCGGTCGGTGTTGATGTTGAGCGACTGGGTATGATGTTAATTGCAGGGCAGCCGAAATCAACAGCAGAATACATTCAAGCATCAAGTCGTGTAGGTCGTAACAAAAAGCGGCCACCGGGTATTGTTATCACGCAGTATTCACCAACTAAACCTCGTGATCGTTCACACTACGAAACCTTTAAGAGCTATCACCAAGCTCTTTATCGTTATGTTGAACCCACCAGTGTGACTCCTTGGGTCAAACCTGCTCTTGAGCGTGCATTACATGCATCACTTATTGCTGCAGTGCGAATCACGGGCTACTTAAGAAAAAATGAGAGTGCAAAACATCTCGATGTACATCACCCAGATTTTGTACAGATCTATAAAGCATTCCAGGCGCGTATTCAGCGGGCGATGAAAGGAATGTCGAAAGCTGAGCAATTAGAAACACTCGACTTTCTAGAATCTTTGGTTAGTCAATGGTTAGAAAGGTGTAATCGAACGTCAAAACCATTAACACACTATGATGGTGGTAAGCAGTTTGAGCCACTTATTCAATCTTTTGAAAGCTCTCAACATGATGAGGCATGGCGTACTTTGAATTCTATGCGCAATGTAGATACTGAAACACACCTATTTGTAAGAGGAGAGCGCTAGTGGCTAGCTCTAATCGTTCATATCGTAGTTCCCAACTTATTACGCCATTTGGTCCAGGCTCTGTGATAGAGATTGGTGATGAGTCTTTAGTTTTGGCAGATCCAATACATTGGCCTAAAAGGTTAGATGAAATCAAGTTAGACCGACTATCTAGCGAGGCCGGTGTATGGGCATTGAAAAAACCTCCAGTAATCAATAATAGATTTACTAAGAAAGATGATATTGGTCCACATAACGCTCTTATGACAGTACGTTTTCCAAAGTGGATGTTTTGCCCACGCTGTAAAAGAATGGAATTGTGGAAAAATGAAACTGGAAAAGTGAATGCTGAAGGTATTCCCGTTTGCGCCAACTCAGCGTGTAAGAAAAAGGAATTAGCGCCGATGAGGTTCGTCGCTGCTTGTCAGCATGGACATTTACAAGATGTCCCTTGGGTTTACTGGGCCCATAAATCAGGAAAGCATAAAACATGCGAACATCCTGAGTTGTATTTTTTGTCTAATCCAGAATTAGGCAGTGGCCTTGATGCGCTATACATTGAATGTAAGAACCCAGAGTGTGGAGCTAAGAACTCTCTTAAAGAGATCATGAGTCAAAACGGGTTAGCGGGCGTTAAATGTCAAGATACTCAGCCATGGGAATATAAGCCTATCGATCAACAACTCTGTGAAGAACCATTGCATGTATTGCAACGGGGCGCGAGTAACCTGTATTACTCCATTGTTCGCTCTGCACTGGATATCCCGCACTCTCCATCCAGCTCCGGTAATAAACTATATGCACGTATTAAAGAAACTGATGAGTTTGATGACTTAATGAAAGCTCTGGCTGATAAAAAGGAGCGCAGAGTAGAGTTTTTTGCTGATGAAATTGCAGAAGAGTTAGGTATTTCCATCGAAGATGTTTTAAGTGCCGTGAATACGAAAGAGCGAGAGCAGAGAACATTTAAGATTCCTAAAGATGAAGATTTAAGAGTTGCGGAGTGGGAAATCCTATCTTCGCCAGATATTGAAAGTAAAGAAACGCCGAACTTTAAAGCAAAGCTCGCGAGCTTCGATTCACCTCCAATGTCTAGTTTTACAAAGATTATTAAACGTGTTGTTTTATTAGAAAAATTGCGTGAAGTACGTGCATTTTGTGGTTTTGAAAGAGTATCTCCCAGCGACAACATCGTAAGTCCTAAAACCAGCACTGAAAGCCGTTCTTGGCTACCAGCTACCGAAGTTTTTGGTGAAGGTATTTTCATAGAAATGAACTTGGCTGTTATTAATGCTTGGCAACAGAATTTACCGCTAAAATTGAGGCAACGACTCGAAACATTGAACCGGTATCACGCGGAGTTGAGTTCAACTTATTTACCTCAACCAAGTGCTAAGTTTCTTATTTTACATACATTAGCACACCTGTTGATACGACAATTAAGTTTTGAAAGTGGCTACTCTAGTGGATCTTTAAGAGAACGAATTTACGCTGACGAAGAGCAAGCAGGGCTACTTATTTACACTGCAGAGGGGGACTCTGAAGGTAGTTTAGGTGGTCTAGTCCAGCAGGGTGATGTGAACAGACTTTTGCCTGCAATATTAGCTTCCTTAGAAACTGCTCACTGGTGTTCAAATGACCCTGTATGTGGTGAAAAACAGGAGGTGGGTGTTATGGGGTTAAATCAAGCGGCTTGCCATTCTTGTTCAATCATTTCCGAAACAAGTTGTGAAAATAACAACCTACTGTTAGATAGAACAATATTAATTGGGAACGATGAATATGAAGGTTTCTTTAGCCAAGCGATTGTTTCTGCACAAAAGGAAATCGCGTCATGAGAATGCCTAACACTCGACAAATCAGCGAAGAACAACAAGATATTTTTGAAGATGCACCTATAGATGGAAGTATCTTGGTCACTGGGCCTCCCGGGACCGGAAAAACAGTAATAGCTTTTTTGCGGGCGAACCTCTTATCAAAGAAAAGAAACGAAGTAACGGTCTTGATGTTCAATCGTGTATTGAGGCGCTACACAGAAAATGTAGCGAGTGAAATTGAAGGAAAAGTTCAGTCTAAAACAATGCACTCATGGCTTCCCGAATGGTGGCGCCAACAGAAGATTTCAGCATCTGATACTGAGACTTTAATTGTAGAGGGAGATAAGGCGTACCTCAACTGCCCCTATGAAGACAAAGATGAATTAAAAAAAATAGGTGGTCAATTCGAATGGAATAAGATTAATCCATTTACCCATAAAAAGGGGATGTGGTGTGTCTCTAAAGAAAAGTATGACCGAAATCCTGATGCTTATAGTGCCTGGACTGGGACATCATTCGATCCTCCAAGACAAACTCAGTGGCAATTTGATTGGTTAGAGATGCGAGACCTATACTTGGAGAAAGATCCAGATAATTTGATTGACTGGGGGCATCTAATCATCGATGAAGCACAAGATTTTGAACCTGGGTTATTTTCATTCTTACGCCTTAGTGCAAAACAATTGGAGCATGGTGGGTTAACAATTCTAGCTGATGAAAATCAACGCTTAGAAGAGTCGAGACACTCAAGCTTAGATGATATTCGTACAGCTCTAAAATTGAAAAATAAACCTGACCGTGAATTTAGTTTGACTAAAAACTTCAGGAGCACCAGTCAAATAGCAAAAGTGGCAAGCCATTTTTATGTTGGTTTGCCAACGGGCGTTCCTAAACTACCAGATCGACAAGGAAACATACCTCAGTTGGTGATAATGGGTAATACCGAACAGCAAATTCAGTATATATGCCGATCATTGAGAAATAGAGCAGCTCTCGAGGTAGGAGTTATTGTTGATAATGATATTGATAGATCTCTTTTCGTGGACGAAATAGAACGACAACTTCCTAACTATACTGTACAATCATACAGTGGTAAAAATCCTAGAAGTAGCGAAAATCTTTTGTTTGATAAACAAGGAGTCGTTACTGTATTGCATCGTAAAAGTTGTAAAGGTTTGGAGTTTGATTCCGTTTTTATTCCTCAATTACAATCATTTGCTGTTGACGATGCAGACCTCATAACGTTTAAAATGAACTTATATGTTATGTGCTCTCGAGCTCGTGAAGAACTTGTCTTTTTGTGTAACGGAAGTACGAATTGCAATCCTGCTTTTTTTGAACACTTCCCGAGCAAAACATCAGGACTAATAGATTATAGAGAACAGAAATAATGGAAATGAACTCTAACTCACCGTGCTATGTCATGCTCCCAAAACGAAACCTAAGTCGTTATGTTCTCACTTATGAGTTGTTACCTCTTGAACTTTGCTTTGAAGTGAACGAAAAAAAGGTTTTTTCAGAAATTGAACTGCAATCAATGATCGCTCAAAATTTGATTGATGAGAAAGTTGTCGTTCTAAGATTGAAAGACAAACTAACATCTCTTTATCAGCCATTCTCCAATATTACGAAATTGGGTTTTACCAACCAAGATAGCTTAGACATGTTTATCGATCGAAGTTATGAGAACTACGATTTAAGTTCTATGGAGTGCTATGTTCTTGAGAATGATGAAGCTAATGTAACTTTGCCGTTAGATATAGCAGAACCTCCAACAGTCGAGAAACATTTGTTTTCGAAAAAGATGGCCTTTAACGACGCTATTATCGCCGCAACTCATAGTACCTTACTGTCTTCAAACGACTTCTCAAGTGAGTTAAAGCAGTATCTAGGCAACCCGGAACGATTACTTGAAGCAAACCTTAGTCATTATGTGAGAGACCAAGAACAGCTAAAAATTGCCGCTATATTCTATAGAATATGCTGTGACTTCAATATTGATAATGGTTGGCAGCTAAGCGAAGTGGTTGAGAAATTTAAGGCTTTAGTTATTACTGAAAATATAGCCTCTCAAGATGTCGATCGTTGGGTAGAAACTGCAGAAAAGATCATAAACAATGATGACGTTAAACTTATCTATACAGATGAAATTAATGTTGCATTGAGAGCTATGATCTTGGTTTTGTTAAACCCAGAAAAACAAAACATCGATGCAATGAAAGTCAATCTAGGTGAAGGGCTAGGCGAAGATGTTTATGCACTCGCTAACCTATTCGCATTAGCTCGAACTGGATACAGTTACTTAAGTGCTGACGATAGAAAGCAACTAAAAGAAAGAGCTGAACTACAACTATTGAACGCAAGTTTATATAATGAAATAACAATAGACGTAGAGGCCACATTCGAGCCCGAAGAAGAAAATATTGAAATTGAATGCAATGATAAATTCTCGCTAACAGAAGTTCCTTGGCTTAATTGTGAAACGGAAAACCTGTTTAGTCTTAAGCATGTCAAACCTATGTCGGGGTTTGATTTGGCTCTTGTATACAAGGCAGGTGAATTATTTGCGTGGCGATTGATTGATGCCAACGGCGAGAAAGGCCTAGATAAACTTAAGGGCCAGTTAGCTCTAAACCTACTTGCGATCCAAAAAGACTTACCTTCCTCTGTTCGTGCAGAGTTAATTGAATCCCACGGGTTACTTTTAACTTTGCCACTTGAATGGTTGACTGACCCTGAAGCTCATGTCTATTTTGAAGGTATATTGTCTCTTTTGATCAGTATTAAAGTAGCTCAAAAATCGAGTAAGATTATTTGATAATCTCAAGCATGGCTAAAGAGCTTACTTTAGCCATGCACTTTAATACTTAGCCCAAGCTATTATCACTTCTACAAAATGTTCGAAACCTGCCTTTTAGACTGTTAGTCGACTTTAACTTTAAAGTTCAGATGATTGATGCTTGCTTGGTCATTGCTACTTTTGATAGTTGTTCGGACAAAGATCAAAATAGACTCGCCTATTCGTATGTTCTCTGGTTTCTTATCTGAATTTATTTGTTGATCATATACTTGCACGTAAGTGAACTTCAATTTAATGTGGTACAATATTTGAATTATATTAAAAGGTCGGTATGACATGAAAGACATTGAAAAACAAAAACTTTTACAATCCATAGCGCTTTTTGCATTTGCTTATAAAGGTAATACAGATCATCTTGATTTTGAAGATAATGACGCGGGAATTGAAATAGAAAATTTAGCATTCTCAATAGCAGAAGATATGGGATTTGATATCAATGCTCATGAATCGTATCTCAGTCGAGCTACTGTTTTAGAACGTTGTCGTCTGATGTTAAAAGAACTGGTTCTATTACTAGAATCAAAATTTTTGGAGCAAGATCGATTGTACATTTCGATTCTTGATTGCCCAGAGTTTAATTCAGCAGAGTATCTATTTAACCGTGAAGAACGAGTAGAAAAGCTAAAATTAGAGATTTGGACTGAATCTATGATGGATACAAAGCAGCTCAACTCTATTGGTAGTCTCAACGTGTTTGAAGGTGTTCTTCCTAGTGAACAGCAAAGCTTTTCTGTTTTTAGAATCAAGTAATATCATTGTTACAAGCATAATCTATTAACTATTGAGTGTCTCAGGGGGGAGTCTTAAGTATTCGTCCCCCAAAAAATGAAGCATCGAAGGTTCATATAAGTATTACTCGAATGACTCAATCTACTCTAAAGCAATAACATCTTGTTCTCTGTCGATTTCCTGCTCATATACAGTTCTGTGTGAGTAGGGGCTTAAGCCCCTAACTAGATTAAATACCTTTTGCCAAACGTACTTTTTTAAACGCGGTCTGGCGACCATTAGCCACTTGTTGGCGATTAAGTTGATACGACTTCAATAGCACTACGAGTTCTTTGCCTTGAGAGTTGGTTAGATACCAATGATCCGGCTCTGATTTCTTTAGATATTCTGAATATTCCAGAATACGAAAGCAATGATCAGCGAAGCCGGTTTCATTACCTCCACACCCTAAATCAATCCGACATCGATGCTGATGGCCACCTTCGAACTTTACCGTTACTTCTGTTTTGTCGTAACCGCCTAATGGATTATCCAAAGCGGCTTTAAGTGCGATTGCCTCAAAGATTTCAAACTCAAACTCTTCATCGGTTTGTAGCCTGAAAGATTCAGACCAATGAATCAAGACTGACAGCGGTGCAACTTTCATTGTTGTAGAGCCTGACGGATGCAACGGGGATACGTTGCTCGCTTTTGCGGGCGGAGGATCGAAGTGGCGTAAACGAATCGTTGAAACCCACCCCGAGGACAGAGTAGGGCACAAACATAAAGCACACTCAGACAGCACTTGGCCGCGAAAGTGAAAGCTTGTCTAGCCCTGATTGTGACCGGTACGGCCAAGACAACGTAAAGCACGTTGTTTGTGATTGAAGTGGCTTGGTTGAGCCACCGAGGAGTGAGGTACGAGCGAAGAGGTTCGCGAGATAAAGCATGGTTGCCCGTAGGGTGCTATCACCCCATTAATTACAACGTTATAGAACACTTGTATATGTAAGCTCAGACTTGCGTGATAAACATCTCAAAAATCAACAACTAAGGATGTTTATAATGTATTAACTAATGATAAGTACGAAAGTAACAATGCTTCATCGTTACTGGCTTAGATTATTTCATTAAAACTCATAGCGACAATCAAAAATAAGTTGTTGATTAATAATCTTTCATTTAATCGTAGTTTCACCGGAGTCATCATGTTCGAACAGCTCGCTGATATTTTTTCTTCTGCCGCCTTTAAGTATCTTTCTGTAGTTGATGCTGATCCTGGGCGATCAAACCAACATGAAATTGGAGGCTTAGTTGCTGCAGGTATAGGGCGACAACTTGGTACTCCTAATGACGGTAGTCAAATTAGTATTCCAGCGACAATGGTATACCTTGATGCAGATGATGAGCAGCCTTTAATCTGTGAAGATAAAGTGACTTGGTACGACGCTCGATATCATAATGAAACTAGGGCCCCGGAGTGGCGACTTTATTACAAGTCTAACGATGTAAGCAACCGCTTCCAGCCTGGTGATTTTTTCATGATTGCTTTAACGACGGAGGGGAATCTACTAATGATATTTTGTTCTCCAGAAAGTGATTATGAACTCCAAATTCGGTCTCTATTCGGTGTAAGAGACACCGAAACGAATGAGCGAGGGCTTACCAGAGTGATAATGGACATGGCAGTTGCAGCACCTATCAGGCTCATGTTTGCCCGTTATGGAATCGAAGTTGGCAATGACGGTACCAATTATTTGGATAGGATCCTTGACCGATTTGGTCCTGCGTTTCCAAAGACAAGAGAGTTTTCTAGTTTTGCTCGAAGCTTAACTGAGGATATATGCCCGGCATCTCACCCAGACCAGGCACTGTTTAACTGGATGGAAGCTGAAGAGTCTGCTTTTCGGCAATTAGAGAAACATATAGTACAAGAAAAGCTTCGAGCTGGTTTTGGCGAAAACGGCGATGACGTAGATGAGTTTGTTCGTTTCTCACTAAGCGTGCAAAATCGAAGAAAGTGCAGAAGTGGACACGCTTTTGAAAATCATATTGAAGAAATTTTGATTGCTTCTGGGATTAACTTTGAAAGAGGAGCAAAAACAGAGGGTAGGCAAAAGCCAGATTTTTTGTTTCCTAGCTCTGCAAGCTACGCAAACCTAGATTTCCCAGTAGAACAACTACGAATACTTGGTGCAAAAACGACCTGCAAAGATAGGTGGAGACAAGTGCTTGCTGAAGCTGAGCGTATTGACCACAAACACCTAATTACAATGGAACCCGCGATTAGTGAACACCAAACAAACCAAATGAGAGATAAAAATTTGCAACTGGTTGTCCCCGAAGATCTTCATCAACACTACCTTCCTGGGCAGACTGAATGGTTAATGACCTTCCGTGAATTCATTGATGAAGTAAAAGGGCTGACAAGATAAGTCGGGTAACCTAAATAGTGCTGACACTGTCATAGGTATATTCCTCATAAATAACAAACAAACTTAAAACTGGGAGTATTGTGTGGTAATGTGCACACAAAATTCCCAGATAAGAGCAAATAATGCGCTATAAAGAGATACTGAAAGGCGATAGAGATGATGAGCTTCGTTTTGAACATAACCGCCAAGAAACTAATAAACTTCTTAAGTTGCTTATCGAGATCTACGACCAGAAAAATTTAGCCATTAAATTTCAGCAGCTGGGCGGGCAATACGCCGAAGTATCTCGAGAAAAACTAAACCGCTGGAAAGTCTCACCAGAGTCTAGTGCTATCTGCTTCCATGAGAAGGCGCTGGATGATTTACGTAAAAAATTACTACCGCAGAAACCTTCCCACTGGGACAACCCTAGTTTTACTTTTATCGACTTATTCGCTGGCATAGGCGGTCTTCGTAAAGGATTCGAAGATCAAGGCGGAAAATGCGTATTTACCAACGAATGGGACACTGCAGCCCGACGTACTTATCTTGCCAACCATTATGTGGATGAACATGAACTTCCATACTTTTTAGATAATGATAAAGAGAACGTCGATAAGAATACTTCTTACATGGACATCACCCAAATTACAAAAAGCGGTGATGACAGTGCAACAGAAGCCGATAAGCAAGCTAGTATTTTAAAGCATATCCCCAAACATGATTTACTGCTTGCTGGCTTTCCTTGCCAACCATTTTCATTAGCCGGTGTTTCAAAGAAAAACTCCTTAGGGCGTGCGCATGGTTTTGAATGTGATACCCAAGGGACGCTATTCTTTGACGTTGAGCAAATACTGATAACACGTCAACCTAAATACTTTGTGCTGGAAAACGTTAAAAATCTGAAAAGCCACGACAAGGGCAACACATTCGCCACAATCATCCGCTCTCTTGATCGCGCAGGCTATTGGGTTGCTGATGTTTCTAACGTTGATGATGATATCGAAGAAGCTATTAAAGAAGTTCGCAAACGTAAACCTGAGCCTACTGTGATAGATGGAGCTCATTTTACTCCACAGCACCGTGAACGAATCGTGTTAGTAGGAGTTCGTAAAGACCTAGTACAGACGAATCCAAGCTTGGCAACGTTATCATTGTGTAACATTGAAAAACCACAGAAACGCTATACCTTCGCTGAAATATTATGCCCACTAAATGACGAAGAAAAAAAGAAGTACACACTAACTCCCAACCTTTGGAGCTATCTGTACCACTATGCATTGAAGCACCAAGCAAAAGGTAATGGCTTTGGCTTTGGCTTAGTTGACCCAAGAAATCCTAATGCCGTCTCAAGAACACTTTCAGCTCGTTATTATAAAGATGGCTCAGAGATCTTGATTAACCAAGATGGGCTTGAAACAGAATACTTATTGGATAACCGAGAGTACGGTATACGTAAGAACTTAGAGCGTGACAACGTAGCGAAGATCTTTGCAGATAGATACACAACTGAAAACCCAGAAACAAGTGATAAAGAGTATAAGCTAGCCTTAAAAGAAGGTGAGAGAAAGTATGACGAACTACATGGTCGCTACGCGCCAGAGTTTGATTCACTTTACAAAACACCAAGACGTTTAACTCCGCGTGAATGTGCAAGATTGATGGGCTTCGAAAAGCCCGAGTTTGACCGTAGTGAAGCAGATACTGACTTTAGAATTGTATGTGCCGATACAGCTGCTTATAAACAGTTTGGTAATTCCGTAGTGGTTCCAGTGTTTAGAGCAGTAGCGAAACTAATTAAAAAACACATGTAAATCTGGAATAATATAACCTCCCGTTGATTTCTAGGAGGTTATATTATTTATGACATAGCTTTTCTACTTAAGAACTCTCTTGCATGAGAAACTAAGGAAAAACGAAGTTCTTTAGATAATAATACTTTATGATGGGACAAAAACGACTCATCATTTATAGTTAGCGCACCGTTATGGGTGATTTCAATAACACGACTGTCATAAGCAATATGGCAGTGTTTACATAAACATATGCCGTTATTCGGGTTTGCTCTGTTCTTTTTGTCGATAGCATAAGGAACAATATGTGCAGCATCGAGAAACAAGGTGTTATTTAACCCACAAACAACACATTGATTCAGGCATAAAGATTTTACCTTTCTCGAAAAATCATATAAGTAAGCTCGACGCTTGACTAAACCCCACTGGTCTTTAATTTCAAAATTGTTATTACCCTTCTTAGTATTACTATTTTTTAACTTCGGATTAAATAGATTACGTTCATAGGCTAAGTCTATGATTCTATCGAACATGTCATCACATAGCTTTGCTATTGAGTGAGACCAACCCAATAGGTTAACGTCAATGATACCTAAACGCTTTCGATTGTTCTTTCCCTTCTGAGGATCTATACATAAAGGCGAGTCAAAGTAGTAAACGTCATTTAAATGTGCGGTGTAAACAATTCTTACGTTCTTAGTTCTTAAGGCTTCCTCTTCTGTAGGTTCTCTTTCTTCAAGCCTAGAGACTGTTCCTACTGCAGTAAAAGAATAGTCTTTAGTTTTATCTAAGAATAAAAATGAGTCTCCAGGGGCAACTTTTATTGAGTGCGTATTATCAAAAACATACTGCTTGCTGGGCACATCTGGGTATAGTGTCTGTTTACTAAGCTTGAAAATCCAATAATTCATCCAATTAATTACACGTTTACTTAAGTTACTGGATAATATACTTTTTCTATGGGGGAGGTACAATGCATAAACATGACACGATCACCGCTGCGCAAATAAAAATTAGTGATGATGGCTATTAAAGCGAAGATACCACAGCCCGAATAAACCTGTTATATCAAAGAACGAGGCGCTGCTTTGGGGGGCAATCTCTTCCGACTCTCATGCCTTTTGGCCACAGCGTATTAACCACTTCCGCTGTTTCATAACATAACGCGCCTTGAGCGGGTTCACATATGTTCATCATGCTAACTACCTAGCATTCACCCGGTTGTGGTTATCAGGAGGATTGTCCTCTCACGATTCAAATCCCGAATGGTCATGACCATTCTTCATTACATTGTCAGAGCCGCTAATTTATTTAGGATCCTAGGTTCATCTGGTGATACAGATGGTTCACACGTTAAGCGGTGAGCAGCGCTTCATACGACTTCACGTCGCACGCCCCAAAGTTTGTTAGTAATGTCTGCAAAGTCAATTTAGCATTGAAAGGGCGTTCTAGCGCTAATTTCAGTTAGCTGTAATCTCGTCATTTTTAGCCTGTACTTTAGGGGGTAAAGTGCCCCTGTATAAGAGTAACTAGGCGTTAATGTAAAAACAGTGTGGTCAAATCTACACCCCAACCCCTTCCAATAGGGGCGTTTTTCATCGATAATTTAGTCTCTTAGCAAAAACAAAGACTAATTGGAAAGCGTTCCCAAGATGCCCCTGTATTTTCAATTCTTCACCACACACCACGTCATAATCTGGCGATTATGGATGGTTGTCTGTAGTAAGTGTCTGATAGATAAGCGATGTGTAGTTTGTGTCTTTCATTGGTATGGCATGCTTTCACGAAATTTC
>NZ_JBGOOU010000054.1:0-20792 GCF_041439815.1 Vibrio sp. 1F279 | reverse complement strand
TCGCTACTCGCTACTCGCTACTCGCTACTCGCTACTCGCTACTCGCTACTCGCTACAGCATATCAACGGCTTTTTCTATCGCCGCTACGAGCTTTTCAACATCATCTAGATTGTTATAAATACCAAATGAAATACGAACCGTTCCTTTCACATTAAGTGCATCCATTAATGGGTGAGCACAGTGGTGTCCAGCACGTACTGCGATACCTTGTTGATCCAACAGGGTTGCAATATCTTGGTGGTGAACGCCATCCATCACAAAAGTAATCACACTTGCGTTGGGTTGATAACCCAATACCTGAATATCATCCAGTTTACTGAGTGCAAGATAAGTCTCGTGCTGTAGCTGGTGAATATGATTTTCGACATCTCGTTGAGCAAAATCACTTAACCATTCTATTGCGGTACTTAATGCTATCGCTCCTGCTACATTTGGCGTGCCCGCTTCAAACTTCCCCGGCAGTTCAGAAAATGTAGTGCCAGAGAAAGACACGCGCTCAACCATTTTGCCACCGCCATGCCAAGGGGGCATCGCTTGGAGCAATTCAAGCTTGCCATAAAGCACCCCAATACCAGCCGGAGCATAGAGCTTATGCCCAGAGAACACGTAGAAATCAGCCCCTAAAGCAGTCACATCTACAGGCTCATGAACAATACCTTGCGCTCCATCGACCACAACAATCGCATTCATCTTGTGTGCTTTCTCGATCACTTCTTTGATGGGCTGACGAGAACCAGTCACATTAGTTATCTGAGCCAGAGCAACAATCTTGGTTCGATCATTTAATAGAGCGTCAAAGGCAGCAAGATCAAATTCACAATCTGACGTCATCGGTACTTTTACGACTTTCGCTCCGGTTTGTTCTGCCACAATTTGCCAAGGTACGATGTTGGCGTGATGCTCCATTTCGCTAACCAAAATCTCATCACCAGCTTGAAGCGTACTTCTTGCGTGCGTTTGAGCTATCAGGTTGAGTGCTTCGGTTGCACCGCGAGTCCAAATGATCTCTTTTGAAGAAGCCGCGCCAATAAACTGAGCGACCTTATCTCTTGCGGCTTCAAATTGACTGGTCGCGTTCGCGGTTAAGCTGTGACTGCCACGGTGAACATTGGCATTTTGTTTGGAGTAGTATTGGCTAATGGCATCAATAACCACCTGAGGTTTTTGTGTCGTTGCTGCGCTGTCTAAATAAATCAACGGTTGTTGATTGATGGTTTGTGATAGCGCAGGAAACTGCTCTCGGATGTGATTGATATCAAGCATCTATTCTTACCTAAAATCTTGGAAATTGTTGCTAGCGTTATGCTGAGCGGTATCGTTATTTTATCGCGACTTGTTAATCGTTGCTGACTAATCTTGATGATTCCAGCGATTTTCTCGTTCTTTAACCTGCGTAAACAGCTTTTGGTTAACAGGAACCTCTATCTGATGCTTAAGTGCTGTTTTTATCAAGTGTCCGGTAATGAAGTCGATCTCTGTCTTTCGTTGGTAAAACATATCTTGCTTCATTGATGAATTGTTCTTTGCTGTCGCTTGAATAACCTTGTTGACGCTTGTTTCTAATTCGTCGAATGAACAAGTAATGCCTTCCGCCAGCATCACTTGCGTGAGTTCTTTAACTATAGAACTCAAAATATCGTTAAACCTTTGGTCTGCAAGCTCTCCATTTTTGATTTGTTCTAGCCCTGTTAGTGGGTTGATGGCGCAGTTGATGGCGAGTTTGGTCCATAGTGCTGTCTTGATCTCTGTATTCCAATTTACGCTCGGTAGGGCGTGTTCTAACACATCAACCAAAAAAGTGCACTGTTGCCCCTTGAGGTTAAAAGCACCCAATTGAGTTTGGCCGATTCCTGTGTGGGACACATTGTTGCTATTGGGTTTAAATGCAGCTTGGGTAGTGGTCGCCAATACTACAGGGTGAGCGTCAATTTGATTAGCAATGTTATCGACCGCTCCCATACCGTTGTGCATGAACATGAGGATGGTGTCAGAGTCTAGATATTGAAGTAACGGAGTGGTGGCTTCTTCTACTTGCCAAGCTTTGACCGTGAAAATAATCAAATCACTCGCTGATAGCTTTTCGATATTGTTGTTACTGAAGGAAAGGGAAGCTTGTCCATCAAGTGATAAGTCAATTGAGTTATAAGTGGAGCGACTCCATAAAGCCACATTATGACCAGCTTGAAGCAGTTTTATTGCCCATAAAGAGCCTATAGCCCCTGGGCCAACAATAGTGATGTTCACAGCAATACCGAGATAAGAAAGTGGTGCTGCAAGGATAGCGAGGCATTAAATGAAAGCAATAAAAAATGGCACCCGAGGGTGCCATTTAGGAAGCTTTCTTAGAAGTTCGATTAGAACTTGTAAGTTACTGCGAAGTAGTGACCTACGCCTGAAGTAGAGAATTCACCAATTTGTGGTTTATTCGGATCCAGTAGAGCACCATCTCTTAGACCGTATACATCTTGGTACAATTTAAGACCGTAACCTACAGCAAATTGGTCATTGTGCCAGTAAATACCATTGAACATAGCTCCGCCGTTGCTCGACTGGTTGTATGAACTATCACGACCAAACTCGTAATCGATGTAACCTTGGTAAGCAATGAATGAACCGTTATCGAAGTTTACGAATGGCTTAAACCAGTTTGTAGAAAATTGGTAACCGTTCCAGTCTTTCGCATTTAGATCGTACGTAGCGTAAAGGTTGAATTGCATTTTACCAAACCAAGGTACCATTACGTCTGAACCGATACCTGTTTTAGTTGCGTAACCACCGTCAGCTTTGCCATCGATAGTTGTGTAGTTTGCAACGTATAGTTCTTGTACTGGACCAAAAGAAAGATCTTTACCAGTCAGACCATCGATAGACATACGAGGCGCAAATTTAACAAACAGTTGATCGTCATTTGCTTTATCGCTGCCGCTATCGTTAGTTAGGTTGAATACATCAATGTAACCGTAAAGATCGAAGATACCAGAGCGTCCACCAAACTCCATTTCAAGATAAGTATGATCTTTGTCTTGAGGCTTCTCATCGATAGTGTGCATGATATTAAACTGCATCCAGTTGTAATCATTCTTGTGAGTATCGCCGTCAGAATAATCAGCCGCCATTACTGGAGCAGAAGCTGCTGCAAGTAGGCCAAGAGTTAAAAGTGATTTACGCATAATGGAACTCTCTATGTTTGAAATAAGTAACCCGCTAATCCGTGCGTGTTTATATGTCCGAATGCCGAGCATAATAGCGATTTTGTTCTCAAATAAAAGTGAGACAGAGTGAAAACTATGATTATTATGGTGAGCGCGATCACACTAACGATCTAAATGATGGAACTTTAATGCTGCTATGCATCTTGATGAATCCCCACTTCTATTGATTTTGTGAAATTCGATTATTTTGTGTATAAATTGGTGAAATACCGCTCTAAGCAAACGATTCTACCAAAAATCGTGACATGCATATCAAAATCAACAGTATTCCTTTCCAAGGCTTTTCGTGCTGAAAAGTGACTTAATCAAATCGCCCTCCATCCTGTCTTTGATCTATTTTTGACCAACTTCGTAATGGTGTTGGAATCAATTGATGAACAATTCATGTGATGACTAGCCTGACATTTAAATCTGTTTGTTTTTTCATCGCTGACAATATTGAGACCGTTCATTGCACCAATTTTGAGGCAACATTTAAAGATCTGCTCCTGAGCTTATCTTCTGTGTGACGAACTGGTCGAACTTTTTGGAGAGAAGACCAATGAAATATTCACCTATACTCGCTGTAGCGATGTCAGCCCTATTCATTGTAGGGTGTAATGATGACGATCAACCAACAACCCAGCTGCAAGCTGTTCACGCATCGCCAGATGCTCCACTAGCTAATGTGTTAGTTAATAGTCAGGCTCGTTGGACTGGGGTTGATTATGCTCAGGCGTCGGGTTACGCCTCGGTAAACCAAGGGCAGACAACTCTACAGGTCGATGTTCAACTCCCTGGAGATGGTGTGGCGACAGTGATTCCGCCAAGCCAGTTCGATTTAAGCGGTGATTTAGATTACACGGTGATGGTGGTCGGTGATGCTGACGGTTCCAACAACCCAATTGAGGCTCTCGTTGTGACACGACCTGCAGCTGGAACGGCGACGAGTTCGAGTTTGGATGTGCAAGTTGTTCACGCGGCAACTGGAGTTGGTGATGTGAATCTATACGTTACAGCACCGAATGATCCTCTAGGCGCACCGATTGGAACTTTGGGATACAAAGGGTTCACTGATGTGCTAAACATACCTGCAGGACAATATCGAGTGAGATTAGAAACCGTGAGTGGAAGTGCTATCGCGTTTGATTCAGGAGAGATCACTCTCCCTGCTGGTAGCGAGCTGACCATTGCAGCCGTGCCAAGAGCGGATTCAACCAGTACGTCTCCGGTGAAGCTGATGGTAATGGATGGCAAAAGTTCATCTATAATTTACGACATGGCAGAATCTGCAGAAGTGAGAGTAGGGCATTTAGTTGATGGTGCACCCTCTGTGGATGTGTTTGTAAACTCGGCTAAGTTTGCTCCTCTTGATGCTCTAATGTTTAAAGAAGTTCGTGGCTTCTTAGATTTGGCAGCAGGCAGTTACGATATCGATATTTATGAAACAGCAACCACCTCTCCAACATTCATTGATGTTGACGGTTTAGCGGTGTTTGCCGGAATGGATTACAGCATCTATGCCGTGGGGACGGTAAGTCCTCTCAATTTGGAAGCGCTAGTTGTTCCAGAAAATCGACGCTCTGTTGCAACCAGTGCAGTATTGAACATTACTCATGCTGCAGCTAATCCAATTGCAGCTTCGGTTGATATTTATTTAACCGAGAACGTGGGAATTTCTGGAAGTACTCCTGCGTTGAGTAATGTGAAATTCAAAGATTTCGCGAATGGTATTTATGTAGCTGCGGGAACTTACTATGTGACGATTACGGTGGCTGGCGATCCATCTACTGTTGCTATTGACTCCGCGCCTGCGACCTTAGTTAACGGTGTTGTGTATCAAGTAGTGGCGATTGATGATTCGATGGGAACGGGATTTAACTTAATAGTAAGTGAAACCACAGATTAATCCGTTAAGCGTCTGCAAATAGAAAATAGAAGAGGGTAGCTCAATGCTCCCCTCTTCTCTTTTGCTTTCTTTTTCTTTTATTCGTGGTTGTTTTTCGCTTTTTCTAATAAATCAGTGAAAAAGTGGCGTAGCGAATAGAGCATGATCAAACTCGGAATCACCATTAATGACGTCAGTATAAAGAAGGTTGACCAATCATTTAGGTAATCGACGAGCTCGCCACTGAATGAAGCCAGTGTTGTTCTACCGAAATTGCCTAAGGATGCTAATAAGGCATATTGCGTCGCTGAGAAAGCTTGACCAGTCAGTAAGGTTAAGAAAGAGACAAATGCTACCGTCGAAAAGGCGGTTGTGAAGTTATCGACAATGATAGTTGCCAAGAACAGAGTTTCACTAGGGCCTGCCTGAGCGATCCACGCAAACATTAGGTTGCTGGCTGCCATTGCGATGCCACCAATCATTAGTCCGCGTACAATACCGAATTTCACATTGAAGATACTGCCGAGCAAGGTGAAGAATATCGTCGCGCCCCAACCGATTAACTTAGAATAGTGGCCAATCTGTTCATTGCTAAAGCCTATCTCTTTATAGAAGGTGATAGACATTCTACCCAAGAAGGCTTCACCTATCTTAAATAGGAACACAAACAGTAGAAGGGTGATGGCAACTTGAACTCCGTTTCGTTTGAAGAAATCATAAAACGGTTCTAGCACTGTAACGCTGAACCAAGCGACGATTTTTGAACCCACAACTCTGTTGTGACGTTGTTGTGCTTGCTCTTGTAATGCTTCACGTTGTGTATTGGGTTCTCCGACAAAAAGAGTAAACAGCATTAACACGACAACCACACCAGCCATACCGTAATACACACCATTCCAACCGATTGAGTCAGCATTGATAAAAGCAAGATAACCTGGAAGAGAATAGCCAGTCCACCATCCCATCACGGCCATTGCGGATGCTTGTGGCAACTTTGATGCTTCCGATTTTGGAAATGAATCAATACGGAAGGCATCTATTGCGACATCTTGAGTTGCTGAGGCGATAGCTATTCCGAGAGCAAGCATAGAGGTGAACATCAAGTCATTGGCTGGGTTTACTCCAGCAATGAACAGGGTACAGATCAATACCAAGCTTTGGCACAAGAATATCCAACTGCGTCGTTGGCCTAATATCGCGTGTAAAACTGGCAGTTTGACTCGGTCTACCAACGGTGCCCATAAAAAGTTAATAGCATAGACAGCAAACACACTGCCGAAATAACCGATCGCAGCACGAGTTAAACCGGCATCTTTTAGCCAACCAGACATGTTGGATCCAATCAGAACCCATGGGAAGCCACTCGAACAACCGAGCATAAACACCCAAAGTAGACGTTTGTCTAAGTAGCTGCGGAAAGTTTGCATCCAAGAAAGAGAGGGGGTGCCTGATGACATGGGGCGTCCTTGTATAGAAAACGCCCTTAAGAATAAGGGCGTTACATTGGATTACTTAAGAAGGGTCACTTTAGTGATGACGATTGGGTCGACAGGAATGTCTGACATGCGGCCCATTCGCTTGGTTGGAATTGTTGCCATCTTCTGAACAACGTCAAAACCATCGGTTACTTTACCAAACACAGCGTAACCAGGATTACCGCCTTTCGCGTTTAAGAAATCGTTGTCTGCAAAGTTAATGAAGAACTGGCGAGTTGCAGAATCTGGTGCATTGGTGCGAGCCATTGCGATCGTTGCAGTATCATTCTTCAGGCCATTGCTGCCTTCATTTTTGATAGGCGCATAAGTTGCTAATTGCTTCATATCTTGATCGAAGCCACCACCCTGAGCCATAAAGCCCGGGATCACACGGTGAAACTGAGTGCCTTCGTAGCTACCGTCAGCAACATATTTCAGAAAGTTATCAACACTAACCGGTGCTTGCTCTTGGTTTAGCTCGATAGTGAAGCCGCCTAATGTTGTTTCTACGTTCACTTTAGGACCAGCCCAAACGCTCACGCTCACCAGCATCAATGCGATAGAAGATAGAATGCGCCCCATTAGAAACGTTCCTTCATGTAAGTTTGCAGCTCTTGGTCATTGGCAATCTCTTTAAGAACTAAGTCGATAACATCGTTTAGTACCATTGCGATATCGTCATTTGATGCACTTAATGCACCTGTGCGAGTTGCTGTACCATTGAATGTCTTAACTAGCTTGCCTTCAGGCGTTTCAGCGGTTACTTCAAGAGTTACTTTACCATCCATTTGGTTTTCCATGATGGTGTGCTTGACGGTAACAAGCGCTTCTTGAATCTCTAAAACAATTGAGTTTTCACTGTTAACGCTTGCACGAAAACCTTGAGACTCCAATTGTTGAGCAATAGCGTTTTCTAGAGAAATACGCATGTTTTGCTTAGCGTGAATTGGCTGAATGTTTGAACGGCCACTATCAACCAATGCAACATATTGAGCGGCACGAACATCTTTACTGGTTAGTGTGTATGTTTTGCCTTGTACAAGGTTGCTTGAGCTTAGTGAAGCTTCTGGCATTACGTTGATCTGTTCTTGCTGAGGGGCTGAACATGCTGTCAAAGCCAAAATAGAAGCAGCCAAAATCAGTTTTTTCATTCCTTTATCCTTTCTAAATTCACACCAGGAGCTCGGTATCTTAAATTCTTGTGACGTCGTTTCTGCTTATTTATTAAAATTCGCAGGTTCTCTTGTTGCTTGTAATATCTCAAATTTCTGGTTTAGTTCAAGCGTTTCAACGTTTGCTTCACCAAATAGTCTTGCTAGTTTGACATCGTATCCGAGGTGTCGGTTACCAATAACAATTAATTTGCCTCCGTTGCTAAGAACATGCTTTGCATCACAGAACATTTGCCATGCAATGTGATCTGTAATCGCTTGTTGTTGGTGGAACGGAGGGTTACACATAACTAAGTAAGTGCTGTTTTTCTTAAAACCATCTAAACAGTTATTGGCGATGAACTGGAAATTACCTTCTTCGCCAAGGTTATCCTTAATATTTTGGCGCGCTGATTCCACTGCCATAAAGCTTTCATCAACACAGGTGATACGCGCTTGTGGGTTTAATTGCCCAGCTTTTACACTCAATACACCGTTGCCACAACCTAGGTCGATAATATGACGCAGTTCAGGATCTTGAGGGATGTGCTCTAGCATATAGCGAGCGCCTTGATCGAGTGCCTCGCCTGAGTAAACGTTCGGTAAATTTTTCAGGCGAATATCTTCACCGTCTACATCCCATTCAACAAAAGGCTCGACCGTTTGAATCGGCTGACAATTTGGTGAAGAGATAACCAAGCGATGTTTCTTCTTCGCTAGAGAAGTTTTGGTTTCGCCTAGGTATTTTTCGAAAATATTAAGTGTAGATGTGTGGATATCTTTTACTTTGTTTACACCGATGACTTGGCAGCCTTCTGGCAACGCTTGGCGTAGTTGGCTCAATTGCCATATTAGGTGACGGTTTGTTTTCGGTAGTTGCATGATCACAAGGTCGATACCGTGTGGGGTATCATCCATCGTATTCAGGAAGTTCACACGGTTACTTTGATTGCGCTGCAAGTTTTTTAGCGCACCGCGATGAGAGATAAACGAGTCGCTCATCATGGTGACATCATGATCTTTAGAGAACCATGCCGACAGGGCACCAAAGCTATCGTTCATGATCAGGATGTGTTTGCCAGGTTCAAGATTCATCTCTTCAACGTGACTAATAATGTATTCGTCGCCCGCATCCCAAGCTTGAAGGGTTTCATTTGAACGGTTGGGGAAACGATGTAAGGTCAAAGTTCTATCGAGAAGAGTAAGTTCGGTTTTCATAGCTTGAGATACTTATGTAAGAAATAACAAAGATATTGTCTCAAATGCAGCCTGAACAAGATAGAAAAAACTCAACCAAACCTAAGTCGTTCGTTATGAAATACTCAGACAGTCGACCAGTTAGGGTTTATACTTCCCCCACAGATAATGCCAATACGTTATTAAGGAATCATAATGATCCAAGAAGTTATCGAAACAAAATTGCACAATGAGTTTTCACCAAGTCATTTAAACGTGGTCAATGAGAGCTACATGCACAATGTTCCGGCTGGTTCTGAGAGTCATTTTAAAGTGATTGTTGTCAGCGATGCGTTTGAAGGCTTGCGCCTTATTGGTCGTCATCGAGCGGTAAATAAAGCACTTTCAGAAGAGCTAGCGAATAATATTCACGCACTATCTATTCACACTTATACAAAAGATGAATGGATGAAGCAACTCGATAACGTGCCAGACAGCCCTATGTGTATGGGCGGTGGTAAGTAATAAAACTAACTGATAGAAGAGGTGGCGATGCTGCCTTTTTTATCACCAGGCTGATGTGTTTTTAGGGTTTATATCACTCAAATTGATGTCAAATTAGGCGTCTTTAAATACCTACAATGAGTAATGTTTTTATTAACAGTGTTTCAACATAACTCGTAAAATATTAGTTTGTGACAGAGTATTAATCTCTTGTTTAAAACACGATTCAAAAGCCATTTTATCTGTGCGGCTCGTCAAATTTATACATATTTGAGAGTCCATATGCTTCAAATCTCACCAAATTAAGGCCGTATTCAAGTTATTGGTCATGGCATCAAGTTGTCAAAAAATGCTAGAATACGGCACCTGATAAATCTCACATAATCTTTGTGATGGGTTTATTAATGTAATGTTGCGATTTTGGTATCTCGAATTTACCAAAACCGGACACTGTAATGTCGTGTCTAAGGGCGATTTTAAAACGTCCCGAATTTACGCAATTAAAAGAATCTTTTTCCCGATAAAGTAGTGCAAGTGCGTATGATTACAATAAAGAAGGGTTTGGATCTTCCTATCGCAGGAACTCCATCCCAGGTGATTAATGATGGTAAGTCCATCACTAAAGTCGCCTTGCTTGGCGAAGAGTACGTTGGTATGCGTCCTACGATGCATGCTCGCGTTGGTGATGAAGTGAAGAAAGGCCAAGTTCTTTTTGCAGATAAAAAGAACCCAGGTGTTGTATTTACTTCTCCAGCAAGCGGTAAAGTTATTGAAGTGAACCGTGGTGCTAAGCGTGTTCTTCAATCAGTAGTGATTGAAGTAGCAGGCAATGAGCAAATCACGTTCAATAGCTATGAAGCTAACCAACTAGTAAGTCTTGACCGTGAAACGGTTAAAACTCAGTTAGTTGAGTCTGGCGCATGGACCGCTTTGCGAACTCGTCCGTTCAGCAAGGTTCCAGCAGTTGATTCTGAAACTCAGGCTATTTTCGTTACTGCTATGGATACTAATCCGCTAGCAGCTGAGCCAGAATTAATCATTAACGAGCAGTCTGATGCTTTCGTTGCTGGTTTAGATCTTCTTTCAACTCTGACTAACGGTAAAGTGTACGTTTGTAAAAAAGGTACTAGCTTACCTCGTTCAGCTCAGTCTAACGTTGAAGAACATGTTTTTGATGGCCCACACCCTGCAGGTCTTGCAGGCACGCATATGCATTACCTATATCCGGTAAATGCACAAAATGTAGCGTGGAGCATTAACTACCAAGATGTTATCGCATTCGGTAAGCTTTTCCTTACTGGTGAGATTTACTCTGAGCGTGTTGTTTCTCTGGCTGGTCCAGTGGTGAATAACCCACGTCTAGTTCGTACTCAAATTGGTGCTAGCCTTGAAGAGTTGACAGACAGCGAGTTAATGCCAGGCGAAGTTCGTGTGATTTCTGGTTCTGTACTTACGGGTACTGAAGCAACAGGTCCACATGCTTTCCTTGGTCGTTACCATCAGCAAGTTTCTGTTCTACGTGAAGGTCGTGATAAAGAGCTATTCGGCTGGGCTATGCCTGGTAAGAACAAGTTCTCTGTTACTCGTTCATTCCTTGGTCACCTGTTTAAAGGTCAGTTGTTCAACATGACAACGACGACAAACGGTAGTGACCGCTCAATGGTTCCAATTGGTAACTACGAGCGCGTAATGCCTCTAGATATGGAACCTACATTGCTGCTTCGTGATCTATGTGCAGGCGACATTGATAGTGCTCAAGCACTTGGTGCGCTAGAACTAGACGAAGAAGATGTAGCATTGTGTACCTTTGTATGTCCAGGTAAGTACGAGTACGGTCAACTACTTCGTGAATGCCTAGATACGATTGAGAAGGAAGGGTAATTTTCATGGGCCTTAAAAAGTTTCTTGAAGACATCGAGCATCATTTTGAGCCAGGTGGTAAACACGAGAAGTGGTTTGCGCTTTACGAAGCAGCAGCGACAGTGTTTTACACGCCAGGTCTTATCACAAAGAAAAGCTCACACGTTCGTGATAGTGTTGATTTAAAACGTATCATGATCATGGTTTGGTTCGCGGTATTCCCAGCAATGTTCTGGGGTATGTACAACGCGGGTGGCCAAGCTATCGCTGCACTTAACCATATGTACGCAGGCGCTGAACTAGCATCTGTTATCAGTGGTAACTGGCACTACTGGCTAACCGAAATGCTTGGAGCCTCCTTAGGGTCCGATGCTGGTGTTGGCAGCAAGATGCTACTTGGTGCGACATACTTCCTACCTATCTACGCAACGGTATTCATCGTAGGTGGTTTCTGGGAAGTTCTGTTCTGTATGGTGCGTAAGCACGAAGTAAACGAAGGTTTCTTTGTTACTTCTATCTTATTCGCGCTTATCGTTCCGCCAACACTTCCTCTATGGCAAGCAGCACTAGGTATTACCTTCGGTGTTGTTGTAGCGAAAGAGATCTTCGGTGGTACGGGTCGTAACTTCCTGAACCCTGCACTTGCTGGCCGTGCGTTCCTATTCTTTGCATACCCTGCACAGATTTCAGGTGACGTAGTTTGGACTGCTGCAGATGGTTTCTCTGGTGCAACTGCTCTTAGCCAGTGGGCTCAAGGCGGCGGTAGTGCACTAATGAACGTAACATCAGGTGAAGCAATCACTTGGATGGACGCATTCATTGGTAACATCCCAGGTTCTATCGGTGAAGTATCGACTCTAGCACTTATGATTGGTGCTGCGATGATCGTTTACATGCGTATCGCTTCATGGCGTATCATTGCCGGTGTAATGATCGGTATGATTGCTGTGTCTACGTTGTTCAACGTGATCGGTTCTGATACTAACGCAATGTTCAGCATGCCTTGGCATTGGCACCTAGTTCTAGGTGGCTTCGCATTCGGTATGTTCTTCATGGCGACAGACCCAGTATCAGCTTCATTTACCAATAAAGGTAAGTGGTGGTACGGCATCCTAATCGGCGCAATGTGTGTAATGATTCGTGTAGTTAACCCTGCATACCCAGAAGGCATGATGCTTGCGATTCTATTCGCAAACCTATTTGCTCCTCTGTTTGACCACGTTGTAATCGAGAAGAACATTAAGCGGAGACTAGCGCGCTATGGCAAGTAATAACGATAGCATTAAAAAGACGCTGTTTGTTGTTATCGCATTGAGCCTAGTGTGCTCAATCATCGTTTCAACAGCTGCAGTTGTTCTTAAACCTAAGCAGCAAGCTAACGCAGTTCTGGATCAGCAAACTAAGATCCTTGAAGTTGCGGGTATTGAGCTTGCAGGTGATATCCCAGCACTCTACGCAGAGAACATCGAACCTCGTCTAGTTGATTTCGCTACTGGCGATTTCGTTGACGGCGATGCTGCTGCATACGACCAACGTAAAGCGGCAAAAGATCCAGCTCAGTCAATCAAGCTTTCAGCTGAAGAAGACATCGCTAAGATCATTCGTCGTGCTAACACAGGTACTGTATACCTAGTGAAAGATGGCGCTGAAACTTCTAAAGTTATCATCCCTGTTCACGGTAACGGCCTATGGTCAATGATGTACGCATTCGTTGCGGTAGAAACTGATGGCAACACAGTTTCTGGTATCACTTACTACGAGCAAGGTGAAACTCCTGGACTTGGTGGTGAAGTTGAGAACCCAACTTGGCGCGCTCAATTCGTTGGTAAGAAATTATTCGACGAAAACCACAAACCTGCTATTCAGGTTGTTAAAGGTGGCGCTCCTCAAGGTTCTGAGCACGGTGTAGATGGCCTTTCTGGTGCAACACTGACTAGCGTTGGTGTTCAACATACATTTGACTTCTGGTTAGGTGATATGGGCTTTGGTCCGTTCCTAGCAAAAGTTCGTGACGGAGGTCTGAACTAATGTCTAGTGCAAAAGAAATTAAAAAGAGCATCTTAGCGCCTGTGTTGGATAACAACCCAATCGCGCTACAGGTTCTTGGTGTGTGTTCTGCTCTTGCGGTAACCACTAAGCTAGAAACAGCATTTGTTATGACTATCGCGGTAATGTTCGTTACTGCTCTGTCTAACTTCTTCGTTTCTTTAATCCGTAACCACATTCCTAACAGTGTGCGTATCATCGTTCAGATGGCAATTATCGCATCATTAGTAATCGTGGTAGACCAAGTGCTTAAAGCATACCTATACGATATCTCTAAGCAGCTATCTGTATTCGTTGGCCTAATCATTACTAACTGTATTGTAATGGGTCGTGCTGAAGCATTCGCAATGAAGTCTGCGCCAATCCCATCGTTTATCGACGGTCTTGGTAACGGTCTTGGTTACGGTTTCGTTCTTATCACTGTTGGTTTCTTCCGTGAGCTTCTAGGCTCTGGCAAACTATTTGGTATGGAAGTACTACCTCTAGTGAGCAACGGTGGTTGGTATCAGCCAAACGGCTTGATGCTTCTAGCACCTTCAGCATTCTTCCTAATTGGTTTCTTGATTTGGGCAATTCGTGTGTTCAAACCAGAACAAGTAGAAGCGAAGGGGTAAGGTAGTCATGGAACATTATATTAGTCTGCTAGTTAAATCGATTTTCATCGAAAACATGGCGCTTTCTTTCTTCCTAGGTATGTGTACGTTCCTAGCGGTATCTAAGAAAGTTAAAACTTCTTTTGGTCTTGGTGTTGCGGTAGTTGTAGTACTTACAATTGCTGTTCCTGTAAACAACCTTGTTTACACACACATCCTGAAAGAAAACGCGCTTGTTGAAGGTGTCGATTTAAGTTTCCTTAACTTCATCGCATTCATCGGTGTTATCGCGGCACTTGTACAAATCCTAGAGATGGTTTTAGACCGTTTCTTCCCACCTTTGTACAACGCACTAGGTATCTTCCTTCCACTGATCACAGTTAACTGTGCAATCTTTGGTGGTGTATCTTTCATGGTAACGCGTGACTACAACTTTGCTGAATCTGTTGTTTACGGCTTCGGTTCTGGTGTGGGTTGGATGTTAGCTATCGTTGCTCTTGCGGGTATCCGTGAGAAGATGAAGTACTCTGACGTACCTCCAGGTCTTCGTGGCCTTGGTATCACGTTCATTACTGTTGGTCTGATGGCGTTAGGCTTTATGTCTTTCTCTGGTGTTCAACTGTAGGGTAAGCACCCAGTAATAAGGAATAACAAATGCAAAGCATTATTCTTGGCGTAGCGATGTTTACCATTATTGTATTGGCTCTAGTACTAGTGATTCTTTTCGCTAAGTCTAAGCTAGTACCATCAGGTGACATCACTATTGCTGTAAACGGCGACCCTGAAAAGGCGATCGTTACTCAGCCTGGTAGCAAGCTACTTGGTGCCCTAGCTGGCGCTGGTATCTTCGTATCTTCTGCTTGTGGTGGCGGTGGCTCTTGTGGTCAGTGTCGTGTAAAGGTTAAGTCTGGTGGTGGCGACATCCTTCCAACTGAACTTGATCACATCACAAAAGGTGAAGCTCGCGAAGGCGAACGTCTTGCATGTCAAGTTGCTATGAAAACTGACATGGAGATTGAACTAGACGAAGACATCTTTGGTGTGAAGAAGTGGGAATGTACTGTTATCTCTAACGATAACGAAGCTACTTTCATCAAAGAATTGGCTCTAGCTATCCCTGAAGGTGAAGAAGTTCCGTTCCGCGCGGGTGGTTACATTCAGATTGAAGCTGAACCACATCACGTGAAATACGCAGATTACGATATTCCTGAGGAATACCGTGGTGACTGGGATAAGTTCAACTTGTTCCGTTACGAGTCTATCGTTAAAGAGCATTCGATCCGTGCTTACTCTATGGCTTCATACCCAGAAGAGAAAGGCATCATCAAGCTTAACGTGCGTATCGCAACTCCGCCGCCAAACAACCCTGACGTAGCTCCTGGTGTGATGTCTTCATACATCTGGTCTCTTAAAGAAGGCGACAAATGTACTATTTCTGGTCCATTTGGTGAGTTCTTTGCTAAAGACACAGACAATGAAATGGTATTCATCGGTGGTGGTGCAGGTATGGCGCCAATGCGTTCACATATCTTCGACCAACTTAAGCGTCTTAACTCTACTCGTAAGATGTCTTACTGGTACGGTGCACGTTCTAAGCGTGAGATGTTCTACATTGAAGACTTCGACGGCCTAGCGGCTGCAAACGAAAACTTCGTGTGGCATTGTGCTCTGTCTGATCCTCAACCTGAGGACAACTGGGACGGTTACACTGGTTTCATCCACAACGTATTGTACGAAAACTACCTGAAGGATCACGAAGCTCCTGAAGACTGTGAGTACTACATGTGTGGTCCACCAATGATGAACGCGGCTGTGATCGGCATGCTGAAAGATCTTGGTGTAGAAGATGAAAACATCCTACTAGATGACTTCGGTGGTTAATCCATTTAAGTGATTGATATTATGGCTGACTCTTACGAGTCAGCCATTTGTTTTTCTAAGACTACTCGTGACAACAAACTGGCTTATATAAGAAAGAGTAAGGCATTTAAAATACCTATTTTTCATTCTTATTTTTCCTTATATAAATCCTCAACATTAGACAGGAGTAAGCAAGTGAGAATTTGGCTTGTTGCATTAACTTCTTTGATTTTTCTTGCGGGCTGTGAGCAGGCAAGAGAGCAAGTACATTTAAGTGGTCCGACAATGGGGACCAGTTATAACATTAAGTACATCAATGGCGATGAATTTCCTGAGTCTAAAGAAGTTCATACCGAGATCGATCGTCTACTTGAAGAAGTTAATGATCAAATGTCGACTTACCGTGAAGATTCAGAGCTGAGCCGTTTCAACCAACACAAAGGTGCGGACGCATTCGAAGTATCTGAACAAACCGCTATCGTTGTGAAAGAAGCGATTCGTTTGAACGGTCTTACTGAAGGTGCGTTGGATGTGACGGTTGGTCCATTAGTTAACTTGTGGGGTTTTGGTCCAGAAGCACGTCCTGAAGTGGTTCCATCAGACGAAGAGCTTGCGGCTCGTAAGGCTAAGATTGGTATTCATCACTTAAGCGTTGAAGGTAATAAGCTAAGCAAAGATTTGCCTAACTTGTATGTTGACCTTTCGACTATCGCAAAAGGTTGGGGCGTGGATGTCGTTGCTGACTACCTCGATTCAATTGGCATTCATAACTACATGGTAGAAGTGGGCGGTGAAATCCGTTTGAAGGGCTTAAACCGTGAAAGTGTGGGTTGGCGTATCGCCATCGAGAAGCCAAGTGTTGACGAGCGCAACATTCAAGAGATCATCGAGCCTGGTGATATGGCGATCGCAACGTCTGGCGACTACCGAAACTATTTTGAGCGTGATGGTGTTCGTTATTCACACATCATCAACCCAGAAACAGGTAAGCCGCTTCATCACAAAGTGGTTTCAGTGACTGTTTTAAACCCGTCTTCAATGACTGCAGACGGTTTATCTACTGGCCTTATGGTCTTAGGTGAAGAAAAAGGACTGGAAGTCGCAAACCAACATAACATCCCAGTGTTCATGGTGGTAAAAACAGCTGATGGCTTTAAAGAAATTGCTTCAGAAGCATTTAAGCCATACTTAGGTAAATAAGGTAAGCGAGATAATTATGAATACATTTCTGATTACATTTGGTGTTTTTCTTGCAGTAATCGCAGCGATGTCAATTGGCTATATTATCCAAAAGAAAGTTGTGAAAGGTAGCTGTGGTGGCTTAGGTGCTGTTGGTATTGATAAAGTATGTAACTGCCCTGAACCTTGTGATGCGCGTAAAAAACGTGAAGCACGTGAAGCATACCGTGAAGAGAAACTGGCAGAACGTCAACAAAAAGAAGCGGCTTGGAGTAAAGACCGTATCGCTTAATTGGTGACAGTCATAGGGGAATAGAGTTGTCTATGCCCTTAGAATAAGAAGCTCAAGATTATCGTCTTGAGCTTTTTTTGTTTGAGTGAACTGTCTATTTTGGAATGCTAAAAACGGAAACAAAAACGAATTTCTAGTGGTCGATTTGCATGTTATTGCGCGCAAAGACCAGTTGGTTCCTACCTTGTTCTTTTGCAGTATAAAGTAGTTCGTCCGCGGCTTTTATTTGCTCATCCAAACTGCCAACTAAGTCGCTTAACCCGATACTCATGCTGACTTTAATCCGTTGTGAGTCATGAATAACTTCTTGGTTTTGTATCGCAATCCTCATTGACTCTAGCGTGTCGACAAATTCTTCAAATGGTCGGCATGATTGAATGCAGAACTCTTCACCGCCGAAACGAACGGCGACATCATCTTTAAAATGATTTTTGATGATCTTTCCGACTTCAATGAGTACCGCATCGCCACCATCATGACCGTAGGTATCATTCACCTTTTTAAAGAAGTCTATATCCATCATGGCGATGCTGCGATGTTCGCAGCCTTTACATGTTTGATTGAATAGATAACGACGGTTCCAAAGCCCGGTCAGAGCATCTTCATTTGCATGACGAAATAGTTCATTGGTGGCCTCTTTCATATCGAGTAGCTGATGAATACGGCAGAAAAACTCTTCTTGGTTAAATGGCTTGTAAAGGAAGTCGTTGGCACCAGCCTTAAGGAAACGAGCTGTCATGGTTCGGTCGTCACTGCCAGATAGCCCAAGAATAGCGAGTTGATTACGATCATGGTGTACTCGAATGTCACGGGTCATCGAAATGCCATCTTTGTTTGGCATGTCATGATCGGTAACGACGAAAGTGATGTCGGGGTCGTTTTGGAGAAGCTCTAGTGCTTGTTCGCCATCTTCCGCTTGAATCGTTTGAATATATTGGTGCTCAAGAAGTTGCACTACATATCGACGAACAACCGCAGAATCATCAACAACCAAGGCTTTATGATATCGGTTATTTGAGATTCGATTAACCAAAGGAAGCAAATAACTGACTGATGACATGCTGTCTTTGAGGATGTAATCAATCACACCCTTCGCGAGTACTTGTTCTCGAAGTGTGTTGTTGAACATGCCGGTTAGGACTATAATTTTTTGTTGATAGCCGAGTACCAAATCAATGATCTCGCCATCTTGACCATCGGGTAAGCAGTAATCGAGCACCGCGCACAAGAAATCCGTATCTTGTTCTAAGATAGCTTTAGCTTCAGCCACTGATTCAGCCAGCGCAACCTCATAGCCATCATTTTTAAATTGCTGGTACAGGTAGTTTCTGAATGCACGACTATCTTCGACTACTAGTATTTTATCACTCAAAAGTTATCCCTACTTATAGGTTAAATACTCTCTAACAATACTATCAGAATAGTAAGTGGCTAATGAAGTTAAAGCTATTTAGCTGGGCTCCAGATCATTTTAAATCTGAGAATAATTGATTATACTGTTTATAAATACAGTTGTAAGGTTGGGTTATTCCTAGATGTGTAGTGCGAGTGAAGAGAAAGTAAGAAAGATAATCCACGTTGATATGGACTGTTTTTAAACTCGCAGGTGTTAACTTTTAGAACAACTTGTAAGTAAAATAATACCTACTACATTTAAACCTCAGGGCGATAACATTTGGGTCTAAATGTATGCAGCGCATTTTCGATAAGTTACATAACGGTCATTGGATTTATCTTTATGATGAAGATGTTCCTATTCTTCTACCTTGTCTCTATTGTCGATACACTCATGTGACAGGCCATTCGGTAATTAATGAAAATAAACGTGTTGAACTTACTGGTGCTTGCGAGTTCTTATTCAAAGAGGAGGAAATTGGAGATTATGCTCAATACGAACGAGGTCAACAACTTGGTCTGTTCTTAGAGTGGGTAGAGGAATACGATCACCCTTCAGTCAACCTTGCTTGGCATACCGCCCTCCCAGCCGAGTACATTAATGAATACATTAATGAACACCTAATTGTAAAACTGCAAAAAAGCGAAGTGGTTGTGTATAAGGCTCTCAATTCTTTGTGTAGCTATTACAACTGGCTGAACTGCTTTTTTGATGCAAACTATAAAAAGATATTTATTTTTGCTGAATATAGAGCGTTAGCTAGAGCAAATAACAAATCTAATCTCATTGTGAAATACCTTCTTCCGGCGACAAGGGAGCTGCTCTATAGGCATACGGACAGTTTACTAGAGGAAATCGTTCTTAGAAATGGTGGTGAGTTAGGTTGTCGAACCTCGGAAAACCAAGGGTTTTATCTAGGTAACTTTCAGGCTGATGGTAAAATGCGCGAGGGCTTACTGAGCTTATTTAATCACCAGAAAGAATCTCCTGAAAAAGAAGAGTTTGAATATCACCTTCCATCTTTTGATGCGAAATACGGTTCCGCACGAATTCTCTATATTTCTCGCGATCAACTGCAATTGATGGAGCGCTACTATAATACGGAGCGCCCAGAATCAGCGTCGAATCATTTACTTGTGTCGAATTCAAGTAATCACACAAAAGGGGAAATGATTAGTAAAAGGTACGGAAGTGCCACTTTTTCTAAGACCCTTAAGGCGTTACGAAGGGTGATGAGTGAAAACCAAGAGGCTTATTCAGGTTATCAAACTTTAGATGAGGCTAATGTTTACCATCATTTAAGGCACTCTTTTGGCACAGATATATTTCACGACTTATGTGTTGCGGCCAAAAAGAATTACGAGTCAATCACTACTGAATCAAGGGTTTACCTAGAAACAGCTCGTCGCCTTGGTCACAAGGTGGGCGGTAAGCATTCCAACAACACAACAAAAATCTACATTCATGCTTGTGGGGAGAGAGAAGGATTGTCGAGGGAGGTAGCTAATGCAACGTAGTGATGAATCGGGGATTAGTGGGCAACTTTTGACCAGCTCTGAAATCGAGGTGCTACTTTCAGTTGACTTAAAGCAAAATAAGTCTGTCGCTTTACTTGAACAGTCGTTTTGTTCAACGTCACTTTTTGTACCTAAAATTCAAGGTAGTAACTCTCAGTATACTCTAACCATGACGGACTGGTCTCACCCAGATAAAGTATTGTTATATAAGGCTATGATTGCCTCTTATAACTATGTATTTTTTGATAAAGAGGCCTCAATTTATGCAAAAAGATTTTTTGCTCATGCGGCACGCTCTTTTATAGAATGGCTGAATGTACATGTCATTGAAAGTCGTTATAAAATTTTAAAGGCTTATGAAGCTGACCGTATGGAGGCGTTGAATAATCATGGCGGTAGTAGTCCTTTACGCAGATTAATTGGAGTCCTGAACTATGCGATTGATTCTGCAGTTTTCCGTGATGAAATTAGTGCAGATGACTACCAGTTTTTAAGGGAGCTGAAAAAAATAAAGGTAAGCCCGAACCTAAATAAATCCCAAAAATCACTGGCCAGTTATTTCGGTGCACTGGATTGGTTAAGAAGGGATGATATTGGTATAGGTAAAGGGCTTTGTTGCGTAATTCAATGGAACTAAATCCAGAACCTACGATCTGATCTGCT
>NZ_JBGOOU010000053.1:0-22387 GCF_041439815.1 Vibrio sp. 1F279 | reverse complement strand
AATAAATGATAATTTTCAGGTGCTCAACTGCGCATCTTCAAGTTAACTGGGTATACATGACTCAGGAATGTCTTGTTCAACCCGCTCTGCAAACTCTATTAGGCTTTGCTCTGCAAAAGTGAATAACCACGCTTGCTGGTTCATAGAATCATTAACCCGAAGAATCCGTCCGAGTACCTGCCTAAAGTACAGCTCTGTTTTAACTGAACTCATGTGGCAACAAACTTGAAGGCGAGGAATATCAGTACCTTCACTGATCATTCCGACACTAACAATCCATTGAGTGTTGCCTCGACGGTAACGTTCAATTTTATCCAAAGGCTCTTCATGTCGGTAAGTCACGATTGAGACGGTTTGTGAGAACTTTTCACAGAGTATCTTTTTAATGGTTTGAGCGTGGTAAACAGACGAAGCAACAACTAATCCACCGGCACTAGGAGAGTGATTACGTATCTCTGCGAGCTTTTTACAAGCAAGGTCAATCAAGTACTCCATTGCATCTCGGTTGTTAATGACCGTTTGGTACGAGGTTTTAGTCTGCTTAATCATCTCAAGTATCGAGGAGAATGATTCAACTTTCTCATCGCTAGTCACCGACAAATGTTCATTATCAACCAATACGATTTTCGGGTTTCGACAGACATTATCAGCGATTGCCTGCTTTAATGTGTACTGGTAGTCAACCAACAGCTGCCCGTCAGGAGTGTTATATTCGGCCATCACGATAGGTAAAGAGTCCGAACGCCAAGGAGTGCCTGACATCGCCAAAGTATAGGTAGCTAACTCTTGAACTTTGGTTAACACTTGCTGGCCCCAAACATTCGCATTTTCAATATCTGAGCCTGAACAATGGTGTATCTCATCAAAGACGACGAACACTCGGTGATTACGAAGTGTCTTCCAAAATTCATCATTGAGAAATTGAATTGATTGGTATGTGAGTGACTGTCCAATAGAGCCTAGCCCACCATTAAAAGTACAATTTAGGGTCTGAGAAAAGGTTCTTTTTATACCATCAGAAACTGTTAATGATGGAGAAAAACATAATACAAGGTCGACCAAACCGTCTTTTAGCAACTTTGATGCGACAGTGGCGGCAAGTACGGTTTTTCCAGCCCCAGGGGTTGCTTGGCAGAAAAAGTGTTTTTGGTTTTTTCTATATTTCTGTAAGGCTTTTTCCGAGCACTCTAGTTGCCAATGTCTTAACACGGTTGGCAATCTTCTGAGAGGGTTTTAAGAACATTCGTCAATCCATTCACCTTTCCAAGTAGGTGTGCTGAACGCTCTTTTGCTTGCTGTAACAGTGGGGTTAACTTGCACTCAAGCTCAGGGAAGCGATACCTTAATGACTGGTATTCTTCAATTTCACCAAGCACGATCTCCAATTCACCTTTGTATTCATTACTCTCTCGAAATAACACGGAATAATCCGTTGTGCACTCTTTTATCGAAGTTGTATATGTGGCTTTTTTTCGAGGCGTAACTTGTAGCTCTCTAAATTGTTCGGTTTGAAAGTACTTTTTGTGTCTTCCTTCCCCTTCACTTCGCAACCACCCCTTTTGTTGATATTGCCATATTTGGCGATAAATCTTCTTCCGAGCTTCATCAAGGTTTTGTGTACCTTTTTCAACATTTAATGAAGCGTCCCTCGCTTCCACAACTGAAAAACCATCCATTCTCTTTTCAATCAACAACTTGTGCATTTCTGCACTGATTTTCGTAGAACGTTTCATGTATTGCTTACATCACTCAAATACTAAGGATTGCTTAGTATACAGAAATCAGTAAAACTAAGAAAATCTTAGTTATATAGAGCTTAGAGATATGAAGCATCAGTGTCGTTCAATAATCCGTTACCAAGACGCCTCAAAGAAGCGCGTAAAAAAGCAAACCTCTCTCAGAAGGCTTTGGGAGTTCGTATAGGTATGGATGAAGGTTCTGCTAGTCCAAGAATGAATCAGTATGAGAAAGGGAAGCATACACCGGATGCTCAAACCTTGAAGTTAATTGCTGGTGAGCTTGGAGTGCCATTGAGCTACTTTTTTTGTGAGGATGTTGATTCTGCAGAGCTTGTTTGCTTGATAGATAAGTTGAATGAGGCCGATAAGAAAAACCTTATCGACCATATTAAGAAAAAGCTTGATGGTATTGAGTAAGCTTTAGTATTCCTCAACTCAACGATTACTTAATCGAAACAACCTTGCTTCGCTTTAGTTGAACTAACTCTTCACGTAATTGGGAGTTTTTAAACTCCAAATCTTCTATATGAGCCAACGCTTGAACCAGCTTGTCGTTAAGGTGGTGCTGCGCAGCTGCAAACAGGGCTAACTTCTCTCGCTCCGCCTCGTACTTAGTTTTGTAGTTGTCCTTAATGCGCTTTTGTTCTTTGAGCTTGGTGCGAACAGTCTGGATCTCTGGTTGGACTATTTCACCTTTTCCTGCCGCAATCTCTGCTTTAGTTTGCTTCACTTTCTCAACAAACTCAGGGTAGTAATAGCCGCTGCCATTACCTAGGTTAGCTTCTTCCTCAACCGCTCTCACACTGAGCTTACGATGAGTAGGGATACGCTTAGGCTTGCCTTGTTTAATTCTTTCTAGGGCAGCCTCTAATGCTAGTCGTGTATTTTCGCTCTTACTCATAAATTCGCTACCTTCAAATCAGGTTCAAAAGGCGTGAAGGGCATATCAAAGTCAGCCATGACTTTCTCTGCGGCTCTTACTTGAGTGACATAGTGACTATGTTCACTTACTGAAATATCTTCGCCAGATTCCATGTAAGCAACTAGACTACGGTGCTTTTTTCGCCACCATTTAGCCTGTTGTTCGTCAATGATGCTACTACCAGAGCCACAGTCCACGCAGAATTGTGGGGTGACCACACCGTCCATATCGCAGTCATAACCAGATTTGCAATAGCTATGCATTGAACCATGCAGTGTCAACTTACCATCCTTTACGGCTTTATATATAACATCCCATGAGCTATAAATGGTCGGCACATCCCCTCGCATTTTCATGATCGCTTTGCCATAAGTGCCCGATAGTTTTTCATCTGAGTGCCATTGTTTAAAGATTTTATTTGCGGTGGTTTCTGCATTGATTTCATCGAGTGCCTTTTGCACTTGCTCATCTACTTTCAGATCCCGTAGGCTCGCCAGCTTCCCACCATTGGTGTACCACTCGGTCATCGCGAGGTATAAGTGCTTGAACTGTTGTTTTAGCGCTACTAATGTCCCTAGGCGGTTCTTAATGCAGTAAAAGGCCAAGGTGCGCCTGAACTGATGAGTTGTCATGTGCCATGGATTTCCAACAGTTACATCTTTTTTTACGCGGTTAAATGAGCGAGGGTTTGACTCAAGGCATTCTGCGAAATCCTTTTCAGTTACAATGAAATTGAATTGATTGCAAAAGCGCTGTAATCGGTGATTCCATCCTGTAATCAATGTAGGGGGCTTGGAGCGGTATGATTTATTTACCCAAATCGAGTCTTTGTATTTTTTATCTGGGTAAGTGATTTCTTTGCGCCATTCTTCAGTTAATGTGGTCATTAACTCTATTGCAGCTTTGGAAGATGAAGCTGTGACCCATGTTTCTCGCTTATTGCCTAACTTAAAAGTGTGAGATTGGAGCATGTGGAAATCACGTCCTTCAAAGGTATCCTTGTAATAGCTTCTAGGCGTTAATTTATCGATTTCGGAATCTCGCATACCGCTAAAACCACCACATACGATATAGCAAGCATTAGTTAGTTGACCCCAATAGCGTTTAAAATCTGTTCCATTGTTTAGTCTAAGACTTGGTACTTTAGCGGCTAATGGTTCGACAAGCTCTTTAACTTTGCATGGTTGTAACTCTTGAGCTGTGGAAATGTATTTTCGCTTATCGAAGCTACCATCCTCACCCATGAAGGAATAACGGCTCCCTTGCTTTATTTTTTCTTCAAGATTGCGCACCCCCTCGTCATAGTTATGCTGTAGAGACTTCTCAATATCTAATATTAATTGTCTATGTGGGTGAGCATCATTGACCAGTTCTATAGCTTTTCCATAAATGGCATTACATAAACGTTCAGGTATAACAAGAGTTTGCTGCGCTTCATTGAAACTTATCCGTCTTGCTTCTGTTTTTGACTTTATTGGATTGAGTCCAAGCTCAAGCTTGTGCCATGACTCATCATTTATAGCGGCATTTAATGCAACAAAAGTTGACTCGATAGTCCCTTGGGCATAGTTACCCTCTTGTAAAAAGTGCTCAAAATCACTCCAAACCATAGATAAAGAAAGACATTTTAGTGACTTATGGTTGTTCCTTTGTAAGAAACGATAAACCACTTTTATATTGTCAAATCGAGTTCGTACACTAGAAAACTTGAGTGCTTTTTTCTGCTTTGGACTTTTGTTAAATAGCCAGCCATAACTTAGCAGTTTTAGTTCCTGTTGTAGCTCAGGGATATTGTCAAACTCTTCTGTGTTTAGGTTGTTCCTGCTCTTTTTTCGCGAGAAAGGCAGGCAATCCCAATTGTTCTGGCCAAAGTTGGCGGTAACGTTTCCGTCTTTATCCTTGCAGATGATGATGGTATCTAGCTCTTCATATCTTTTCTCATGGTAGAGCGTTACTACATCAACATCCGTGACCTTATTTTGCTGTGGAAAGTCGGGTAAATAGAGTTTAGATGTATCCATTATCCTACCTCGACTGGTGATTTTGAAATTAAGCTTAAAACTGATTCGTTGTCGCTCCATGCAGGGTGCAAACCATCATCATCAAGTTTGGCTTCTGCCTTTCTCAATATCTGCTGATTTATGCTTGGTAGTATTTTTTGCTCGATAAACTTTACAATGTTTTCAAAGTTTTTTTTATAATGGCTGGCATCCAAGTGAAGGAACAGTGATTCTTCAATACAGGCTCTGAATGAGAGCAGGCACCAGACATCTGATACCGACTGAACAATCACTTGGTCTGGGCAACCAAAGCACCCTAGTAGGTCTGCACAGGCTAATCGCTCTCCCTCCTTTGCAAGCCCTTGTGCTTGAGCTTTCTTGGTGTACTTTTGGGACTTTTCACCGAATGGGGCAGCGCAGCTACCGCCATTAGAAGTTCGGCTTAAATTGGGAAGGTTAATCTTGTTTTCTTCCTCGATAACCAGTACCTCAATACTGAGGTTTTTCTGAGCCTGCTGTGTGTTGACCCTGCTCTTGACCTGCTCCTCCCGAATTGACATCGTATCTTGCATCATGCCGTTATTTGCCAGCTTATTTCCCTCGCTATAGTGACGCTTACGGATGTTGGGTGTGTTGTTAAGCATGAGGTTATTAACCATTTCACCTTGATGATATGACGTTAGTTGAGAGCCTGTTTCACGAAAGCGGCTTATGCTAGGGCGTAAGCGTCTTCCCATTTGATCTGTAAATGTGAAGTTTTTTTCGACCCAGAGTTTGAGAAATGCCTGTAGAGTTCTGCTCTTTAATGGTTGTATCTTTTTGGATGCAATCGTCTGAAGAAGAGTTGCTTGCTCGCTGGTACTTAATATTCGTGAAGCTTTCAGTAATTTGTCGAAAAAAGTCATGGCATACTTGGGGATCTCTAATTCATGCTCACCAATTTCAATTTGAATGGTTTTAAATGCGCGACGTTTGAAAGCTGGCATTGTGTACCAGACTTCACCAGTAAATATCGAAGCATTGTTTGGCTGTCTTAGTTGTAATAGAGTGCTTGTGTTGGCATAGGTGTAATAAGACAATAAGTAGGCGGCAGTACACATCATCTTAGATATACCTCCACAAAGTTGATATTTTTCACCTAGCCATTCAAAGGTCATAGTCGGTGTAACCTTTGACGCATGAATGTGCTTATCAGGGGCTTCAATAAACTGTGAATAGGTTTGATTGAAAAGACGCCTTAAGAAAGGGAGCAATTGATTTAAATCGCTACGTGTATAGCTCTCAAACGGTTCTCGATCGCTGTTGTCCATGATAATCACGTTATTAAAATAATAGTGTGGTAAATCAAGGTATCTAGTGAATAGGGAGACCATATTTGCTCGTCTAATTTTATATGAACTACGTTTTATTTCCCCCAACATGACACGAACTTGTATGTGCTCCATGTAGCCTTCTAATGAGTGTTGGCTAAAAGCTGCATAATTTTCTTTATCGCACCATCGAAGGTACTGTGATAATTCACTAAAAATCCCATATAGAGATTTATGGCTAGAACCTTCATCCATTTTTTCACTAAATCTGTCTTTTAATCTAAGAGCAAACTCTCTACGGTTAGCATTCTCGAATTGATGGCTCTGCTGTAGTTTGTGAGTTGGAGGAAAGCCTTTAAATAAAAGGCGGTTAAAGTCAGCTAAAGCGTTGTTGTACGCATTAAGATTAAAGCAAAGTTCTGGTTTCCAGTCAGAAAGGTAGGTAGGTTCAGTCATCGTTACCACCTAACGCATCGTGCATAATCGCATCAAGGATGCCATACTTCACTTTGAAAGCCTCTTTGCGTTTTAGAAAGCGTAAATACTTCCAAGTCGTACTTTCACCTTTATGCCCCATCCAACCCATCAGAAGCTCCATACAGTCGACAACGGGCAATTTAGCCTCTAGCAAAACATTGAGACGATAGGTGGCATAGGTGGCGCGTAAATCATGGAAGCGATGGGAAAATGATGGCTCTACCTGTTTTATTTCTGCCCTGAACTCAATCCATCGAGCTTCAATGGATTTACCCGTAGCAGGGTTGCCTTGTTGGCTAACAAAAAGTGGTTCGTGACGATCACAACGCTCTAGTGTTTCAATGGTCTTCTGGGTGAAGCTGACAGCATCACTGTGTAATTGTTCTATTTTCTCGTTAAGCCTAGTAACACGCTTAAGGCGTCGCTCTGAAATTCGATACTCATTCAACGACTGGATCAAATCCGATGAAATCTCGACAGTCCGTGTTTTCAAGAATTTGGTTTGTACGCCAGTAGAGCGGGGGCATAAAAGAATTTCAAAGCGATGTTGGCTTTCAGCAAGTGGCGTTGCAGTGTCCAGCGCATCTAACGTTAGGGTTGCTACTTCTTCAACCCGCATACCTGTATCAATTGCAAGCAAGGCCTGCAAGCGCAACTCTTCAGACGTTAGTGGAAGGTGTTGAGTTAAAATACTAAGCGTATCACGGCTTAGTGGAGATAGTGGCCTGATGTTTTTACTATCTGCATCCCTGGGCACTTTTATGCGTAAATCACTGGTTTCAACAATGAAAGTTGAAGATATGTGGGCAAGCATTCCACTGTTCTGAACAGAGACAAATTCCATTTTGAATGGGGCTTCTTTCTCATTTTTTACGCATAGATAACCATCATGCATTTGCCACTTATAGTAATTGACGATTTGGTTCATACGAACACTGGCAGTGCTGTGTGCAAGCGTGCCTTGTTTTATTTGCTTCAGCAGGTGTGAGCGGAACAGGTAAGTTGGTTTGAGCCGTTTGACTGGCGGGAATTTATCCCAACTCCCCCCTTTGTCCTCAAGAAATTGGTAGTAGGCACGCAAAGCCTGCGCGCAAGGGGATAAGTCCTCTGCTTTCTTTACGACCTTGAGATAAAACAGGTAGCTGTTGGCTTCGTGATTGAATACACCATCTTTCGAAAAGAGGGTTGGCAGCGAACCGATATTGTTATTGGAAGGGAGGCAATGGAATGTACCATTATCCAGTTTTTGTAGCTCAGTCTCTTTGAAAACATCGCTGGAGTGCACAAGGTATGTCATAAATCATCCTGAAAAATATCACTGTCCATGTATACAGTATGGACAGTGATTAACTATTTTCCAGATTTATTTACGTGTGTAAGATGCTTTTCCTACACTAACCCCTCATGGTAACGAATTCTTCGCTGCCCGTTGGGTGAATTGCCACAACAGAGTCGAAGTCTGCTTTGGTTGCGCCCATCTTCATTGCAACACCGAAGCCTTGAATCATTTCATCGACAGTGAAACCGATACCGTGTAGGCCAACTACAGTCTCTTCTTCGCCAGCACACACTAGCTTCATCTTACAAGGTTGACGGTGCTGAGTGACAGCAGTGTACATTGCAGTAAAACCAGACGTGTATACCTTGATGTTGTCTTTGCCGTATTGCTCTTCAGCTTCTTGAGTCGTTAGACCAATAGTGCCGATAGGTGGGTGGCTGAATACAACAGTAGGAACGAGCGTGTAGTCCATCTTTGCGTTTGTTTGACCGTTGAATAGACGCTCAGAAAGCTGACGACCGGCTTTAACAGCAACAGGTGTTAGTTCGATACCGCCTTCCATGATGTCGCCTACACAGTAGATACCAGGAACGTTGGTTGCTTGGAACTCGTCTACTTTGATGTAGCCACGGTCGTTGGTTGCAACACCCGTTGATGCTAGGTTGATAGCGTCAGTCGCTGGGTGGCGGCCGATAGCCCAAATTAGGTGGTCAACGTTTTGAGTGTTGCCGTTCTCTAGGTGCAGAGTCAGCGTGCCATCTGCTTCTTTCACTACTTCTTTAGGAACAGAGTGCGTGTGAAGTGTTGGACCTTCCGCTTCCATTACTTCAACCAGTGTTTCAACAATCATTGGGTCGAAGCTGCGAAGTGGTGACTCTTTACGACAGAACAGGTGTGTTTCTGTGCCAAGTGCACTTAGTACGCCTGCGATTTCTACTGCGATGTAGCCCGCGCCGATAACAGCAACACGTTTAGGTTGCTCCATCAGGTCGAAGAAACCGTTTGAGTCGATACCGTGCTCTGCGCCAGGGATGTTTGGAATGGTTGGACGACCACCTACTGCGATCAGGATGTGATCTGCAGTGTAGTGTTCACCGTTAACTTCAACGGTTTTTTCATCAATAAACTTAGCAAAGCCTTTGATTACGTTTATTTTGTTGTTACCAAGAACACGATCGTAAGATTGGTGGATACGACCAATGTACGCTTGGCGGTTTTCAACCAGTTTGCCCCAGTTGAAGCCTTTTACGTCAACGTCGAAGCCGTAGTCTTTTGAATATAGGTTGATCGCTTCAGCAACTTGAGCACCGTGCCACATAACCTTTTTAGGAACACAACCAACGTTTACACAAGTACCACCAAGGTCTTGAGCTTCGATAAGTGCAACTTTTGCACCGTGCATTGCTGCGCGGTTAGCTGATGCGATGCCGCCTGAACCGCCGCCGATACAGATGTAATCAAAATGAGTCGCCATTACTTTCTCCATTTATTGAAGGCTGTGGGTACAGTGAGCGCACTGAACACCTACGTCCTATAGATTCTTAAATTGTCTAATTATTATATTGAGGGCAGATCGGTTGAACTCAATCTCCCTGTTTAAAATTTATTCGTGTACGTCACAATCTGCTGAATATTCGTCAGAGCATGACGTTAAGTTCGAGATTACTCGGGTACGATCCACTCTACTTTGAAGTGACCGGTTGCCGGCGCAATTGCTTCCTTCAAGAATGGAAGAATCTCGTTCATTTGGCTTTCTAGCTTCCAAGGCGGGTTGATAACAATCATGCCTGATGCTGTCATGCCACGCTCATTGGTGTCTGGTGATACGCCAAGTTCGATTTGTAGAATCTTGTTGATGCCTAAGCCTTCAAGGCCTTCGATCATATCTTCGATATCACAGCGATTTACCACTGGGTACCAAATTGCGTAGATACCAGTTGCCCAGCGCTTATGGCTTTGAGCAATCGCAGTCACAACATCACGATACTCTTTTGCCAGCTCGTAAGGTGGATCGATAAGAACCAAACCACGACGTTCTTTAGGTGGCAGACTGCCTTTTAGGCGTTGGAAGCCATCTTCTTTGTAGATAGATACCTGACGATCGCGGTGGAACTCTTGCTCAAGCAGAGGGTGATCGGCTGGGTGAAGCTCAGTTAATACCATGCGGTCTTGGTCACGTAGGTGCGCACGTGCTACACGTGGTGAACCTGGGTAGAAACGCAGTTTTTCGCCATTGTTGAGTGCTGAGATAGACTCAAGGTAGCTTTGAATGTCTTCAGGAAGTTCTGTTTGTGCCCAGACGCGGGCAATACCTTGCTTGTATTCGCCCGTTTTTTCAGACCATTCATGCGTTAAGTCGTAACGACCTACACCAGAGTGAGTGTCATGGTAAACAAAAGGCTTATCCTTTTGTTTCAAAGAATTAAGAATAAGGCTCTGTACGATATGCTTTACTACGTCGGCATGGTTGCCCGCGTGGAAGCTGTGGCGATAACTTAACAAATTAAACTCTCGTAACACTCTCGAATTAGAGTGTGGTTAGTGTAGGTGGGGTTAGTTTGACTATTATAACCCCCAATGGACCATAAATTCTCGAACAATTCAGGAACAGTCGCTAGCAATATGCAGTTAGTTATTGGTTCTACTATTGAAATTTGCCTTCATGGGCACTATTTAATAACTATTCGCAGGTGATTTTTTAGGGTGCCCCTGAGCCTGATGACTGTAAGACGACCTCATTACAAAAAAGACGAAAGTCTCTAAAGCCAAAGGAATGTTTATATGTCTAATCCGCTATTAACCTTCACGGATTTACCTCCGTTTTCACAGATCAAACCTGAGCACGTTAAGCCAGCGGTTGAGCAAGTGATTGAAGAGTGTCGCAACAAGATAGAACAAGTACTTGAAGGTAATACTTCACCAAGCTGGGACAACCTCGTTGCTCCAATTGAAGAAGTGGATGATCGTTTAGGCCGTATTTGGTCACCTGTAAGCCATATGAATTCTGTGATGAACAGCGACGAACTGCGTGACGCTTATGAGAGCTGCCTGCCTGTACTTTCTGAGTACGGCACGTGGGTCGGCCAACACAAAGGTTTGTTCGAAGCGTATAAAGCGATCAAGGCGAGTGAGGCATTCTCGGCATTAGACCAAGCTCAACAGAAAACCATTACCGACGCACTGCGTGACTTTGAATTATCAGGCATTGGCTTACCCGCAGACGAGCAGCACCGCTACGGCGAGATCAGCAAGCGTCAGTCTGAGCTGGGTTCTCAATTCTCAAACAATGTGCTTGATGCAACCATGGGTTGGAGCAAGCAAGTTACAGACGTGGCTGAACTGGCTGGTATGCCTGAGTCGGCATTGGCAGCAGCACAAGCCGCGGCACAAGCTAAAGAGCAGGAAGGTTATCTACTGACTCTGGACATCCCTTCATATCTACCAGTGATGACGTACTGTGATAACCAAGAACTGCGTAAAGAACTGTACGAAGCCTACGTAACTCGCGCTTCAGATCGCGGTCCAAATGCTGGTAAGTGGGACAACACTGAGATCATCACTGAACAACTTAAGCTGCGTCACGAGATCGCACGCATGCTTGGCTTTAGCACTTACAGCGAAAAATCTCTGTCGACTAAGATGGCAGAAACGCCAGACCAAGTACTTGGTTTCCTTAACGACCTAGCAGTAAAAGCCAAACCACAAGGTGAGCGCGAAGTCGAAGAGCTACGCCAGTTTGCTGAGAAAGAGTTTGGTGTCTCTGAGCTAAACCTGTGGGACATCGCTTACTACAGCGAGAAACAAAAACAGAACTTGTTCGAGATCTCTGATGAAGAGCTTCGTCCATACTTCCCTGAGTCGAACGCAGTGTCTGGTTTGTTCGAAGTACTAAACCGTGTGTTTGGTATGTCTGTGACTGAGCGTGAAGGTGTGGATACATGGCATGATTCAGTGCGCTTCTTTGACATCTTTGATGCGACAGGCACATTGCGCGGTAGCTTCTACCTAGATCTATACGCACGCGAACACAAACGTGGCGGTGCTTGGATGGATGACTGTCGCGGTCGTCGCATTACTCAATCTGGTGAGCTACAGACGCCTGTTGCTTACCTAACGTGTAACTTCAACAAGCCAGTTGGTGACAAACCAGCACTGTTTACTCACGATGAAGTGGTCACTTTGTTCCACGAATTTGGCCACGGTATCCACCACATGCTAACGCAAGTTGAAGCGGGCGCAGTTGCGGGTATCAACGGTGTGCCTTGGGATGCCGTTGAGCTACCAAGTCAGTTCCTAGAAAACTGGTGTTGGGAAGAGGAGGCGTTGTCGTTCATCTCTGGTCATTTCGAAACTGGTGAAGCGTTACCGAAAGAGATGCTAGAGAAGATGCTAGCGGCGAAAAACTTCCAATCTGCGATGTTTATCCTGCGTCAGCTAGAGCTTGGCCTGTTCGATTTCACGCTACACACTGAATACGATCCAGAAGTCGGTGCTCGCGTACTAGAAACACTAGCCGACGTGAAGTCTAAGGTATCGGTACTGCCAAGTCTTGATTGGAACCGCTTCTCGCACAGCTTTGGTCACATCTTTGCTGGTGGCTACAGTGCAGGCTATTACAGCTACCTGTGGGCTGAAGTATTGTCTGCAGATGCGTTCTCTGCATTTGAAGAAGAGGGTATCTTCAACACTGAAACGGGTAATCGTTTCTTGAATAACATCCTTGAAATGGGTGGCAGCGAAGAGCCAATGGAGCTGTTCAAACGCTTCCGTGGTCGTGAGCCACAAATCGACGCGATGCTGCGTCATGCGGGTATCAGCGCTTAATATTGTGCTAGTCAGAATGTGAAAAGAGCCTCCTTGTGAGGCTCTTTTTGTATCGATTTATCAAACGATTATGGATTTACATTGCGGTTGATAGGGTTCTGCAATGAAATCAGTGTCTCAGTCGATTGAACCTCGTCAATCGCCTGCAATTTATCGATCAGTACGAACTGCAACTCTTCGATCGATTTACACATCAGCTTTACGAAAATGTTGTAGGCGCCAGTGGTGTAGTAAGCCTCAACAACTTCATCTAAGGCATTCAGTTTTGCAATGGCTGAGTGGTAGTCGCGAGCTGCGTTAAGGTTGATACCAATAAAACAACACACGTCGTAACCAAGCTTCTTGGTGTTTACCACAACCTCGGTTCGCTCAATAATGTCGGCCGATCTCATCTTTTCGATACGAACGTGAATCGTCGCAGGGCTGACATCGAATTTCTTTGCCATTTCAGCATAAGGCGTGCGCGCATCTTCCATTAAGGTTTTGAGAATGGCACGGTCTAGATCATCCAGACGAGCTGTAGTTGTGGACATGCATAATCCTTAGGGTGAATAAAAAACATACCGACTTTAGTACACATCATAGCCAAGGGTGATAATATTAGCAGCAACTATAGTGTTAGGGTGAATTCAGTGCGATTTTCGTTGTTTTTGATTGTTATGTGTTGGAGTGCTTTTGTTTCAGCTCAAACAAAAGATGTGTTGGTTATTCACTCTTATCATCAGGGTTTTTTCTGGACTGATGATTTCCACAAAGGATTATCAGAAGAACTGGACCGTGATCGACTATCGTATCGAGTTGTTTATTTGGATAGTAAACGAACTCAAAACCCAGAATACTTAGAGCGCGTTTATCAGCTTTATCACACCAAGTTGATGCATGAAGAATTTGCTGCGGTTGTGGTCAGTGACAATAACGCCCTTAATTTAATGAAGCGCCTTGCGCCCGATCTCAAAGATACGCCAGTAATCTTTGGTGGCATCAACAATTTCTCCCCTGAAATGATTGAAGGTTTGAACGCGACGGGCATTACTGAAGATATTGATTTATTGGGTAATATTGAGCTAATTAAGCGCCTTCAAACAAACGTAAAGAAGATATACATTGTTACTGACCATTCAGTAACAGGTGAGGCTATCCGCTCACAAATTGATCGTTCTATTGAGGCTCACCCCAACTTTTCCGATTTGCTGGAGCACTATGTGCCTGACTCTTACCAAGAGTTAATTGCGTTTTCTCAGCGAACCGATCTAGATCAGAGCTTACTCTTTTGGGCATATTATCGCGATGCTAAAGGTAACGTGAGTAGCGTTGAAGACTGGCGACAATTGAACATTAAAACCCAAATGCCACTGTATATGGTGCACGATTTGGGGTTGGGTTTTGGGGCGATAGGCGGTGTTATTCAAAGTGGTGAAACGCAAGGTCGAGATACGGGACGTGTTTTACTAAAGGTATTAGCAAACCCAAATGAACCTCTGCCTTTAGTCGCACCTGGCGCATCGGAAATTAAACTCGACTACCAACAGATGTCACGCTGGGGGCTGGGAACTGAGAATGAGGCTTCAATTACTTTTCTCAATAAGCCTCAGTCATTCTTGGTGCGTTATCACGATGAAATTCGAACAATAGGTTTGCTGTTTCTGGTTATGTCGTGTGTTATTGCGACCTTGGTTTACTACCTCAACCGCCTCAAGAAAAGTGAGCGTGCTAGCCGACAAAGCCAGCTGTTACTGGAGTCGATATTCGATCAAAGTCTACAGTACATGGGTATTCTTGATAAAGGCGGTGTACTGCTGTCGAGCAACAGTAAGCTGCATGAGCTTCTTTATAATCAAGGTTATAAATTAGGAACACCTCTCCAAGAATATTGGGAGGATGCCGCTGGCGAAGCGCTGAAGGAGTATTTTGCAGAAAGGGATGATTATCCAACCCTACGATTTGAGGCGGAGGTATGGTGCCGTGATCGTGGTGGAATGGTGCTAGATATCTCTTTAAAGCCGATGCCGAGCAGTGAAGAGGACACCATTCAGTTCTTATTTGAAGCTCGTGATGTTACCTCACGAAAGCTTGCTGAGAACAAATTATTCCAACGTGAAGCGAATCTCAAACTGTATTACGACAAGCAGCCGGTGATGATGATTACACTGGATGTCAATAATCGCATTCAGCAAGTGAACCAGTTTGCTGAAGAATTACTAGGTTATCCACTTGATCTGCTTTTGGGGCATCGCCCTAGAGAATTTTATGTGGATGAGAACGCGATGATTCCTCGTCATATCTTGTTGCAACCACAGCACAAAATTCGCGGCGTGTGGCGTCGTGATATCGAGTATCGTCATGCGGACGGTAGAACGATCTGGATTCGTGAAAATATTCGTCCATTGGTCGACTCGGGTCAGCTGTTGATTGTGGGAGAGGATATTACTGAAACCCGCGAACTTTCTGAAAAGTTAGAATACCAAGCGCGTTATGACCTGCTTACAGACACTTTCAACCGCAACCACTTTGAGCAAGAGCTACAAAAGGCGCTGAAAGAGGTCGAGAGTCATATGAGAACTCATGCGATGTTGTTCTTAGATTTGGACCAATTGAAAGTATTGAACGATACTGCTGGGCATGAAGCGGGTGATGCCGCGATCTTATTTAGCGCTAATCTGATAGAAGATGTGCTTCCTTACAATGCTGTGTTAGCTCGGATGGGGGGAGATGAGTTTGCGGTATTAATCAAAGACTGTACTGAGCGAGATGCTGTCAATGTCTGTCACAGTATTATATCGATGATGAGTGAGAATCCATTCTTATGGGGTGATATTCACCTCAATCTTACTTGTTCTATCGGAATTCGATTGATTGACCATACTGCCGCTTCATCACAAATGGTGCATGCACAGGCGGATGCCGCTTGCCATGCCGCTAAAGAGGAAGGGCGAAATCGTTATCACCTTTATCATCTAGATGATGAAGATCTGCGCCGTCGCCATTTAGAAATGGAATGCGTTAACTTGGTACACGAAGCCTTAGCCAATGATCGCTTGGAGTTATTTGCCCAACGTATTCTTGGTCTAGAGGAAAATAGCAACAAAATGCACTTTGAGATACTGGTGCGGATCAAGAACGTCCAAGGTGAGTACATTTCACCGGGGATCTTCATGCCAGCTTCCGAGCGCTATAACATCGCGCATTTGATTGATCGCCAAGTCGTCAGTCAGACGTTGAATTGGTTGGAGCAACGCCCACATCTAGTTGATGATTTAGGGATGTGTTCGATAAACCTTTCTGGTCACTCGATGGGTAACCGAGAGTTTGTTGAATTCTTGATTGAAAGTTTGGCGAACTCATCAGTGCCTTGCCATAAGATTTGTTTAGAGATCACTGAAACGGCCGCCATGAGTAATATGAAGCAGGCAATCAACTTCTTTACTCGAATTAAAGAGCTCGGCTGTTTGATTGCGCTGGATGATTTTGGTTCAGGCTTGTCGTCATTCGGATATCTGAAGGCATTACCTGTTGATATTGTGAAAATTGATGGCCTGTTTGTGCGTGATATTGATGTTAACGAGATGGACTATGTGATGGTTCGTTCGATCAATGATTTAGCGAAGCAGATGGGCAAGCACACGGTAGCTGAGTTTGTTGAAAATACTCAGGTTCTCGATAAGTTGATTGAACTCGGTGTTAACTACGCTCAGGGCTATGTTATTGGCCGACCGAAGCCACTGGCCGAGCTTGTTGAAGAGTTAAGGCAAGAACGAGAGATAGAGTAATTGGTTTAGGTAAGCCGACCGAGCTGTGAATACTTTTCACCGCTAATATGTATTGTTGAGGCAATCAGGTAAACTGGTTGCCTCTTTTGTTTTGAATACTACTGTCTGTTGGAGACGACCTTGCAACTACAACTGATTTGCGAAGATGCTACCCAAATCGATCATCTAAATGACTTAGCGACCCGTTGGAATTTATCTCATGATGAAAACAGCGATTTTGCTTTGGTACTGACTTGCGAGCGACTTGAGCTACGTAAAGTCGATGAGCCTAAGCTTGGCGCTATTTTTGTTGATTTAGTGGGAGGCGCAGTCGGTCACAGACGTAAGTTTGGTGGTGGTAAAGGTCAGGCAATTGCTAAAGCGGCAGGTTTAAACAAAGGTGCAACGCCAACTATCCTCGATGGTACCGCTGGTCTAGGACGTGATGCGTTTGTGTTGGCGTCGTTGGGCTGTAAAGTGCAGATGGTAGAGCGACATCCAGTTGTGGCTGCATTATTGGATGACGGCCTGCAGAGAGCAAAAAAAGACCCAGATATCGGCGGTTGGGTTAGCGAACGTATGAAGTTGATTCACGCTTCAAGTCACGATGCGCTGGATAAACTTAGCAACGACCCTAACTTCGAACAGCCTGATGTGGTGTACCTCGATCCTATGTACCCACACCCAGAGAACAAGAAGAAGTCGGCTTTGGTTAAGAAAGAGATGCGAGTATTCCAATCTTTGGTTGGCGCCGATCTGGATGCCGATGGCTTGTTTGAGCCTGCGATGAAGTTGGCAACTAAGCGCGTTGTGGTCAAAAGACCGGATTACGCAGCATGGTTAGACGAGCAAAAACCGAGCATGGCAATCGAAACTAAAAAGAACCGTTTTGATGTGTATGTGAAAGCATCAATGACTTAATTGAAGCATCAATAACTTAGAGACACGCTAAGAAAATTTCCCGTCATAAATACGATAAATCACCATTTAACACTTGCGATAGTCGCGTTACGGATGTATATCTAACTAAGAATCATTATTATTCTTAGCTGGAGTTGTAGCATGGCTAAACGCTTTTGTAAGTTAAACCGTCGAGATATCACTGAACACCTAGGAGAGATCCACAGCTTGGTTACTGAACCTAAATTTGTGTGTCGTTCTTGTGCGCGTTCTTCGGCGGATCAAGCGAACCTATGCAAACCAACCGCAATTCCACCTCTTGGCTGTCAAAATAAACCCGTTGAAGAAAAAGCCGCATGCGGCCTACTAGCGGAAACATTACCTGCACCAGAGTTATCGCTTGCGGAAATCAGCGAGACAATTGAGCCGAGCGTACAAATGTTCGATCCAGCCGCTGCTGATATTGCCCCTAATGTTGTAGATAAAAATGCATCACAGAAAAAAGCCAAACTGAAAAAACGAATCGCTAATGCGAGTGGTGATGAAAAAGCCGACCTCAAGCGAGCGAAGAAAGCGGCTAAGAAACAAGAGAAGTACAACAAAAAGCTCGCGAAGATGATTAAGAAGCAGCAAAAGCTGTTTAAGAAAAGTCAAAAACTGGAAAGTAACCTTGAACGTATCAACCTACAACTTGATGACGTCGCTTTCACTGAAACCAAGACTCAGGTAGTGAGCCATAGTCACATTCACTGAAACTGGTACGGATAACTTATTGCTACAACGATGATTTAAAAAGAGCGACCTAAGGTCGCTCTTTTGCTTTTTGGGGTTATCAGAGCTAACTCATTTAGCTCTGCTCACTTAGCTTAGTTTAGTTCACTTAGCTCAGTTAAAGCGGTTAGGCGTTGCTTGTGGATCTCGCAACACGCTTTTTCACCCATGTCTCGTTGACGAATAGAGAGAACAAGATAACCGCGCCGCCAATGGCCAATCGAATCAAGTCGACGTCTCTGTTCCAAATAAGGATGTTCACTACAAGGCCGGCTGGAACTAAGGCGTTGTTCATTACAGCCAGTGCACCAGCATTCACCATGCATGCACCTTTATTCCACATAAAGTAACCTAGCCCCGAAGCAATCAAGCCAAGATAAATCAGGATGCCCCATTGAAGAGTGGTTGTTGGCAGCTTCTCAGGGTTACCTAAGAGTATGAAAGCAACCGAAGCGACGCATAACGCACCCAAATAGAAGTAACCAAATACTGTGCGCTGAGGTAACTCTGTCGATTCCTTCTCCATCACTACTTTGTAAGCAACTTGGCCGATAGCAAAGCACAGGTTTGCACCTTGGACTACGAGGAAACCGACTAAAAAGTTTTCGTTGATACCCGCGAATTTAATGAATACAGCGCCCAATACAGCAATCGCCGCTGTCACTAAATACCACGGAGAGAATTGTCCTTTGAGGAAGTCATAAATAAGCGTGACGTAAATTGGGGTAAAAACGGTAAACAGAAGGACTTCAGGAACGGATAGCAGCAAGAAAGACTGGTAATAGAAGCAGTACATCAGCCCAAGCTGGATACCACCAATCGCCATCAACTTAGCGATCAGCTTACGCGAGATACCTCGAAACTTCAGGAAAGGAAGAAATACAATGCCAGCAAGGGCAACACGCATTAATACAGAGAACCAAGAATCAACCTGACCAGCAAGGTACACGCCGATCAGGCTAAAAGAGAAGGCCCATAAGAGGGTAACACTAGCTAAATAGCTCATATAAAAACTTCGTTAATAAGATATGAGCTGTATGTTACCTAACCTTAATTCATTAGTCTTCTGAATCTCTTAGAGGCACGACCAGCATATCAACCGGCGAGGCATTGATCAGTTGTCGTGTTGAAGAGAGCAATTTGCTCCAGAAGTCTTGATGGTGCCCACAAACCACTAAATCAACATTGAATTCATTGATGGTGTCACACAGTTCATGACTCAGGTCGCCGCTGCCCACTAAGGTGTGGGTAATAGGGTATTGAGCGTGTTCTGCAAAATTTTGTAGCTGAACTCGAGATGCTTCCATCGCGTTGTGCTGGGTTTCTGCCATGTTGATATCAATAAGGCCGGTATAGAGCTCTGCATAATTAATATCGATATGGATAAAAGAGACTTTGGCTTCCAATGGCTTAGCCAATGCTACCGCTTTATCCACAAGTAATTTGCTGTCATCTGATAAATCGACTGCGACCAAAATATGTTTGTAACTCATATCGCTACCTCTTCTATTCATTGCCTAACTAAAGACTAGCACTATGCAATGCCTTTTTTTGCTGAAGTGATCTCATATCCACTGTCTTGCGTAATGTTTGCTCGAAATATTGGTTAACTAATGGCCTGCGAGATATTCATAAAATAGTGATATAGTAGAGAAAACTGAAGATGTAATTAGGAGTCTTAAATGCTATCAAAAACTATGGTAGAGCAACTGAACGATCAAATTAATCTAGAATTTTTCTCATCCAACCTATACTTACAAATGAGTGCTTGGTGTGAAGACAAAGGATTTGAAGGTGCAGCAGAGTTTCTGCGTGTTCATGCAGTAGAAGAAATGGAACACATGCAGCGTCTTTTTACTTACGTAAGTGAGACAGGTGCAATGCCAATTTTAGGTGCGATTGAAGCGCCAAAACATGAATTTGATAGCCTTGGGGCTGTGTTCCGTGAAACTTACGAACATGAGCAAATGATTACTCAAAAGATCAACAAACTGGCTCACGTTGCTTTCAGCACACAAGATTACTCAACCTTTAACTTCCTGCAATGGTACGTTGCAGAGCAACACGAAGAAGAGAAGTTGTTTAAAGGTGTATTGGATAAGCTAGAGCTTGTTGGTGAAGACGGTAAAGCATTGTTCTTTATTGATAAAGACTTAGCGCAATTGGCAAAAGATGGTTCATCTTCAATTATGGAAGCTCCTGCCGTATAGGTAGTACGAGAAAGACACTGATTATCTTTTTCTTTTGAGTTTTCTTATGAAGATGTAAGGAGGAAAGGATGATCAGCGGCGACACTATTCTATTTGCACTAATGGTTGTGACTTGTGTGAACTGGGCGCGTTACTTTACTGCGCTAAGAACACTCATTTATATTATGCGAGAAGCACACCCTCTACTATATCAACAAGTAGATGGAGGCGGTTTTTTCACAACCCATGGCAATATGACCAAACAGGTTCGCCTGTTTAGTTACATCAAAAGCAAAGAGTATCACCACCATCACGACGAAGTTTTTACGTCGAAGTGCGATCGTGTAAGGCAGTTATTCATACTCTCTTCTGCTCTGTTAGGTGTAACCTTGCTGTCTTCTTTCATCGTCTAAGTCATTTAGTACGATTGAAGTAGAGCTTAGATTTTTGGTGTAAAGCTTCGGTTGTTGGTTCGCCAAGCCAAACAGTGGCTTGCTGCTGTCTGCAAATTGTACAATTGAACATCAATTGCAAAGTTTAAAATTGCCGCTAAAATAGCGAGCAATTAGTAAGGATGTGCTGTTTATGCACATCCTTTTTTATTGATGGCATTTCGAGAACAGGGCGTACTCGGGCTGCACAAGTGAAGAAAAGCAGAACCACATGAGTGAAAAATTTGATGTAATCGTAATTGGTGCGGGTGCCGCTGGCTTAATGTGTGCTGCGGAAGCGGGCAAACGCGGCCGACGAGTGCTGGTGGTTGATCATGCAAAGAAACCGGGCAGAAAAATTTTAATCTCAGGTGGCGGTCGTTGTAACTTTACTAACTATGATGTTTCAGCCAACAATTTCCTGTGTAACAACCCTCACTTCGTGAAGTCAGCTTTATCTCAATACACCAACTGGGATTTTATCTCGATGGTGAGCAAGTACGGCATTGAGTTCGAAGAGCGCGATCACGGTCAGTTGTTCTGTGTGAATGACCACACAGCAAAAGACATCGTGAGCATGCTGCTTGACGAGTGTAAGCAAGCGAAAGTCGAACAACGCTACCGTTGTGATGTTCACTCCATCGAAAAAACAGACGCTGGCTTCAAGATGCACCTCAATACCGACGAAGTTGAGTGTGACTCACTCGTTGTAGCGACAGGCGGTTTGTCTATGCCTAAGCTAGGCGCAACGCCATTTGGCTATAAGATTGCAGAGCAGTTTGGTTTGTCTGTAATGCCGACTACAGCGGGCTTAGTGCCATTCACTCTGCACAAAGAAGATAAAGAAGCTTTCGCTGAGCTTTCTGGTATCGCAATTCCTGCTGAGATCACAGCGCAAGACGGCACTTTATTTAAAGAAGCGTTGCTGTTTACGCACCGCGGCTTATCTGGTCCTTCGGTACTGCAAATCTCTTCATTCTGGAAAGCGGGTCAATCGGTTTCTATCAACCTAGTACCTGAAGTAGACCTTGCCGAGTTGCTTGAAAATTCTCGCGAGAAACACCCAAATCAGAGTCTGAAAAACACATTGGCGAAAGCATTACCAAAGCGTTTTGTGGAAGTGCTGATTGACCGTAAAGAGCTTGAAGACAAGCCGCTTAAACAGTTCAACGAAAAGCAGCTTAGTGGCATCGTTGAGCACCTAGAGAACTGGAAAATTGCACCAAATGGCACGGAAGGTTATCGAACGGTAATATTCCTAACGCACTAGGTTGTCAAAATCGGAGTTAATACTTAATTTAAGCATTTGTTCTATAATGATATTGCTTGATTTTAAAGTGTTTATTTTTGATTAAAATAATGACAACTAGGTGGATTCATGAAATATCATGTCCAAAACGGTAAACCAGGTTTTAACTATACTTGCGATCGTGGAATTGAGCGATTCATTGAGCTTTCAACTTATCACCTTCAGCTTAAAGATAGAGATGTCTTATCTGAGCTAATGATTCTTTATTGCCAAGGCAAGAGATCTGCATCTTATGTGTCTTGGATTACACGTATCAACAGTACACTCTATGCAACATTCGAATATATATGCATAGACTGCCTACCAACTAACGCGACAGAATGGCGCGAATTAGTGAAGCAAGCGTATGCTAAAACACTAGTCTCCCCAAACAACAAGGCGTTATCTACTCGTGTTGATGAGTGGAATAAAAACCTCAAACCTTTCTTAGTGTTCTGTATCCGCCCCATGAACCCACGGGGCGACTTGTCAGTGTTTGAAGTTCCAAGGT
>NZ_JBGOOU010000052.1:0-23299 GCF_041439815.1 Vibrio sp. 1F279 | reverse complement strand
TGATCTTATTCTTCGTGCCGGTTAATTAGAATGCGGGGTTCATGACGCGCTTACCCCCCGCATACCGCTCTGCGACGTTGGAAGTCGTATCTAAGGAATTAGCTCGTAGAGGCTTAGATATGTCTGATGAGGAATGTAAGAAAGGAACTATTGATTCTCGCCAAGCTCGTGCAATACGAAAAGCACAACAGCGAGATGAAGATGCTCAATTAGAGGCTGCGTGTATAGCTTCAGGCGGAACTTGGTACATATCTTTTTGTAAAAAAGATCCCGTTAAAGTTGATGTAAATGTATATCAATACTAAATCAATTAAGGTTTCCAACCTGATGATGGTTTACCATAACCGCCTTTTCTGAACCAAAGAAACAAGCCGTATGTTGCGGCTTTTCTAATAAGTACGATATTGCAAACACAGATGAATAGCATGTGTATTGATTTTTCACACTAGTCGCGATACCTATAACAAGTTTAACTTGAGTAACATCCAAAAAAATCCTCAAATCAAAAAAATAAGGCGTTCCTATGAGTCGTTGGTATTGGTTATTAGCTACATTGGCCATGAATGCGCAAGCAGAAACATTAAAAGTACCTTCCTATTTAAATTTAAGTCCCAAATCGGGGGATATTATGAATTCAATCCTCAACGGGGGATGCAAGTCTATAACCGACACGAAAATGATATGCACCTTTAACCAAATTACATTATCTCAACATATCAATTCTCAAGATGAAATTGAGAATAAGCTTAGCAGGATTGATGCTGAGCTATTGGAGGTTGAAAGCCTTGAAAAACTAAACGCATCGGTATGTGATAGCTCGATTATTAAAGGTTTAAATAAATTAATTGAAAGCACCAGTGACGAAAGAAAGAAAAATCACTATTCACAGTGGAAATCAATGTATTCTGCCTGCCCATTAAAAAATATGGATGAAGCAAAAGACTTTCTTCATCATTTGACGAAGCTTGATGTCGAAACCCAGAAAGAAACTTGCAAACTATCCGCAAATACTTTCGATCTTGAATTCACCGCAGTCGGTAGTGGCGAAAACGCCTATTGGCGTAACACCAGTGAACCTCTTTCAAACTCCTGTGGCATGACCAACGTTGTAAGTATGAGACAGAATTCTGGTTACAGTAGCCTTTGGGAGTACAGAGGTCAACGAGTTATAAGTATGCCTGAAAACAAAACGATGCTTGGTGAACCGTGCACAGTGATGGAAACGGAGCCGATGGTCTGGTCTTGGGATGGTGATAATATTTATAAAAACTGCCAGATTCTTGGTGTCGGGTTTTAATGGGTATCTGGGATCAATATGATCTATCGCTCTTAGAAATAACGATGAATTGTTACTGATATCAAATTAGAAATATTTCCATGAAATACTTAATCATATCGGTTAGATAACATAAGTGTTGTGGCACACTGAATTTGGCCACTTAAATAGAGGGGGTATCTGACTTTACTTCTACATTTTAGAATTATTAAATCTAAGTCAAATTATACTTTTGTGAGTTGAGAGGCTAATCGGTCGTAGCTCATAACGGGGCATTTTCGAGCTAGAAAATGCCACGTGTTAAAATTCAGATTGTGACGTTTTTGGGGCAGCTCTGAGCTAGCTGGCACTTTGAGAGACAAGTGCCACGGGTAAAACTTTAGGCCAATGAAGCCTCTGGATAAAACTTTGCCAGTGACATTACTAGAATAGAATGCTGCTGCGCGGCTCACTTGGCTTTGCGAAAATCGCTACTTCATGACATTAGCTGATTAGTCATGTACAATTAATGCAACCAACAAGAGGAACATTGATATGGCCAATGTCTCAAATCCGAAGCGCCAAAAAGCTACATTTACCCCTAGCTTAAAGAACTTCAAAACCAGTTTGGGTTATGAAGGCATGACGATAAATAAGAAATCGAACGTTCAAACCATTGAAGATTTAAAACGCAAGTATGCGAGATAAATATGGTGCTGATCAGGACAAATACTGTTACTCAAATTCTGATGTTTTAATTAACAGATTGAATATACTTGACTCGGATGAACTTGAAAAAGCCGAAGTTGAGTTTACGAGTTATAGGTACCTTTCATACAAAAGTAATGTTTCTGAAATCAAGCATTTAGACTTCAATCACCTCAAATGTCTACATCACCATCTATTCCAAGATATTTTTGAATGGGCAGGTCAAGTTCGAGAAGTGGATATATCTAAAGGCTACACTCGATTCTGTACCGTTTCTAGGATTGAAGCTGAAGCTTCAAAATTATTTGATATTATCCCTTCGTTAGACAATTTGGCTTTGCCTGATCTTATCCAAGAATTAGCCAGTCTATTTTGCGAATTAAATTTGTTACATCCTTTTAGGGAAGGTAATGGCCGAACTTTACGTTTTTTCTTTGAAGAACTCGTATTTGTCCTTGGCTACACCATCGAGTGGCCTAAAATTACTCAACAAGAATGGATTGATGCAAATATTGCAGGGGTATCACTCGATTTAGAACCGTTAATTACAATATTTCGTTTAGCTCTATCTAGTGAAAAACAAGACTGAATTTTTGTGCGATTGCATTAGTTTTAATCGCCTAAACTCAGCTGAGGAGTGTTGAACCGCTTTTTTCTGTGAAAAATAACGGGGCGAAAGTGGTTTAACTTATCTTCGCCGTCTAACTTGATGTAGCCAAAAACAGATCAAACTAAATTGGAACTGACAAACTTTAATGTCCTCGGACAATTACAGTGGGAATAGCTGATTTATAGAAGCCGCGTATCGAAAGAAATTTCGTGTTTTTTGGCTGTTTTGATGAGTTTTGGATAACCTGGATGTTTTGTGTTGAGCACATAGTTTTGTTCGCGAGGCACAATCACCGATGGGATCGCCAGCGCCAAGCTTGAATAGCTCGATAACCATTGATCACCGATTTCGGCTGTCTGAAGCGGGGCTGGCTCTTCATTCCAGTTGTCCGGTAAGTCGTCATTTTCAAGGACCAAAGCATCGGCTTCATCCAGTTCCAACGTAAACAAGACATAATTTTCAAGTACTTTGGTATTTTTGAGATGAACCAAGATTTCTAAAATGGCAAGTGACTCTGACGCAGCAACATAAACCGCAGACCGTCCAATAGAATTCCAACGCCCTCCGTACAGTCTGGAGCCTTCGCCATCGAAAGCTGACTCTTCCCACTTTTCCTTTACGATTCGGTACAAAGTGATCAAGAAAATACCCCATGCTCTAATCGTCCAATTAGGTTTAGCACACCCTCTGATTCAGCAGTTGTGGCAACCATATCGATAGGGCGGCGATTACCCAAACCAACCACAGGGGATTTGATCCATTCACACGCGGCCAAAATATCACCTTCAAACAAGTTGATGGTTTGGTTGAATATCTCAGCAAAACGGTACAAACGATCACTTTCGTCTTTGTTAAAACGTCCAGCTTTCGATCTGCGGTTTAGTGTGGCTGGTGGAATTGTAACAGCGGTAGCCAACTCTTTCTTTTCCAATTTAGAGTGCTTGGCTAGTTTGTCAAAAACATCAAAATCCAGACCTTTATGAACAGACTCATAAAGGGTTACCCCTCGCGATGGAATACCTACTTGCTGCCAAAAGCTAGCTGGCTGTTTAACAGGCTTGAATGCTTGCATTTGTGACATAACAATAACTCCTTATCAGATGGTAGTGTCATTATGTATCAGATGATTGCGGTAGGCAAGTTTACAAGTACATAGCTTGGAAAATTGGAGAGCGACAAGTAAGTTAGAGCATTCTCTGCTTTATTTTACCAGAGAAAGAAACGCCGCAATTCCAACTGTCGGAAGACAATAGAGATTGAGAACATGAGTCGCGACGACATGCTGACTCAGAACTGGACAAGGTTCATCTAGAGAGGGTTTAAAAGAGGTAATTGCTCCAATATCTTGCCAGACCTAGCCTTGTCTTTCAGAGATACCGCAATAAATCAGTTGTTGGCCATGCCAAATAGCATAGATGCCAGCAGCAACTTTCGGGCCATCAAAGATTACTTGCTACAACAAGCGTATTTTGCGAATAGATTAAAACTCAGCAGTCGCAAGTATAACGACACTTTGGATACGTAGAGCAACCATAAAAAGACATACCAGATTTAGCTCCTCGCTTAGCAACACGCATTACAAGCTTAGATTGGCAACTAGGGCAAATCATAGATTCGACGCCTGCCCTGTGTGTTTGGGGCGATATTGATGGTTTATTTTGAAAGCTGCGGCCATCTTCAATCATATGTACTAGTTCGCTGCCGTTGACTAGCCACAGGCGCTTATCTAGAGAAAAAGTGACAGCCTCAGAAGTAAAGTCTCCTGAAGTTACGATAATCATCTTACTGGCATTGTTCGCGATCATGACACCGTACATTTCCCTTAGAATTTGCACACCCACTTTGCGAGTTTTCCAATGCTTACATTGTACAAGGCTTAATTCACTATCTTTTGTAAGCCAAATATCAACACCGCCATCAGATTTTTGAGCGAAAGACTGTTTGACCGCATACCCTTGAGACTTAAAGTATTCTCCGATGTAACTTTCAAATTCGATCCAAGTCAGGTGATTTAGTGGGGAAGTATTCCTCTGAATTTTAATCTGAGTGTTCGTCTTGAGATAGCTTCTTTTCCTCTGATATTGCTTGAAAAACGCTATCGGTGCGGGGAGAAGAAATAAGAACGTAAAATATGGAGCCATCAAGGGCAAGTTTGGAGCAATAGCTTCAAAGATGAAATTATTGCTATCCACGGCCAAGCTAGGCAATAGGTATGAAAGCCCAAAATAAATACAAGCAGAGAGTACTACGCTTAACCACCATGGAGCGTCCATTAAGTGCCATATGATTCCATCGTGTTTTCGTGCCATTTGAAGATTACCTGATAAGCGTTTAGATGCATTAAAACACAAGCGATAGATGATGAGTATAGTTTGTAAGGTAATATTTATCAGGATGATAGCTATTGATGAGCTAGGGCAGGGAAGGCAACGCTTGAAGTCGGATTCCTTGTTCGGAATCCGAACACTTCTAACTCATAATTGTCGAGTAGACGACATACTCAAGTCAAGATGACTGTGCCCACCAAGCGACTACAAACCAAAGCCTGCATGACATCAAATTTGGGAGTGAGCGGATTTTAAGGCACTTTCATGATAAATTTGCCAACATGATAAAATCGATTAACAACCTCCAATTTATATGAATGACCAACTAACCCCAATCAACAAAGACTATTTAAAAAAACTTATCCGAGCAGAATTGGAGCTAACATGGTTTGATAATAAATCAGCTAGCCCTGATATGTCTTGGGTTACTCCTACGGTGATAGAAACATTGTTTACTGAGTTGATAACTCATACGCGTGGTAATCAATCAAAGGCTGCTAGGATGTTAGGGATCAACAGGGGGAGTTTCAGCAAAAAATTAAACCAGATTACAAGTAATGAACTTGGATTGGTTGAAAGCCTATAGATATATATCAAGCCTATTAGGACACAGCAGAGGGCGTAGCCATCATTACCTTGAAAAACTCGGCAAGTCAGTAGCTTGGTCTAAATTTATCCCCGTGAGACATCACGGGGATTTACAGCGAACAGCATGATAAGAACGGATAACTTTTGGCAGGGTAAACCAATAGCTTAAAATTGCTTTTGCACTGGGCAAGGGTATTGCTCTTTTAGCCCCATTGCTAAGTAATAACCGATAGAGCCGCTAATGCCTGGTTTACCGTATTTTTTAATATTATGTTCAATTTGATTATTAATCAGCTCCATTAACTCTTCGGTTTTCCATTCCCATAATGTTTCGCGATTGGCGGGATCTTTCATGGGCAAGCAATAATCGATACGTTGATTGCGAGAGTCTAAGCGCGTGGTATAAAGATTTATGGTATCCGCAGCAACACGAACCCCAATCAATAAATCTCGATACTCAGGGCTATCGGGATTTCGATAATGCTCAACGTAGTAACGCATATTTGCAGGGTTCTTGCCACTGCTCATGCGGTCGATTTCTGGAATTTGACTATTGGCTAAGCTTGAAAACGAACATAAAGTGGTTAAGCCTAATACGATCCATTTATTCATTACTAATCCTCCATTTTATACAGTGTATAATACTAGGTTGTTTTGATATCTCACTTGGGTTGCTCAATAATTAACCATTATTTATAGGTTAAGAACGGGTTTGGTCCTCCTTCTGTGTTGGCTGCAAGGTTGATGGTGGCTCAACACGGTTACTGGTACTCTCAAATTGACCGCGAGTTTCATCCACGATTTGTGAGTGGTTGTCGGGGTTGTAATAACGCTCTGTGCCGCCGCGTTGTTCATGCTGCTCCAGCACCGTTTGGCTGGTGTTGCCTAGAGCCTTACCTTTGTATTGTTCCCCCACCATCGTTTGCCACTCTGCTTGGGTCGGCTCAGGATTAAAGGCTTGTTCGTGCTCTTCTTGAGTTGGTACGCTGGCGAGTACAAAATCTTTAAACGTGTCGGTTGTTTTAAAGTATTCCCAGGCATCAGCGCGGGCTTGACGAGCATCGTTGCCCTGACCTGTGAGTATGTACCTTGATTCGTCTTTCGTAAGCCCGTTTTCAACAAACGCTTGGAATGGCTTTTCCAGTTTCTCAGTCAGGCTGGCCATATGACGTTGCTCTTGGCTGTTGACTTGACTGAGCGTATCGACCTCTTGTTGAGCTTGTGTCGTGGACGTTATCAAGCCTTGCGTCTCACTAAAGTTCGCCGTAAAGCCAGTGGCGTAAGTGCCCATCTCCGTATTACGTTCGTCGGCCGTGAGGCGGTTGCTCGCATCGATGGTTTGGTTGGCACCAGAGCGGTAGGATTCGATGGCGGCTTGCATTTGGCTTTGTTGTTCGTTGCTCATGCTGCTGAGCGTTTCGCGGTCTTCCTGTGTCCATTTTTGTCCCGTGGACGCGTTCACACTCCCATTAAACCCTACGGCGTCACCGAGAGCGCCGCTTGACAGTCCAGCGTTCACGTCATAACCGCCGTACGCAGAGTGTAAGAAGGCATTCGCTTTCTCATGGCTCCATCCGGTTGCCGCACTGACTTGCTCAGTGGCGGAGCTGACCTGCTCTAAGCCTTTTGATGCTGCAGCAGTTGCACCGTGTCCATGAGTTAAACCGTAACCTTGGGTTGAAGAATAACTCTCTTTCCAATCGGCCATCAATTGAGAGCCACTTTGTGTGCTTTGTGACAAGGCCGTTTGTTGTGTCGAGAGGTTGGATTGAGCGCTAGTGTGCAAGTCTTGCACCGCTTCACTGTATTGACTAGAGCTGGCGACATTCCACTGGAAATTCGACGCGGTAGGGCTAGTGTCATACACCGTTCTATCACCGTATTGCGTTGAAAGCAGACCGTCTTCGCTTTGAGTGGTACTGCCGTGTTGTTTCAGCAATGTCGACGTATCAAACTTATTGCCATTGACGTTATTAAACGTGTGGGTCTGCATTTGCGTATTACCGTGGCTGATGTCACCGCTTGAGGCCGCTGCCGACGTACGGGCATTGGTTTGGTTTATCATCCCCGCCAGTTGGTAGTTTAAGCTGCTCATCATGGCCGCTGCGCCCTTGGTTAACGCCAAAGCAATCGCGGGGGTGGACATCATCAAGTATCCGGTAATGGAGGCGTAACGCGTGTTGACGTAATCAATGCCGCTCATGTTCGAGAGGGTAATGCCGCGTAACCCTTGTGTCGCGCCCTGGGTCGCCCCTTCTAAGAACCACATCATGATCGCGTTGAGGATGGTGAATATCATAGGCCAAGTGGCCAGATAGAAAAAACTGCCAACGTAGTTTTTAAGGACAGGCAGCGCCATATGTGGCAGCAAGGCAATGATGGCAATGATCGCCCCAAAGCAGACAAACAAAATCACTCCTATCGAGTGCATCATTGGAATGAACTCTTTGGCTTGCAGCCCAATGTTGGCCCACATGGTGGTGGTTTGCATTTGGTTGGCGGTGTAGGCGTAGTTGGCCGCGATACCTCGGTGCGTGTTTTCGATGTTCCATCGCGTCATGTTGATGACCATGTTCTGTTTTAAAATATCGACCGCGTTGTTACTGACCCCAATTAAATCTTGGTGACTATTCTCGATGGCGTTTCTTAAGAACGTTGATTGGATGTTGCTCTCTCGTCCCAAGATATACGCGCCCAGTTTATTCATGGTTTGATTGGCCTCTTCATCAAATTGTTGAGTGAGTTCAGGAAACGCGTCGCGGCAGGTTCTGTATTGACCCTGGGGGTTATAGAGCCCACGAATGGGGGACATCGATTTTGTGGCGAGAAAACCCAGCAAATCCGGTGCTTGCAGGATGTTTTGCATGGTGTATTTTTTGTTAATTCGAATGTCTCCGACGATGCAGTTGTGATAAAAGTCTTTCCAATAGCGTTGCAGATCAATGGTTTCGGCGTTGGCGCTACGAAGCAACGTGTATAAATTCGAACCAAACACCATGCCTGAGGAGCTGTAGCTTTCATCCTCTGTACTGCTAAAGACGATTTCAATGCCTTCGGTTAAGCCGTGCATGAACGTGGTGGCCGCCCAACCGGGTATTGCGACGATGTAAGGCACGTTATTCACGTAATAAATGCGCATAGGATTTTGCGCGTCATTGATATGGACGGTGGCTTTCATGCTGATAAGAAAAGTGGGGATAGCCAAGTAAATGAACATAAAACGCATCACATGTTTCGCGTCTCGAGACACAAAAAATAGGGTGGCACTGATGATAAAGGCCAGTTGTAAGGCGATTTCGATTAACGAGCCAAAGGTGTTGGTGGTAAAAAAAGTGGCGACGGCGTTCAAGGCTCGTTGTAATTGAGGGCCTGCGCCATAGAGATAAAAGTCTAAGGTCATTGGGGATCTCCTTTAATGGCCAAAGGTGAGGTTCGATAGGGTAGCGTCACTTGCCGATTGGCTAAGGAGCTTTCGTTTGCGTTTTAAGCGCTCAGTGAGGGCTAAGTACGCGTTCAATTTTGTTTTGTGACGGTCTCGAATGGTTTGTAAGTAATCCCTTGCACTGTTGATGCCTTCGAGAGTGCGATTGACGTCGGTTGGGTTAACCGAAGCGAGGTTGGTCATGGATTGATTGACGATCATCAGCATGTTGTTGAGATAGGCATGCAAGAGATCGGCGGCAATATTTTGAGCGTATAAATGGCTTTCTGGTTGTAGGTTGAGGTGCGCATCATCAATGAGCATTGCTAAGATAGGAATGTCACTGAGTTCAACAAAGCTCTTCTCTGAGTCGGTGATAGGTTGGTCAGATTGTAAGTGGGCATAGAGCGTATCGACGGTGTGGCGCACTTTGGCGTTAAAGGCTTGGCTTTCATTTAGGCTGATGGCGCTTAGGCTCATCGAAAGGCAGGTCTCGGTGTTGTCGCATCGATACACCTCCAAATCCCCTCCGGTCAAAAGGGCGTTAATGGCGGTGTCGTTACCCACTAACATGGCCGGAATGTAGCTTGGCGTCCCCTGCGCGTCGTAAATGACGGTGCCAGTGAGGCTTACGATAAACTCGGCGACCTCTTGATTGTCTTGAAGGTAAGCGCTTTTCATGAGCGCATCCCACACCACATTTAAGTTCACTTTCACTGCGTGCGCCGTGGCGTCATCGGTGTTGCTAGCCAGTGTGCTCTGGTTGGTACGGACGTTGCGACATTCGTGTTGCGCTTCTAACCAATCAGCGAAAGCGTTGCTTTGCGTGCCTAGGGTGGCGCAGGCATGTCGCTTGGCTTCCCCATCGGTAAAGGCCGCTAAACCAGAGACCGCCGATTGCGCTACTTGGCAAGAGTTCATCGAGGTGGTGAGGAACTGATCAGCAATGGCTTGCAGTTTGTCCCGATTCTCTTTGATGCTCGGCGCCCAAGTTTGCAGCGCTAAATCCACCGCGAAGGGCACGGCGTTGGCAATGACGGCTTTACCAAAAGCCACCAGTTGGTCAGAGTTAATATGAGAAAAGCCGCCCATAAAGGCGTCAATGCCACCGCACCCTGCGCTGACAGAAGGCAAGGTGATGGCGGCCAGTTGAATGTTTTTGATGTTGGTGCGAGCAAACAAACTGCCCGCATTATAATAGGTGGCGGATTGACCCTGATAGGCACTTGGGTTCGTGATGTTGCTGTTAAAACTGCTGTCATCCCAAAAGCTGTTCATGGCGTCGCCCAAGCCGCCGGCATGAAGTGAACATGAAAGACTCATTAAGAGAGTCAGGAGGGTAGGTCGCGTCATTGTAAACTCTCCATGATGGCCACATCGGCGCGCAAGGCTTGGTAGCTCTTAAGCAGCTCAGTGTATGGAACATTGCCTTCACTCAAACGCACGTACTTACCATTGCTGACGTTGATTAAGAACGTGGCGGGCGTAATGGTGTTTTTGAGATCCCCAAAAAACGCAGCGGTGATGTCAGAGTTGGTCGGTATAGGCGTCGCGTAACCGGGGATGGGTTGTCCGTCAAAGGAGAAATCGTACACAGGTAGTTGAGTAGTTTGCTCTAGCCGCTTCATGGTTGGGGCAAAGTGGTGACACTCAGCGCACTGACTAAAATGGAAGAACACCAAGGCGTATTGGCCTGTCATCGCATGAGGGGGTTGCGCTTGAGTGAGGGAGGTTGAGGCGAGCGTCATCAGCGTACTCAACAATAACGTGCGGATAAAAGCGTTCATCGGGGCGTCCTTAAGTTAAAAGTCGCTGTCTTGGTAATTGGTCGCGACGTTGTGAAAGCGAGAGAGCAAGTCTTTTTGTGAAATGAAGCCGTAGGCGAGGGGCTTGAGTGCTTTGGTGTGGATATTGGCCAGCATTAAAGCCGGTGTGTAGCGCACCTGTACACGCCCTGTCTTATCAATACGGTTTTCATTAATCGTCTCAAAGGTCTGACCGTCTTTGCTGATCCCGACCAGTTCGATGTGGTACCGGTGGGCAAAGTCTTGGATTGAGGGTGCTAGGGTTTGAGATAAGGCGTCTTGCCCTTCGTAGATGAAGTAGAGGCCCCAACCTTCTTGTACCAATTGACGCACAGTGGCTTCGTTTTTGAGTTGGATACCTTGATAGTACGTCGCTCTTGCGGCTTGCTCTGTGGGGCGGTCTTTGGTGTACGAGTATTCGGGGTGTTCGTTGATGAGCTTTTTGAAGGTCATGCCCGTTTGCGTGGTCTTGCCATCGATGAATTTTTTCAGCTTCATCAATTTTAGATTTTTCTCTTCATCGGTTGGGTTAATGGTGGCATCGTTTAACGCTTCATCAAACGCGCGGTGGAACCATTGCATCTGCTCGGTGGCGCTCATCACGGTAGAGACGCTGTTGGGGGGGAGGCTCTCCTCCTCTTTGGGAGGGACTTTGGGCGCTTTGGTCTCGTTATACCAGCGCCACCCCTTGGAGGGCTCATCGGCGATACTGTGAAAGGCCAATAAAGCCAACAACATTAACGGTAGGGGTTTGATTGTTAATCGGTTAATTGAGTTGTTCACCGTTTTTGTGGATAAGTCCTTCATGGTGTGACCTCATTATTGCCAGAAACTCAGCATCTTGTGGGTGCGCGTGTGAAATAACGTCCAAAGTGCTTCATCAATGCCACGCTGTTGTTGGTGCCTCATCATTTCTTGCTTGAGCTGATGGAGTTTTCGTTTGAACAGAAGATGCCGAATAAGGGTGATGGCAAACCCGGTTGTCGACAGGGTGGCCACAAGTAAAGGGAGTAGGGGATCCATATCATGTCCTCATCATTGATTAAGTTAATGGCGATAAGCGCTGTGTAATCGCTCTTGGATTTCTGTGGCCGAAGGCAGGTTGGTGTTGCCGTGCATGTCGTCGTAGAAGTCCGAAAAGTCGAGGCGTTCAAAATCTATGTCTTGAAGCTGCTCGGGGGTAAGGGCGCCGCAAATGGGGTGTTTGGCGGTTCCCAGACTGATGCCAAGTTGACCTTTCGAGCCTTGCTCTTGGATGATGCGCGCCAATTTGCTATCAAAGACGCAGTAGGTCTTCTTTTCCCGGATACACGCGCCTAAGACCTTTTCTGCGCAATAACGGCCAAGGGCTATCGTAATGCCTTGCTCTTTGGCTTGACCGAGCGCTTTCTCTTCATCATTGCATTGGGCTATGCCAATACTCGTGCCCCAACCGCCGTCTTTACAGCAGTCGGCAAAACCAAAAGCGGCGTCTGTGCACTTCATGCCTTTGCCTGTAAATATCTTCGGTGGGTTACCCATACCGTCAGCGGCTTCTGCGAGCGCGGCTAAGGCTGAGGTGCTTTCATTAAAGCGGTTTGAAGTGGTCGCCATGGCTTCAAAGCAATCGCCATCCAGACAAAAGCTCTCTTCTCCACAGATTAATTGGGTGGCACTGCAGCGCCGCTGTGGGCAGGATTTATTGACTTTCTCCTCAATGCACACACCGTTTTGCTGGAGGCTGCAATGGGTTGACGTCGTGGTGCAATCGGCGGGCAGGACGTTGCACGTATTGGGTCGAGTGCATTGGTGCTCAACCCGATACTTCCAGCAATCAAGCGTGGTCGGTATGCCATTAATGATGCGGGTGGCTCGACCTTCAATGCATTGCTGGCGAGTGATCTTGCATGAGTTCATCAGGTTGCATTCTGTTCGCCAAGTAATGTTGTTCTTGATGCAGTTCCCTCCGGATAAGGAGAATCCGTTTGAGCAGCTCAAGGTGACTTTTTTCGTTTGTGTGGTGGGGCGACAAATCTGGTAGCGTTTATACCAGGATTCGTTACTTTTCCAGACAATGTGGTCGGTCTGTTTTAAATCGCCAAGCGTGTAGCCTTGGTTGGGAGAGACAACCTTCCCATCCCAGAAATACGTGGTATCTGACCCTGTAAACCCTCTTGTTCCCCCCGTTTGCCTCACGTAATTGTGATTATCGTGTCGGCATTGTGAGAGAGGGCGTTGGCAATTATCCCCTTGCTTTGTCCAGCCGGATGGGCAGCGGTAGATCACTTCACTAAGGCTCACGGAGGCGACGGGGACTTTGTCACACGGGACCGGGTTGTGAGTTGGTCGGTAGCATTGCTTTGCGATGTTATCAATGACGCATTGCGTGGCGTTGTCACAATCCACGTACTGATTAGACTGACCATGACTGATTTCATAGGCGTTCTCAATGCCAAGGGTGGCGAATCGATACGTATCATCGTTTGGGTCAATGGTGACACTATTATTGTCAAACCCCTCTTGTATCGCTTGAGCGTGTTCGTTGTTGCCAAACTCCGACGTGGATTGGTTTGTGATTTGTGCATCAGTCATCCCGGCTTCATCAGGCTGTCGGATTTTGCTTTCACACCCTGGATTATTGTCGCTGCAGAAGTCTGACAGGTTAAGCGTCATTTCTGAGTCATTGTAAGCCTCGTTCGGGGTGTTTTTCGCCCACTCCACGTTGTCGTAGAATGTGTTTTCTTGAGGGGCGGCAAGGGTATGAAGGGAGAGTAAGAGAGCAGCGCTGAAAGAGAGAAAAACAAAAAGTAGTGAAAAGGGCGAATTCAAGGGGAACTCCTATTGAGCACTTGTTTGGCGATGTGTCCTACATCGCCTTGGCTTAAAATCGTTAATGCGTTAGGAAGGGAGAGGTTGCCGTGAACCATGTCGTAATCACTTTGCGGGCAAGACGCTTCATTGCACGCTTCTCCAATGGCCACAAACACGGGGACGTGGGTGATGTTAAATTGACGAAACCACTGTGGACTGATGGCAAAACCGCTATCAATGGCCATTTCTTCGTCGTCCGCTTCTAACAAACTCAGTATTCGAGAGGCTGTCGGTACCATGCCTTCTGGCAGTACCCCACGTATCACGAGAGGAACCTGATATTGCTGACTTTGTTTGAGTAGCTGTCTAAGCGCGTTATCTGGCATGGAAAGCGACACAAACACCATCACACCTTGCGCCTTTTTGTTTGGATTTTCCTGAGGCACCCCAAGAACACTCGCCAGTGGCGAGTCTTGCAACACGTTATCGAGGTGTTGATTCATCGACAACGCTTCTTGCTTATGTTGCTGACCTCGTTCAAGAAAGGTGGTCAGTTCACTGTGATTGGTTGGCGCTGCAATGGTCTGCTCTTGCTTGGCAAGCGCTTTGAGCTCTTCTTGAGAGTAACCCTTCTCGGCTAGTGAGAGAGGGCTAACCAGCAGAATAAGTAACAGCCATGAGGCTCTTGGGCTAAATGACATCGTCTCATTTCCTTATAAAAATACGCAATTACGTTTTCGCCAGTTCACAAAACCAAAGTTACCGCCGGTGGTTGGGTTGTCTTTACCTTGCTCCCAAAGTGACGAGGTGGTGCCATAGGGATAACAATGAGCGGCATCACCAATCGGTGCCGACAATTGATAGCGATAGCGACTTTTCGGCAAGATAGGCTCTGGCCATTGGTAACAGATTGCGCCATCTTCGCCCCGGGTTTCCCACACAATGCCTTGCCTGTGCATTTTAAAATTAAAACGCTCTAACATCAGTGTGCCAACTTGAGGGCCGGTCTGAGAGTAAGCGCTATTACCGGTTAATGGGTAGACGCTGCCTTGTGAGCCTAAACACCAAAAAAGCGCATCAAAAGGCAAAACGCGCCCGGTGGTGGTCGCCATGGCTTCGGTGATGCAAGAGAGCTGCGTGATGGGGTGGCCAAACAAAATGGCTTCGGGGTTAAGAATGAACGACATCTCATCATCATCCCAAAACGGGTCAAGCTCGGTGAGGTAGGCCACATCGAAATTATCCGTGGCCATGCAGGCGGCCGACTGCATCAGTTGTAGCCAGTAAATCACCGGATATTTGTACCAATGCACGTGATAAAAAGCATTGCCGCTGGTTTTGCTGCTTGAGTCGTGCTGCGAGCCTCCTATTTGTTGGCTATTGTCATTACTCAACTGCATCCCCATGTTGACCATGCAATAAGGGACTCGCGTCACGTCCACCAAGGAATACGGCTCCCAATACCCAATGTTTAAGCCAATTTGCATAAAAATGGGCGGGGGTTTAGGACAATAGGAGATCGGCATGCTTGGGTTGGCGGTGTCAGGGTATGTCGAGCTAATGAGAGGCACACTGCCCAGTGTCATAGGAAATAGGCAGTCCCAACAAATATCAGACAATGGATTTAAGAAATGCCCCGTACAAGCGGCGGATTGAGCTTGGGTTTGCCAAGGAAATAGGAACAAACCAAGCAGTAATAACCCATGGGATCTCAAGGTCTTTCTCCTTATTTTGTGTTCGTCGCACTCTTGTTTATGGTGGTGAACGGCGTCACATCGATCTCTGTGATCTTCCACCGCGCTCCGTCTTGTTCAATCAGAGCGGGAATGTGTGAGAGTTGAAATTGACGGCTGTAGTGACCTTGTTGGTCAAAATAAATTCGGGCGTCAAACTCCGTGGCGACGTTTTCTGGACTGCCGTTGGTGAGGGTCCATTTTATCGGCTTATCTGCGCGGTATTGTTTAGCCCAAGCGCGCTGGCTTGGGTCGTCACCATCAAGAAAGACAATCACATACGAGTAATCGAATGATTGTTTGGGAATGTCGACTGGCCAAGTGTCGGTATCAAAAGGGTTGATGACGAGGCCTTTAGCATAAAGGAGGTTACCTTGTGCATCTTTGATATCGGTGGCCAGCTTTAATGATGGGTCGATGTAAAAGGTGTTGGGCGCGGTGGTGGCGGTCAACCCTTTAACGGGAGGGGGTCTTCGCACGTTATTTTCTACGTTCTTCACAAACTGCTGTTGCATCTTTGCGGTTTCTCCCGTGGCTTCTAAGTGTGTCAATCTGCTGTTAATCCATTGCAACATGTCTACCTCTGCAATAGGGAAAAGTTCGCCTTGACGCCCAAATTGTTGACTAAGAGCGGTGGGGGCGATGGCAAGTAAAGTGAGACCGAGCACCTTTGAGAGTGCTGTTGGTTTGATGAATGAATGCCCGTGAACAATCATAAGATCATGACTCCTTTTTAAGCGCCTCAATAACGTAATGTTGGATCTCGGTGGTTCTATCCGGTGCGCCGCTGATGAGCGCGCCTGGCACGATAATCACGAGATGGTGCGCTTGCGCGTATTCTTTCAAGAGCCGCCTGAGTTCCGTATCAAAGGTCGCCAATTGCGCGCTGTGCTCCTGATCGCTGAGGTTGGCTTCAATGAGTTGGTCTTGATATTGCGCTAACGTTTGTTCGATATCGAAGACCACGATTTGAGGGGCGGTGTTGAGCTTGACGGCCAGCAGCGTGAACATCATCAACACTATGGCAAACAGGGCACCGACAAGACGTGTGTGACGGATGGATTTCATTTGGCCTCCTTACCATAGATGAGGGTGTTGAAGATCTCAATTTCTGGTCCGTAAAAATGCTCTGCGGTTTGATTGACCGCATCCATGAGTGGGACGCCTTGGTTCATCAAGGTTTCACAGTACTCAAACTCATGCGGCTCTGTCGAAAGGCACGCACGAGTAAAAGGATCGGCAAACAAGCGATGAAAGGTCGTTACATCACCGGTTTTTAGCATGACAGAGCTGTAACCGGCGATGGAGGACTTTTCAAAACTCTTGATGACAAATTGCTCATAGGGTGAAAAGTGTGAAGGATTGTCTTTGATGAATTTCGCCAATCCACTGCCTTGACGCAGAGTGATGTGAATGTCGGAGTTATTGAACGCAGCGAGCGCTTCAGGTGTGCTGTAAAAATCCTCAATCCCTTGCGTCACGGTGCAAAACGAACCCCCAAATTTTCGGGCGGTGCGATAACCGGTATTGATGAATTCTTGTGCCTGTGCATTAGAGCCAGCCATCAGAGACCACGCCTCTTCAATGATGCACATCTTCGGCGTTGAACGGGAGCCTGAAAGGTACATCTGCTGAGTGATGCTCGACATCAGCGCAAAAATCACCGGTCGCATGATGTCCGAGGGAAATCCGTCGAGTTCAATGGTGGTAAAGTGGACATTGGGATCCAGCATGGACGGTTTATTGAAGGTGTCACCGTAGATCCCCTCTGAGCGGTATTTATTCAGTTGCATGGCGATATCAGAAAGGCGGCGATCACCGCCTTGTTTTTCGGCCGCCGCAAACAGCGCTTCTTGCACATGGTCAACCAACGTCTCGCTTTTGTGTGCCTGCCAAGCCGCAATGATGCAATCACCGAGGACCGATTTTTCAAAATCTCCCATTTCGTGTGTGGGGCAGGCCATGGTCGCAAAGAGTCCGGTGATGGTGTGCAGCGTTTCCTTGAGAGGGTTGACCTGTTCGCCTTTTTCATCGGTATAGTCATCCCCCATGGCAATGCGTTCCAGGTGAGTGAATGGATTGAGGTAAATCTTCTCAGCCGTCATGTAGCGGCCGCCAAGCATCAAGGTGAGCTTTTTAAAGCTCTTTCCTTTATCTAACGCCCAGATTTTACCGTTCATGGCAAAGAGGGTTTCGGCGAGCTTTTGCACAAAGAAGGATTTTCCTGCCCCGGAGCCTCCGGTCAGGGCGATGTTGTAGTTATCTGAGCCACAATTAAACGGATTAAACCAAAAGGCTTGTTGGCGCATGGTGGGAAGCATCATGCCGCCACTGAAATTCTTTACGTCCATCACAAGAGGCAAGAGGTTGGCCACATTGCCGGTTTTTACGGTTTGAATGCGTCCAGCACGGTCGCAATCGGCCCAAAACCCATCGGTCATCATGAACGGTAAGGTCGTCATGAGCGCTTGGCTTTGCAGCATCGAGACGGTTTGTAAATCAATCCCGCCAGAGCGAAAGGCGTTAATGGCCGTAGTGCGATGCAGTCGCTCGGATTTTTTGTTGGTAAATAACGTCAGCGTCAGGTGCATGTATGCCATGCTGTTGATGCCATCCGACATTTCATCTCGAATTTGCTCGCGTTCGCTCTGCTCTTTCTTCGCTTGAGGGAAGAAAAATGCCATCGGGGACTTGAGTGTTTTTTCCAGCTCTCCAATGCGTCCGCCATTTTTGGTCGCAAAACTGCCCGATTCTTGATGGCGAAAATTGAGGGTCATGAGGTGTGGACATTGCACATTTTTGGCCACGCTCTTTAAGGACGCAAAACAATCGGGCAAGGCGTAAAGGCGGAAAGTTCGAGGTGTACTGCGTAAACCCAATGAAATGATCCGCGAGGTCACCGTTTGATGTTGGCGGTTACTAAAGCGAACGTCGGTGTAATGTCGGCGAGTTAAAAACTCGGTATCAGGAGAGAGGACTTGTTTGTAGATCAACGCTTCTGGTGCGTAGTCAGATCCGCGAGGGGCGGTTTGTGTGGGGTCAAAATTGAGAATGCCTTCGACGTAGTTGATTAAGCCTTCGGGGGTAAGCGGCGTGAGCTCCAGTCCAATTTGGGATAAAGTCGTGGTGAGCGCCTCTTTGCAATCCAACACACTATCTACATCGTCCGTACTGGAGACAAACAACCACGCGCTGTAATCTTTGATGTCAAAGTAATGCTTCTGACGATGAAAAAAGCCGTGGTGAGCCGCAAAGTTGGCGTAATCGGCTTCTTGTTTTGCTAATTCACTGCAAATACCCGCACGAGCGGATTTCAAGGCGGTATTTTGCTCAATCAAATGACTCACGTGGTTGTGGCCCATCATGGAAAAATGGTAATCCCATTTATGGCCAGGCGGTAAATCCATGATGAGACGGTTAAATGCCTCCACCATGTCGTCATTCGCCCCCGTTAAGACGCTCAATTTGAATCCAAATCCTACGCCCTTTTTGTTATGAAAGAGGCTGTGCTGCGCATCAAAAGTGCGGTAAGGCAGTTCAGAATGAAGGTGGTTATATTCACGTTTGGCTTCTTGATAAAAACCCTTTAAATCTTTTGAGACGCCCATGGCGTTAATCCTTCTTGATAGCCTGAACAGGGCGACCTGTCCAGGTAGACTCGTCTAACACAATGTAAATATCCATTGTGTCGAGGTAAGTGGTGGTGTCATCCGAAGTAAAGGGAAAAATCACCACCTTCCTAACCGTGTCTTGGGTTCGAATAGGATGGCCTTCACGGGTGCGTCTTGGCAGTAAGGCAAAAGGGTGGGAAGCCAGGACGTTAGCCTCGGCGACTTGTTGTGTTGTTGGGTGTGTCGAGATGTTGCGAATGTCATCCATGCTGGCGCAGCCGGGTATACCGCCGATTTTTTGGCAACTAAATTCATCTTGAAAGCCCGCAGAGCAACCTGCTAGTAGGCTAATAAGCAGCGCTGTGAAAAGTTTGATAGTCATAAAAGCCGACCTTAATTTAATTGTTGGTTAACTTCTGCCGCGAGAGGGTTGAGTGTGATGGTTTCTAAAAGGGTGTCTGGTTTTGCTTGCTCTTGCTCTTTTGTCTGATGATCAACATAGCGTTTGATCGCTTCCTCATCATCCAGAGGGAACCCTTTCGTAAAGACGATATTCACGATGCCCCCTGGATTGATTTCGATGAAGGGGTGATATAACTCGGCTAAGGCAATGTAGTAATCCGAAAGCTTACTCCCCACGTCCGAGGTGGCATTGCCCAATAAACTTAATCCCACATCCTTGCTGTTGAGGCTCGACGTTGAGCCAAGCGCTGAGGTTGAGGTGGTGCTGGCCAAGCCCGCCCCGGTCTCACCCAGTCCGGTTAAGATGCCTGAGATCCCCGCCATTTGGACGATTTTGCCGTTACGTAAAATCGAGGTGCCACGGATGCCATTGCGCCCAAAGTTAAAGACGGTGCCTTGAACGGGGATATCTAAAATTCGACCGTCCCGAATGCAGCTGAGGGTATGAGTGCGCGCCACGCCGCGATTGGAAGAAAGGTCACCGTACACGCTCCCAATGATGGTGCAGTCTTTGAGGTGGCTCTTTTCTCCATTGGGCAACACGCCTTCATGCACGGTTTGAAACACGATGGGGGCGGTATCACTTTGGCCGAACGCCCCGGCATTGGCATCGGCGCCACCGGTGATTTTGGCGGTCACAAAGGTGCCCGACGGGACGTAATTGTCGACGGTTCGTTGGTACGCTGACTCTGAGGAGGCTGTCCAAAAAAAATCAAACGAGTCAAACGCTTGCCCTTGGTCATCAAACGAGGCCTTATCGGCTTTGCTGTATTGAAAGCTCTCTTTTTGCAGATCATTAGTGGCGTAAGAGGGCAAAGGTTTGGGAGGAAGTGGGCGCGAGCCAAACGGCGCAGGCTCTCCCATGACGGTGAGGTGACCGGCTTCCTTTGAGGGTAGCGATTGGGTTGATGGCAAGGCGATGGTGCGTTGCGCTTCTTGATGTTGGCGTAATTCCTCGCGTAAGATCTCGTTCTCTTTCTTCATTTGCGAAATCGTATTTTCGTTGCTCGTCATCAAACGATCGACGTCTCGATTGAGGTTTTCCATCTTCTCTTTGACGTCTTCAATGTCTTGACCTTGTAAGGTCAAGGCTGAGCGGTTGTCTTTGTCGGTAAAATCATCAGTAATGATTTCCCCAAAATTGGGGGCTGGCTCAACGACTTCTTTCGCAGTATCTAGCGAGGTTCGAGGTTGTTTAAAGGCTTTAAACGCAAAAAAACTGCGACTAAGAGCGCAACGGCTAACAGGCTGAGTATTTGGTTACGCTGCTTACTTTGGTCATTGGCGAGCACTCCATCCTCTAAGTCTGACTCTCTAAAAAGCCACTGTTTCAATCGTTTCATTCGCGACCTCCTGTGATGATGTACAGATGTGTAGATTCACCTGGGGGTAAGGTATAACGGTCAAGTGAGGCGCTCCGACTGGCGTAACTGTAAAATTGCGCTTCGGTCAGAGTGACGGTGTCATTGGATTGGTTTTTAACTTGATAAATAAGCCCTGAGAAGGGGCGGCCTACAAAAAGGGTCTGCGGAATAATGGCCAGTGGCGACGTGTCTTTGGGGAGGGTTTCGGGGTCAATCGGATGGACACGAAACCCTGGGATAGGCGTCTTTGAACGCTGCCAATGTATCATTTGTTTGGTGAGTTGCCCCAAGGCCAAAGGGTATTCGAGATCTTTTTCAAAGACACTTTTCTCTGCAGTAGAGCGAAGCGGAATAAACTCATTCACCACCGCAGGGACGGCTTTAGGGTTGATAAAAAGCGAGAAATTTTGACCTTTCTCTGTGGTGACGTGCGCGGTAAAAGGCAAGGCGATGTTGAGTTTGACGGTAATAGAGCCCGATTGGTCTCGTTGATTGGCTTTAGCGAGACAAAACCCTCTAGGGCAATGAAGGTTTAATATCTTGTCGTCTTTCACTACTAAACGGTTGGTGTTGACCGAGGATAAGGGCAACACAATGGTATCATTTTGCTCAAAATAGTAGGTCTTTGCGTCAATCGTATGGGCGTGGCTCATGATGGGTAACAACAAACCAAAAAAAGCATAAATCAAGCGTATTTTCATAACGGTATCTCTTGGGCGATGGTGTGAAGTTCAATCAAGCCACTTGAGTAATCGGCTTGGAGTAGATAAGTCACGGGCTCAGGGTCAAGTGTGCGCCCCGCGATGGTTTTGTTGAGCGTGCCTTTGACCCGTATTTTCATTTCATTCAGGTTGATAGACAGCGTGTCAACTTCAAAAAAACTGGTGACGTCGTTCTCGATGATAAATTCGGCTTCTCGCATCAACTTGTCTTGTAAGCCGCTCCAGTATTTAGGCGGCACGTAGGTAATGAGTAAGTTGAATTGACGTTTAACGTTAGAGGGCGTGACATTAAATTTTAGGTGTATCCACCAATCGGCCATCATAGAAAGATACGCTTCATCAACCGCATCGCTTGAGATCGTAAACGCTCGGTCGATATGAGGTGGCACGAAGGTGCGCTTTTCCGCTTGGTTTTGGCTTAATAAAGCAAAACTCAACCCAGCGGTTCCTAAGGCGGTGATCAACACCACCGCGGTGAGGACGTAATTGATAAAGCGAGCCGCTTTAAGCGCCTCGCCGTTATGTTCATTGAGCATCAGTAAATCCAATATTTTTTTGTGGCGGGGGGCGTGCGTTTAAAAATGGTTTTATTCGCTGTGTCATCCCCATACCAGTGGATGAAGTGAATGATGAATTTGGGGCCGTGTCGGACTTTTAAGCTGCGAATGGTGAGGAAAAATCCGATACACACGGCGACCGCGACCAACCGATTGATGTTGAACAACATCAAAAACAACAAGATAGAAGGGAGTATTTCATCGATTGGAAATCCGACTATTTTGACGTCGGTTTGTAAGTAGTTTGGAAAAGCGAAGAGGGTTTGTTTGTCTTGATGATCCATGGTGAAATAGGGCGAATAGTTTCGCGCTCTCCTTATGTGGTTTATAAGCCTACAAACCCTTTACCAACTTCCCAGAACACCACGCCAACGAAAAAGCCGATGATGCCACCCACCCAGTTCTTTTGCATGATGCCCACGATGATGCCGCCAATTAGGCCTGCCACTAAAATGTAGAACTCGCCAGAAGACCCCGTTCCGACCGTGTTGGTTACGGTATCTTTACCACTGGCAAAGAGGTCATTGGCGTAAGCGGGTGACGCACAAGCAAAGTAGACGGCCATAAGCGTGCAGACGTAACGCCAATACGTAAGAGGGCAGTGAAAGCGTGATGTTTTATTTTTCATTTGGTTACCTTTAAATGTAGATAAAAGAGGCACGACATCGCACCGCCATTATCAAAAGGGGTGTCGTGCATCTGGTGGGTTGAAAAATGGACGTTGTTCGTTCGTCAGACTTTTGGGCAGGCTTTAAACCGCATGAGTTAAGATGTTGCCGTTGAGTCCCATGCGCTTCTTGATTACATTAAAGGCAACAAGGAAGCGTTTACATACTTCAAACCGCGATTGCGACTGACGTGTTGTTTCCAATTTTGAGGGGTCATTATCGTGTTCTTGAGTTTACGATAATGTTTTTTGCGAGCATTTTTTGATGGTGGTGGCGTGAGTTGACGGACTGATTGGGTGTGTTTTTGAACCGAAACGAAATGAACGCCCTTCCAATAGAAAGGAAAGGGGAGGCGGTCAGTAAAAGGCAACAAAGCAGCAAATGCCATGTATTCACGCCCGACTGAGCCCAGTTCTTTGAAGCTGACAAAATCCCCTTGTTTAACAAAGCGGTCCAATAAATTCCCCGCCTCATCTTCACGACAATATCCGTATACAATTTGCATTATTCAAACTCCTTTTAAGGACATTGTTTTGCTCTTTTAAAAGAACAAAACAATGGGCTCTCTCTCAAGAGCCGTGCTACAAACTGGCTTGTGCATTCTTGTAGTAGAATGCGCACACCCAAAGGATGTGGTGTCTGGTATTCCCAAGTAACTCTGTTGAACCACTCAACCAG
>NZ_JBGOOU010000051.1:0-24513 GCF_041439815.1 Vibrio sp. 1F279 | reverse complement strand
AGATCAGATCGTAGGTTCTGGATTTAGTTCCATTGAATTACGCAACAAAGCCACTAATAGACACCAACCCAGGAACCTCTGTTCTTGGACTAAATGCTGTAATGGCTGCTACAGAATATCTATTCCCAACTGAATATAAAGAGCACAGTCTTGACGGCGTAGAGACACTCCTTGAACACATCCAAGATGTGAAATTCGTGGAAGAAAATGAAATAAAGTTTTTAGTGATTCCTTCTAAGATAAGTAAAACAGCAAAAAAAGCTCTTGATTACGGTACTGGGTATTTAGCGGAAAGGTGGCCAAACAACACAGCAAAAACCACCATTTGGGATCGCAGCCTATTTACGGAGGCAGAAATGGAGCATGAACCGGCAAGTGTAATTAACCGTGGCCATGTAGCTGCACGTTACTATAAAGAGCTAGCAAAGGAGGTCATCAATGAATAAAGACGTCCAGCTACTCGCAGAGTTAAAACAAAAAAAGAAACTGACAGGTGCAGAGCGAGCTCAAGTAAAAATGCTGGAGCGGAAAATTAGCCAATCAGAGAAGCCGGTTAAACAAGAAAGTAAGAGTAATATTTTCGCGACGAAACCCACAACAAAAATCAATCCGCTACCAATTCGATTTTCCAACAACGAACGCACTGGAATAACCGAACTTGCTAATGATATAAAAACCAACAACCTAGAATTAGTTATAACTGAACTTGGAAGCGAAAGAGAAATTAACGATACAAAACTAGTACGCGCTGCCGTTTACTTACTTAAGAAGCAAAGTCACGAGGATATAGTGGACGCTATAAAGCAAGTAAAACTAAACATGATCAGATAGTTGCTATGTATAGCATCACTGCTATACATAGCTTTCATCTCTGGAGCTATACCAATGCAACAGCGACAGGAAGGCTTAAAAATTCCCCTAAAAGTTAGAGAACTTTCAAAGGATAAAGACTCGGCCTTAAAAGCTTGGCTGAACTACCTCGGTATTTCTCAGTGCGACTTAGCTAAAAAGTTAAACGTATCCCAAGCTAGAGTCAGTCAATACTGTTCAGAGAAGATTAACAAGCGATCTGTCTTATTAAAGATTTCTGATGCACTTGGTATTACACCTGAACAATTGGACTTTGAACCTGATTCAATACCCTTGATAGTTTTTATAAACGATACAAATGAATAGAAAAAATTCAAATGTCTATCAAATCGTAGACCACATATACGGGGGAGGGGACAACGATGGCAAAGCTCAACCTTGGGGCTAATAAAGGTCGTAAAAACTATGTATAACACTGGTGCTATACATAGTTTAACTCTTTAATTTATGGAGATAAATATCACCCTCTCCAATTAAAAAAATCAAGACCCGTTCTATAACATTGAGCCGTAGTGGAAAGGCTTAATGTACTTAATTCAGTAAATTAAAACCAAGACAGGTGCGTATAGCAATAATGCTATACACAAGACAAATGTAAGACTCAAAGAAAAAAATACCGTTCATAATCAGTGCAGCGATAGTTACTTTGAAATGTGACTATATTACCGCCTGTTATTTTGAAGCGAGAATAAGATAAGCCACAATGGACTTCTTGAGAGATAACGACTGTTGATTAAGTTCTGCGCCCTCAACAGGTTACCAATAAGCTTGATACGAACTTACTGGCTCTCATACAATCCAAATTTACGAGTTGTGATCAGGTTTAATTTTTTGCTGAAACTACCTCTATTGATACCTAAAATCCTTGCTGACTTTGACTGATTACCGCGAGTATGAGTTATCAACTCCGTAAACAATATTTCAAATACCGCTGGCGTCACCCAAGACATATCAGGGTTAGGTAATTGTTTATCAAACCATGTCGGTTCCAATTCTGCTCGAATAAGCTTTTTTAAGTGGTCTTTGTTGATGGGTGTTAGTTGGTCATTCATAAAGGTTGGGGTTCGTTAAGAGACTTAATAATCCTGCCAAATTTATCATGAAACCACCTTAAAATCTGCCGACGACGAAAATTGATGTAATTCATGCTGTGGCTTGGAGTCGCTAAAGGATCTGGTTCATGTAGCATTTAGCTAAAACGGTTTATGCCCCATTCCTTGCTGGCGAGATTATCGACTGATAAATATCGTCAGAGTTTGCCCAACTTTTCCTAATGTCAGACAAGAACGGGGGCGTGCACGAAAATGAACAGAACTTTTCACCCAGTGGTCAGTAGAGTAGGTGAGGCATGAATAAATTAATGAATAACAATTCAGCCGAGTTGGTTAACCCAGTTCTTCTCTTTTGGTGTTCCAGCAATTGAAAAAATAGCAATATTGGGTTTAGTTATAGCTGTGTTCAAAGCTCTAGCCCGAGGGTACGACGTTATTTTGGTATCTTGATAGCCAGAGTATTGCAAAAGTTTTGTTCTATGACGCTTTTGAGTGACGTCATCCTAAAAAATAAATACGCTCGCAATGATGCTAGTTTATTTTGATGTTAAATTGTTGAATTTATTGATAAATAAAATGACTTCTTGAGGGGCATAGCGATTTACCGAAAAGCTTTTGTATAAAGGCATTAGACCAAGACAATTTTCCGGACCTCGTATATACGCATCTGCGCCCGCAATCTCGGTAACATCGGGTCATGGTGTATATCGAACGCTAAATGCTAAACCTCGCTAATTAGGAGGCGCAACCATCAGGGAGCTTGAAGCCCCCATTCTTATTGATATTAATCAGTTTTCTTTAACCAAGGCTTATTTCTACCAGACTACACCAGTAACTAGCACCAATTTCTAGTGCAGCATCATTAAAGTCATACTGTGGGTTATGAAGCATCATACCGTGGTTGCCTTCAACGCCGTTTCCGATAAACACGTAGCAAGCCGGTACTTCTTGAGCCAGGAAGGCAAAGTCTTCAGAGAAACTCTTAGGTATGCAGCCGGTAATCACATTCTTGTCACCAACAACGGCTTTCGCTGCACGTTCTGCTATCTCAGTTTGCTCTTCTGCGTTATAGGAAACAGGGAACTCCGTTACAGTTGAAACTTCACCGTCCATACCAAATGCAACACAAGTCCCTTCTACGATTTCCTTCATTCGCTTTTCTACTATAGCGATATTCTCATTGCTAAAGGTACGAGAGTCACCTTTTATCGTGATATTAGAAGGAATTACGTTTCTTGCACCATCCGTCAGAACTTCTGTAATGGAAACAACGGTTGCTTCTAGCGGGTTAACTGCACGAGACACAATAGCTTGAATACTAGACATGATTTGCGAAGCAGGAATAATCGGATCATTGATTCGATGAGGAGAAGACGCATGTCCACCCACCCCTTTCACCTTAATCTCAAACAGGGTTTCGCTGGCCATCGTGCCGCCAGTTCGCATTTCAATCTTGCCAAGCTCAAGTCCAGGCAGGTTGTGCATGCCATATATTTCCTGAGCAGGGAACCTCTCGAACAAACCATCTTTCAGCATAGATATAGCGCCCGTGCCATACTCTTCATCAGGCTGGAATACAAAGTAAACCGTACCTTCAAAATCCCCATGCTTTGCTAAATGGTGTGCAGCACCAAGTAACATGGTTGTATGCCCATCATGTCCGCAAGCGTGCATTTTATTCGCATGGCATGAGCGATATTCAAAGTCATTCTCTTCTTCAATGGCTATGGCGTCCAAATCAGCACGAAGTGCTATCGCTTTACGCTCTGGATTTTCACCCATACGCAATACACCAACAACGCCAGTCTTGCCAATGCCTTCATGAACCTCAAGGCCAGCACTTTTCAATGACGAAGCGACAAATGCTGCCGTTTCGTGAACATCTAGTGCAATTTCTGGATACTGATGAATATGATGTCTCCACGAGATCATATCCTTTAATAATTCTGCTGATAACTTGTTCATTTGATCGTTTCCTAAGAAGCCTCTCTCAGCTGTGCGGGAGAGGCTTGCGGTGTGACTTTAATTTTCCGGGATGTGTTGATTAAGCTTCTTGTTCAGTTGGCTTGTACTCAACGAATTCCTCTTCTTTTTTCCCTCTACTGCTGCTGGCTCTTCTGCAAACTCTTCACGGAACATCTTGAATGTACTCCAGATACATAGGAAGAGTACGAACATTAGCGGTAGAGCGAATATCAGGCTGATACTCTGAAGCATGTCAATACCAGTTTTAGTCGTCATCATTAGAGTAAGAGCCATTGCACACTGTGCGATTACCCAGATGATCTTCATCTTGTTACTTGGGTTTTCAGAGCCGTCTTCACACATACTTGCCAGAGTGAACGTTGAACTGTTCAGTGATGTGATGAAACATGTGAACAGAGCAATTACCACACCGATTGAGATCACAGTACCCATTGGGTAGTCCTGCAGTACAATAAATGTAGCGGCTTTAGATGATGCTGCAGCGGCCTTCAGTACTTCAGGTTCAGACTGGATACCGATTGTGCCGAAGAACGCAACCCAGATAAAGATACCAATACATGGGATAATCATTGAGCCTAGTACGAATTCACGAACAGTACGGCCCTTAGATACACGTGCAATAAACGGACCTACAAATGGTGCCCATGCGATCGCCCATGCATAGTAGTAGATAGGCCAGCCACGAATCCAACCAGCTTCATCATCAGCTGCAAACGTTGGCAGCATCAGACCATCCTGGAAGAAGTCATTCAGGTAGTTACCAATAGAATCAAAGTAAACGTTGATCATAGTGGTAGTAGGGCCAACAATCGCGACAAGAATAATCAGACCAACCAACAGGTATGCGTTGTAGTCAGACAGCATCTTGATGCCTTTCTCAAGGCCAGTTGTTGTACACAGAATAGTGATTAACGCGATAACACCAACAAGTGCAAAGATAACCCAAGGAGCATCAGGCGTACCAAACAAGTAAGAGAAGCTGATGCCCAAAGAGAGACCACTTTGACCAAGAGATGTAGAGATACCTGCAATCGCACCAAATACACAAACCAGGTTGATGATTTTACCCATGTTGCCGTTCGCTTTGCCGCGCCCCCATGGAATAAGAATGTTACTGATAAGGCCGCTTTCGTTCTTACGGTACATCAGGTAACCAAGAACCAGGCCAACCACTGAGAATGCAGACCATGCCTGAATACCCTGGTGGATAAAGCTCTGCTTCATCGCAAATTCTGCAGCTTCTGCTGTTTGTGGAGCAATACCTGTTGTAGATAGTGGGTTCATATAATGGTAAACAGGTTCTGCAACACCCCAGTAAAGCATTACCGTACCCATACCAGCAGAGAACAGTAAAGCAATCCAGGAGAATGTACTAAATTCTGGCTTCGCATCATCGGCACCTAACTTGATGTCACCATACTTACTGAAGGCGAAGAAGAACATTAGCATTACATAGGCAAATGAGCCCGCCATATATATCCAACCAAAAGTATCAGTTAGATAGTTCATAGTGCTGATACAAACGGCGTATAGTGCATCCGGGAACAAAATCCCCGAAGCCACAACAAGAATGATAAAACCGATAGTAGCGGTAAATAGCATCTTGCCTTGTTTTAGTTGTGGTTGATTCGCTGACATAGTGAGCCTCCCCTGCGAATTAGTCTATTACGATTAGTTCAGGCTCAGCGCGCTCACTTAGCCATTCTGCACCATCTTCGGTGATTACAATATTTTCTTCGTGAACCATAGACTTACCTGGTGCGTACACCATGCCTGGTTCAAGGGTCATGACCATACCCGGCTTAAGAATAGTGTTATCTGTTGCGGTATTTGAAGGACGCTCTGTTAGCTCCATACCAAGACCATGACCTAGACGACCTACGTCGTTGCCTAATGCGCCATTCGCTTCAAGTACTTTCCACATTGCGTTGTAGATCTCAGTGGTTGTTGCGCCTGGTTTGGCCGCTTCAAAACCTTTGGTAGTCGCTTCATATGTTGCACGGTATGCCGCTTTTGTTTCTTCGCTCGTGTGACCAAATGCCCAGTTACGGTCGAAATCTGAGAAGTAACCGTCGCGTACTGCACCTGTATCAATGATTAGCACATCACCTGGTTCAATAATGCGGTCTGTTGGCCCCATAATGATGCTGTCATAACCGTCAGGGCCCGAGCCTGCAATTATGTACGGACACTCATCTGCACCTTCAAGCAACATATCAATGCGAAACTGTTTGCATATTTCGCGCTCTGTCATGCCAGCTTTTGCGTACTCAGGGATCTTCGCAAAGCCAACATTGGTAATGCGGCAAATTTCACGAGTTTTCTCGATTTCTGCCTGAGATTTGATTTGACGTAGTTCATGAACAGCAAGTGAAACATCTATAAACTCTTTTTTAACCATAGTAGTGAGAGCTAAGTAGTTGTTTACCGGCATACGTAGGTGAGATTCGATACCCAGCGTTGCACCTACACGGCCATGTTTACATGGAAGTGAGTTCAAAGTACTTGCTACCAGGCTAATGCCATCATCTTCCGGACGAGGTGAAGGCCAAGTAATGATATTATCTACCCAGGTTCCTGCCATACCGCTTGCACCTATCTCTGGGATAATCGCAATTGGCTTGCCTTCCGCAGGAACTACTATAAACCATGGACGAGTTGGGCTGTGCCAGAACTGAGTGTGAAAACCCGTGAAGTAACGCACGTTTGGTTCTGTTGTAAAAATCATCGCATCCAACTTCATGTCGTGCATGATTTTTTGTGCTCTCTGCGTTCTATGTTCGAATTCGGCTTGTGTGAAGCCTCTGTTCAGGAAGTTTGTCATTGAAACCTCTTCGTTTTGTAGTGTAGGGCTTATGCAGCTAAGTAATAAGTTTAGTTAAATTTAATTTACTTTGCTCATCTTAATGATAGTTTCGCTAATTAATGTGACTTATCGCATCAAAGTTAACTTTGATTAACTATTGGTACGTATTTATCAACAAAATGCAGGTTTAGATCACGTAAAGTCTACTATGGTTAACTTTGCGCTTGCATATGTGGTGCAGATGCTGTTTTATAAATAATAAGAGTTGATCGATTGTTTGCATTTAGTGTGTAAAATGAAGACAATAAAGAGTATATAAAGTTAACAATGATGACCTGAAATGAACGCTTCCGCTTATAAATCATTCAATATAGATTTCACAGATAAAGATAGAGAACATTTGGAATCAAACTTTCGACTGGCAGAGACCATCGCAGAGTTTATTGGTCCCCATTGTGAAGTGGTTATTCATTCGTTCGAAAGCTTTGATAAATCTGTAGTGAAGATAGTAAACGGTCACCACACCGGACGTGAAGTTGGCTCTCCTATCACTGATATGGGACTCAAAATGCTGAGTGAATTTGAACAAACTGGTAATGTAACGCCAAAAAGTTACTTCACTACAGCGAAGGACGGCTCACTGTTGAAATCAACCACCTGTGTATTGGCGGGAGAGAACAGCAAACCTATTGGGTTATTTTGTATCAACATGAATCTGTCACACCCGTTTCCGGAAATCATTAAGACTTTAATGCCGGACATGGCAGATACTAGCGTTGGGGTGCATGAGAACTTTAGTGCATATCCAGGCGAGTTGATTGAAAAAGCCTTAGATACTGCAATTCTCGACATTGAAAATGATACATCGATCAACTTAAAGGGAAAAAATAAAGCGATTACCAAGCAACTGTTTGATAACGGTATTTTTGAACTAAAAGAGGCAACGGCACTTGTTTCCGAACGCCTAGGTATTACTCGGCATGCAATTTATAAGTATTTGCGCGAGTTTCGATCTTAGCCATCAAATCAGAGAGAAAAGCAATGAAAACAACAATTCACACAGACTCCGCTCCAGCAGCAATTGGCCCTTACTCACAAGCTCAGGCATTTCAGGAGCTTATTTTCACATCTGGCCAGCTACCATTAGTACCTGAAACAATGGCTTTCCCTGAAGGTGGAATTAAAGAGCAGTCTCGTCAGTCCCTTGAAAACCTGAAAGTGATACTTGAAGAGAGTGGTGCATCTATCGAAACTGTAATCAAAACAACTTGCTTCCTGTCTGATATGGAAAACTTTGCTGCATTCAACGAAGTTTACACCGAAGTTTTTGGCACAGAAAACGCACCGGCACGTTCATGTGTACAGGCTGCACGCTTGCCAAAAGACGCATTGGTAGAAGTAGAAGCTATCGCTTATATCGCCTACCCAAAGAAATAGCGACAAATCTGTCTGAGAGTATTCACTATGTTGAAAACAGCAAAAAATAATTTCTACACCGGTCAGTTATCACCCCTATTTAACAAGACGGTTGCACAAGAAGCTCGTAACTTTCATAAGCAGATAGAGGGCTACATTCCCACACCACTAACCTCATTGCCTCAACTGGCAAAGAAACTGGGTGTAAAGTCTGTACTAGTAAAAGACGAGTCTAAGCGTTTTGGACTGAATGCTTTCAAAGTGCTGGGTGGTTCATACGCACTTGGGAAACTGCTTGCAGACCACCTTGGCGAAGATATCTCAGAGATCAACTTAAAGACGGTCTCTGAAAAACTTGAGAAGCCTCTGGTATTCACAACTGCAACTGCCGGTAACCACGGAACCGGTGTTGCATGGGCAGCGCGCGAAATGGGTCAAAAAGCCGTTGTTTACATGCCTAAAGGCTCTGCTCAGGCAAGTGTTAAGCGTATTCAGGGCTTGGGTGCAGAGTGTATTGTGACTGAAGTTAACTATGACGACACCGTACGTCTGGCTAACAAAACAGCGCAGGACAATGGCTGGATGCTTGTTCAAGACACTGCGTGGGAAGGATATGAGCAAATCCCAACCTGGATCTCTCAAGGCTATATGACGATGGCAGCAGAAGCCGTTGATCAGTTAGCAGAGAAAGGCGAAAAACCAACTCATGTCATGCTTCAGGCTGGTGTTGGTGCAATGGCAGGCGGTGTTCTTGGTTGCCTTGTCGATATGCTTGGCACTCATAGCTTTAAAACTATTATCGCAGAGCCAGCAGCGGCAGATTGTATCTACCGTTCAGGAATCAGTGAAGATGGTAACATGGTCAATGTTACTGGCGAGCTGAACTCCATCATGGCAGGGCTTGCGTGTGGTGAACCAAACCCGATTACCTGGCCAATCTTGAAAGACTGCAGCAATCTCTTTGCATCAGTAGAAGACAATGTCTCAGCAACGGGTATGAGAATACTAGGTAACCCTCTAGCAGGAGATCCAGCAATCACTAGCGGTGAATCCGGTGCAATTACTGCAGGACTGCTGTACATGATGGCGAATGACCCAAAAGGTATTGAAGCAGCTAAAGAAGTTGGTCTAAATCAGGATTCAGTTGTGCTTCTGTTTAACACAGAAGGTGATACAAACCCAGATCGTTACAACAAAATTGTTTGGGAAGGCATGTTGTCACTATAACCATAAGAATTGCAGGCAGATGCTAATCTGCCTGCAACTAAAAAGTACTTACTCTAACGGAAAAACGCTCCCCGACTTAGCAGCAACTTGCTGCTTTTTTTTACCTATCAAACCCTGCAACTCTCCTCATTAATCCTCAATTTAATTCTTACTATTTCGTGGCTGACAATTTAACTAAAGCTATTTTCAAAATAAAACATTTCAAAACAATAATATCAACTCCATGTAAGCGCGTCATAAACCCCGCATTCTAATCGTTCTGCGCGAGTAATAAGATCAGGTCTTCAATAACAAGGAGATTTGAAATGGCAATTCGACGCACAAACCAAGAATGGGAAACCCTTCTCGAACGTTATGAGCACGGCAATATCATTCAACGTGCTTTCTGTGAACAGCGCGGACTGAGCTTATCGACGTTCTTCGCAAAACGCAGTCAACGTCATTCGGCAACTCAATCAGCGCCTGTAGGATTTGTTAGAGCTGAAGTCGTCGAAAAGACAATGAAGTATCAAGCTCAAATAGCAACGGCTAACATGACACTGCTCGTCAATGATGTTGAGTTGAGCATTCCACAAGGCACACCAGTTACCTATCTCGCAGAGCTTATCGGTGCGCTATCATGAAACGTATGCTAAGCGCTCCATAGATTTATCTATATCGTGAGAGTGTCGATTTTAGAAAGTCCATCAACGGCCTCGCGGCGATTATCGAAAGTGACACCGACTTACCCTTGGGAAGCGGCGCTCTGTTCCTGTTCACCAATAAACAGCACGATAAAATCAAAGTGTTATACTGGGATAAAACAGTCTTTGCTCTTTGGTACAAAAGCCTCGAAAAAGCCAAGTACAAGTGGCCAACAAAAGAGAAAAATGAGGTGTTTAGCCTGACTCAATTCGAGCTTGATAGACTACTTTCTGGCTTCACGATTACCAGCTACAACCCCGTTCGAATAAACAACTTTACAATGACTTAGTCGATAATAAAGCCTTACGATGAATCTCAAGGTGATCTCTACAACGAAGTGTGAAGCCGCTAAGGAAGAAGAGGTTGACGTCACGACGACGACCACAACGAAGAAACGCGGTAAGCGTAAGCCTCTTCCAAAGACCTTGCCTCGAGAAGTTATCGAACTTGATTTAGACGACCATGAAAAACAGTGCGCATACTGCAAACATAGTCTGCATAAAATCGGTGAAGACCGCAGTGAAAAGCTAGAGTTCTCACCAGCGGTACTCAAAGTGCTGGAATATGTTCGCCCTAAGTATGCTTGTCGTCAGTGCGAGCAAACTAAAGACAAAAGCCACATCGTTCAAAAGCCAGCCCCGCAAAGTATTATCCCTAAAAGCTTCGCGACAGAAAGTTTGCTGGCCAATATCATCCTGGCAAATACTAATATGCGATGCCACTTTACCGCCAAGAGTCGCTGTTTACCCAGTCGTGTATCGAGCTGTCACGAACCACTATGGCAAGGTGGATTATCCAAGTCAGTGAGAAGTTCGCACCGCTTTACGCAGCCTTGAAAACGCACCTACTAGAGCAAGTGGTGGTTCATGCGGATAAAACACCACTCAATGTCCTCAAAGAAGATAAGCAGTACTATATGTGGCTTTACTACTCGGGCGCATGCTCGGCGTAAGTTCATGGATGCTAAGAAGCTTCAAGGTAAAGGTAAGTTAGGAGCGCTGTCTAAAACCCAGAAACTCTATGGGATAGAATCCCGCTTAAAAGGTGCGTCTATCGAGACACGAAAAGCTGAGCGTCAACGGCATGCTAAGCCGATACTGGATGAGATGTACGAGTGGATGACGACTCAACAAGTGATAGCTTCTAGCCCGCTGGGTAAAGCGATAAAATACACGCTCGGCCAATGGCCGAAGCTCATCCGCTATATTGATGACGGTCACTTATCGATAGACAATAATCGTGCTGAACGTGCAATAAAACCGCTGGATATAGGCAGAAAAAACTAGCTCTTCTCGACCAACCCTAACGGGGCTGAAGTGAGTGCGATGCTTTACAGTGTTGTTGCAAGTCAGGAGGGTGGTTGGTATAGCCCTGAAGGAGACGCATGTAACTACGGTAATGCTAATGTGTCGACATCTGACCGTGGGACCTCTTCGTGGGGACAAGACCCAACGGCTCAAACCTGCTTAGTTTCAATCAAAAAGTATCAGGAAAAAAACGAAACATTGATTGTTTTGAAGGTCCAAAAGTGGTTAAAGGGTAGCTGCTTGTAAGCTAAACCTCACTTAACAATGAGCTCTGACTTCATTACGTCAGAGCTCTTTGTTAAGTGCTATACAGACGAAGTGGCATAACGTTTCGGAGTTATACCAAAAGCACGTTTAAAGTTTCTTGTTAAATGGCTTTGATCAAAAAATCCGCACTCTAAAGCGGTATTAGCACAACTATCCCCTCATTACCGCATTCTTCTGTCTGTCCCGAATCGCTTTCGATGTTAGCTTTGCGTGATCACCATGCCTGCCAAAGAGCATTTCAAAGCAAACCGTCAGGATTCCTTTGTAATATCAAAAGCTGGCTCTTCTATAGCAATGTGCAACTGGCGAAGCAGACTAAAGAGTTCGGGGTCGTTTAGTATCGGTGATTTGATAAAGGGCAAAACATCCTGATCCGACTGCTCAAAATGGCGTTGTACCATCGCTAGTTCAAAGTAAAACATTCTATACTTCCAACCAGTGTGACAACCAGCAAAACCAGTATGAACTTCAGCAGGATTTATCGTCACGATCTGGTTTTCAGGAATAACGATATTATTGCCACGATAATAGAGACCTTCTGCCCCTTTCTCGATAACACCAATAGTAAGATCGTCATGCCAGTGCTTAGAAAATTCGAACTGTTGACAAGAGGCTTTCAGCAGTTCAGTACCTTCAAATGTGCCGCTTTGCCAAACCTTGGAAAATTACATCTACATAACCAGTTACTGTTTTGTCAGCAAATAGAGTTTATCGTCACATATAGTTAAGTAAAAGTATCTATTTCTTGAAGTGATAATTCAAATGTAGTTTTATACTCACTCCAACAATAGATATTTTCAGAATACAACATACCACAATAGAACAATCCCGTATTTGTTAAGTTTAGCCCATAAGAAGAGATAGTTAGCAAAGGCTATATCGGAAGATGGTAGCCAGAAAAACCGCTGAAAAAATAGCTCTGTTGATAGGTAGGTCAAACGATCTCAGTTAGATTTTAGGCCTAGATTACCATCTTTAAGTTAAATTTGGTTAACTTAAAATAACTAGAAGTGCCCACATGAACATAAAGAAGAAACTATTGATTGCCCAAGTCATCGGCATACTGATCCCTATTACTATCGTCTCTATTTTAGTTGCTAATATTCTAAAGAACCTCGCCTTGGATAATTTTGTATCCAGCAGTAACAACGAAATACGCCAGGTTGAAAATGCGGTTTCAATCTACTTTAAAGATATTGGAGAAAACCTCACCTATCTCGCAAAAAGCCCTCAATTGATCCATGCAGATGACAGCATAACTACCTACATGGGGAAACCGAGCGCAGAGATGACTCCGGAAGAAAATGGGTCTGTGGAACGGACTATTTACTCACTATTTGATCAGGTGGGTAAAACCCATCCTGAATATGCCTATATCTACATGGGAACTGAAGATGGTGGATTTATACAATGGCCTACAGGGGGAAGCCCTGAAAACTATGATCCTAGGGGCCGTCCATTTTATAAAGCTGCTAGCACCTCGCCTTCAGATATCGTTCGTGGACAGGCCTATTACTGGGAACCAGATGATGCTGTGATCTTAAGTACCACAAGGACATTTGACTCAAAAAATGGTCGAAGAGGTGGTGTTATTGCTATCGACGTTTCACTAAAAACTCTCACGGATATCATCAAAAATATCAAGCTTGGTGAAAACGGTTATCTAATGATGATCGAAGATTCAGGCAATATCCTGGTCGATGCAGGAAAGCCGGAAAACAGCTTTAAACAAATCGATGAACTTAGTGGAAGCTATCGCACAATTAATAATACAAAATCTGGCCTGGTCAATATTGAACTGGATGGACAAAGCTACATGGCTAATGTGTATGAATCTAAAGTGCTAGGCTGGAAGTTCGTTGGCATCATTAGTCAGGATGAAGTGATGAGCTCCCGTAATGAGACTCTGGAGCTCATTGTCTATACTGTGTCTGGGCTTATTCTCCTGTTCATATTTGTCGCTGCCCTATTCGCGAACACAATTGCTAAACCGCTACAAATTGTTTCTGACAGTCTTAAAGAAATCGCATCAGGTGAAGGTGATCTCACGAAGACAATCTCTATCGATTCCAAAGATGAAACTGGAAAACTGGCTAGTTACTTCAACCAATTCCTTGATGCAATAAAACTGATTGTTCTTCAAATCACCGAATCTGGTAAACAAATGCTTAACTCATCAGAGCAAGCGATCGAAATTGCAGGAAAAATGGCTGAAACATCGGATCGTCAAAGCCAAGCTCTGGAGCAAGTATCAACAGCATTCAATGAAATGGTTGCGACTGCCAACGAAGTATCTACTTCATGTGCTGCCGCAGCGGATTCTGCAACGGTTGGTCAAAAACTGGTTGATGAAGGTCGTCAGCATATTGATCTGGCAGTTCAAAGTGTCCACCTACTATCAGAAGCGCTAACTCAGTCTTCAAGCGAACTAAAGAGCCTAGAAAATGATACTCATGGAATCACTATGATTCTCGACACAATCAGAGATATTGCCGACCAAACTAATCTACTTGCATTGAATGCCGCTATTGAAGCAGCAAGAGCCGGAGAGCAAGGCCGAGGATTCGCTGTAGTTGCTGACGAAGTTCGCGCGCTCGCGAAGAGGACCGCAGATTCTACTCAGGAGATTGATGAGTTAGTCAACAGGCTTCAGGTTCAAACCAAACAAGTCACTCAACATATGAGTCATAGTCTCAATAATTCTAGCCAAACCGTAGAAATCACTCAGGCAGTACAGAGTAGCTTTCATGGAATTTCCAGTTCGGTTGACGTTATTCGTCAAATGAATATACAGATAGCAACAGCTGCAGAGCAACAGCATCAAGTTGCAGAAGAAATCAACGGTCATATTCATCAAATACATCAAGATGCTTTAGTGGTTAAGGATATTTCTAACAGTGCGAATGACAATGCCAAGGAGCTTGATGATATCGCTTTGAATCTGAATACCCTTGTTTCCAGATTCAGGACGTAATTGATTGGGCTAATCCAAAAAAGGTCTTCAATACAAAAATCAAACGCTCATTTGTGTATGCGTAGTCATAATTTCCACATACAATAAGCGTTGTGCAACAAACTAAAGGTGGTAGAAAATGTTCATTTCCGTTCGAGAGCAGCATCTTAACAAAGGACGTAAGTACTGCATTTTGCAGTACTAAAACTTATCCGAAGGGTAGATTCTGCCTCTGACCGCAAAACGATTTCTGTCGGGTGGACGACACTTGTTACCAAGTGCCGTCTCCCTAAGAACCCAGCGTGCAACTTTCACTGCACTAGGCTTAAGCCTCTACAAAGGCATCAAATGATACCCAGCAACTTATAAAGCAGTGAGAGCAGGTTCAATCCAAGAATTACGAGCTAGCCTTTTGTGTTTTCTCTTTCCCAAGTATTCTTGGTATTGAGGGTCGAAAGGTGTCACTGCGCTTCGGATCTTCACATGTCTTTCTATCGGCACTTTAGCTATTTGGAAAAGATTAAACTGGCAATCCATATCCTTTATCTTCTGCCAACCGTGAAACTGCCATTGGCCTTTTCGGTTGATGAAGTATTTCAAGGCGATCCAAGTTTTAGATTTTGTTGGATGTCGCCTTTTAGCCCAATGCCATAACGCTTGAAATAGTTTGTGACCGACATAACTGAATACCTGCTTAGCTACGCAGTGGCGATAATAGTTCGACCACCCTCTAAGCTTTGGGTTAATCAGTTTGATAAGGTCGTTCACCGGTAGGGTAACGTGCTTTTTGATGAGTCCGCGCAAGTTACTTAGGAACGTCAACGTATTGGCCTTGCTCGGTTTGATGAGCAGTTTTCCTTTGTACTTCCTATGGTTGAACCCAAGGAAGTCAAAACCGTCGTTGATGTGAGTAATGTGCGTTTTCTCTTCGGATAACGTTAAGCCTCGTACCGCTAAGAAGTCAGCAATCAGTGGTTTGATATCGTTCTCCAACACTTCCTTTGAAGCGCAGGTGACGACGAAATCGTCGGCATATCCAATAAAGTTAGCTCTTGCGCCTTTCTTAAGCGCGGTAGATTTAATGCGCTGTTCGAGACCCGATAACGTCATCAACATCAAGGTGGGGGATATAATTCCGCCTTGAGGCGTGCCTTCGTCGGTGTCGTAAAACAGCCCTTTGTCTACAAAGCCAGACTTTAGCCATTGCTTCAACATACGTTTATCAACAGCAACATTATCCATCAGCCATTGATGCCCAATTTTGTCGAAACAGGCTTTGATGTCCCCTTCAAGAACCCATTGTGCTGACCGTTTCTGACTCAAACAGATGAAACACTGGCCGATTGCGTCAGCCGTGCTGCGATTTGGTCTAAAACCATAACTATTAGGGTCGGCAAGCGTTTCGGACACAGGTTCTAATGCTAGAAGATGGAGAGCTTGTTGGGCTCTATCAATCATGCATGGAATACCCAGAGGCCTGAGCTTACCGTTCTTTTTGGGGATGTAGATACGCTTGAGTGGTTTAGCTTGATAAGCTTTCCGACTCAGTTGATTTACTGCTTTCATACGACGCGCGTCTGTGTTCCAGACAACGCCGTCTATTCCAGGCGTTTACTGCCTTTATTTTGAGAAACCCGCTTAACAGCAAGAAGTTCTGCTGAGCGAGAATGAGTCAGTATCCACTGCAATGCTTTAGCTTTGCCGTGTTTACCGTCTCTAGTTGCCTTTGCGATACGCATTTGAAGCTTTAAGACGTTCGCCTCTACGGCCTTCCAGTTAATGGATTGCCACTGTGCACTGTCAGAAGATGCACTAATCTCATTCGAAATCATCATTTGCTTTTCTTCCTTAATAAAGTTCTTCAAACTCTCTCGCAACGAGAGACCAGTTGGAAGTGGGCTCACTTTCGTGACCAGACACAAGTCTGTATCTACATCGTTACAATGCAGCCTTAGCTTTTTCCAACCTCCTATACCTGCATCACTATCGGCCACACAGGCTTTCCCAGAGGGAGTGATACAGGCTTACCATGTTCCGTATGCAGCGCGATGGTAGGTTAGGTGCCCGCTATGGTGCGAAGAGCGTGTTGATCACGAAAGAGCATTGGACAATCTCTTTCCTACTCTTAGTGCCTTTTGGCTACAGCGTATAAACCACTTCCGCTGCTTCGTAATATAACGCACCTTGAACGGATTCACGTGTGTTCACCATACTACCTGCCTAGCACTCACCCGATTTATGTGGTTATCAGGAGGAGCCTTCTCTCGCGATTTAGCTCCCGACAAGATAGTTTCTTGTCTTCGTTACATTGTCAGAGCCGCTACTTAATTCAGTCTCCTAGGCTCATCTGGTGATACAGATGGTCCATTCTTAACGCGATGGACAGCGCTGCATACGACCTCATGTCGCACGTCCAAAAATGAGTTTCAGAAGCATCGTTTAATCAAGCCAAGTGAGTACCTTATCAAACCCCTTTGGCGTTATATTGATGTACCAATCTAGATCCACTTTTTTGCGCATAACCAGTCCACACTCTTCAAGAGCTTTACATGAAACTCGGAAGTTGTTCGGGTGAATATCTCTCCCAAGCACTTGATTGACGGCCAGGTTGATGACGGTTGACTTACCTTCTTTTACTCCTTTAATGAACGCCTTGGCCAAACATCTTAAGACCTCTTTTTGAACCTGGCTCATTCTTGCTCTTTTCATTCTCTCTGCCTCTTAATCATTGCAACAATAATTAAATTAAAATTCTGAAAATTTGTTTATTTCATCAAGGGATAGGTTCGTGCTGGCTGCTATATGCTTGCATGTAGAGTCAGTATGAAGCCGACAGAGCGAAGCAACGTCAGTCAGCTCTTTACTCATTTAAAGAACAGCTTTGTTCGCGATTCTAAAGAGAGATATTTTTTCCTAGAACCTTATAGACCGTAGTCCTACTGCACTCTAACTCTTTACTGATCGCATGCTTGTTCATTCCTTGGCCTGCAAGCTCTTGAATACGTGTATGAAGCGTCTTATTAGGAAATCGGCCAAGATGCCTTCCTTCAGAGCGAGCACGCTCTCTGCCTTCATTACAACGCTGTAATATTCGTTTTCTTTCCATTTCAGCAAACGCCGATATGGTCGTATAAATAACTCGACCTACATCGCTATTGATATCTAAATCCCCCAAATCATGAAACACCAAACCCGCTTTCTTTTGCGCTAGTTGATCGGCAATTTGCAAAGCATCAATGGTATTTCGAGCAATGCGGTCGACTTTGGTAACATGAATAACATCTCCCTCCCTTGCAAAATCCAGCAACAGGTTAAGCTGTTTTCTATCAGAAGATTTACCGCTCGCTTGCTCTTGGTAAATTTTTTCACAACCAAGACGTTTAAGTTGTTCAAGTTGAACATCGAGCGTTTGGTCTTGGGTGCTAACACGAGCATAACCAATTTTCATAAAATGGCCTAAAAGTGAACTTAAAGATATTGATACACAAGTGTACATGTTCACTTTAAATTATAAAGACTAACTGAACAGTTATTAGATGATTGTGAGTAATGTCCATAAAGTTACACCTTAATGGACAATCACTTAAATGATTAGGAGGCTCAATCTTTAATCATTGTAGCAATGAATAAATAAAAGTATGGAAAGAGGCTTAACTTGGTGGCCAGTTTTGATGGTGAAGATCAATATGGCTAGCCCAGATTAGTTTTGCTTATTAATTTTGTACTCAACATAAGCCTTAGCATGATCATAAACCCCTATAGCCCCTTCTGTTGTGCGCAGAGCATCAAGTGGTGTGACCAATGTTAAGTCAATTAAGCCATCTATATTTGGTTTAGTAGTCGCCAACCATTGCCATGACTCACTAAGGCTATGAACCTTACCAAGTTCTTCCATCACAAGAGCAAACATTTCTGATTCAGGATGCCAAGAGGTAGGGATAGTCGCAGGTCTACGGCCATTAGGAACTTTATGAGGAAGTTGGGACTTTTCTAACCACTCTTTGGTAATGTGTTTAACAGTCCAATCAGCTAGCTCTGACAAAGTTTTGTTTGCTCTTCGAGTCTCTTCATCATCGGGGTCAGTGGCAGGTTTTGTTGGAATAACAAGACCGATTCTTACCTGGCTCCAGCCTTGAATTACACGAATTTTATTGTACTCACGAACCTTTATCATTGATGCAGCAATATCAGTATCGTTGCTAACATAAACAATTTGTTCTAAGTCTTGCTGTGTTACCACATCAAATAAAGCTTCAGTAGCAAGGTTTACATCACTCTGTTTTTCCTCCAGCTTCCAGATTTCAACTCTATCACAGTCTCGTGGAAGGGTATTTCCCTGAACTTGGTAAACATGAACTTTGTTAACTGCGTAGTACCCCTCATATAAGCACAAGTCATCTCCCAAATGCTTTTGCAGAGCATTATGGTAAGTTTCTTGGTCTTTAGTAGAGTTGGTATCTAGAGCTGCTTTCTCTACAATTTTTGCTGTAAAGAATTTAATTCCCTGATTAAGTAGTTGAGGCGTAGAGTTTTCATGATAAACGCTAGGCAAAATTTGACTTTCAAACAAGGCTTTTAAATCTAGCCATTTGTACGGGCTTTTCTTTAAACATCCGTAGTAAAGGTTGTAACCGTCAATGTAGACTCGCGTATTCAATGTACTTATCGATCCTTCAGATACGAAAAAACCGACATAAAGTCGGCTTTTTCTTCCTACGAGATGGGGTCAAGCCTCGCCACCCTATAGGATTAGTTGTTAACTCTGATACTAAACGATACAGCAGAAGTGTCAAGTTATTTTGTTGACTAAGTAGTTAGGCCCGAACAAATTTTCCATCTAGATGGTCTCGCATTAAACATTAAGATTCCTTACCTTGAACTTTCATTTCTATACGCATATTCAAACCTTAATGGACACTTATTAAAAGAGCCCCTAACCATTGCAACAATGATTAAGGGCTCTAGCAAAAAGGTTGGTTTGTGTTTGGGTGCGCACTAATTCAATTATTGCAAATGAATCAAGTATGGAAAATTCACTTAAGTTCAGTGTCCAGTCTGACTGGAGCGATCATTCGGGGGAGTAGTTAGGATTAAAAAAATGTTTATAACTCTACGAGCCTCTGCAATATCTTCTCTAGCGCAGCTCAGAGCCCAATGATCACTTGCTAATCTGACTAAGCCAAAGCTAGCTGGTCAAAATCTATAGTTTTAACAGCCTTGAGGTTAATAGTCTGCTTTGCTTTCCATAAATCATACTGGTGTTGCATCGCTAACCAACTCTCAGGAGTTCCGCCCAGTACAACCTGTAGCTTTAGTGCCATCTCAGGGCTGATAGAGCTTTGGCCTTTCACGATGCGGTTGAAAGTAGATGGACTTACACCCAAGTTCTTGGCTACGGCTCTAGAACTAAGGTTAAACGGTTCAAGGTACACATCGTGGATTAGTTCGCCCGGATGTGGAGGGTTGTGCATAATCATTAGTGATAGTCCCTATAGTCGAGTATAAAAGCGTTTCCATTTCTAAACTGAAACGTAACGCGCCAGTTGCCGTTAACATCAATAGCCCAAATATCATCTTTCTTTGGGTTTAGCTGATGTAGTCTCCAGCCAGGTTTATTGATATCAGCGATAACACTTGCGGTATTGATTACAGCTAACTGTAACCTTAGCTTTTTGATATGTTTGGCTTGGATACCCGCAGCAGTCCCTTTAACAAAGAACTTTTCCAGACCAGTATGCTTAAATGATTTTATCATGTAGATACTATAGCGCGTTGCGCTTCACGCTACAATCTTGGTAAAGACATTTTAGCCCTCATCTGTTCTTTTAGCCAGTTTTGCTCTACCCGTGATCATTGAAGGTGGGGTAGAGAGGGAATTAGTAAATTATCCTACGCTAAGCAAAAGTTCCCTGATTGCATTTACCTATTGCCATTCATTTTGGTTTCGCAACATGTTTTTGCAACGCTGAAAGCCCAACGATGGGCTAAAAACTACCAAGCATTAGATCCAAAAGAAAGACTGGCAGTGTTGGCCGCAATGATGGAAGTAGAATAGACAGATTTGACTATGTTGGCCACAGTGCAAAAGTTAGGGGAAAACAGGCAAAGCACAGATGCGGTGTAACCGGTGTGCGTAAAAGCCCTAGATATAATGGTGGTAAACTTTCGCTTAATCATTGGTAAGTTTTGCCAAAAGTTTACCAGCGATCGACACAACAAATATTTTTGATCAATAAAGAAAGCGGTAGGTGTAATCGATATAACCTAACTTTCATCGTTACCTTTACATTCCAACGAGCCAAAATATTGATCTGATATGAATAAGGCTTCTTGAATATTTTTTAGGCTTAGCTGCGGCTTACAGATAGGAAAGCATTAACATTAGCAGGTTAGGCTACACCACTATTTTTAATGACTTAAGAATTAGAAACAGTCTGCGCTACACCCAAGTAGTGCTTAAAATGGCTTTTTGAAGCGTAAATAACTATAGCAGTCTTTGTTACGCCTAGTGTAATAGCTATATTCACAAATAAGGCAGCGATATTTTAACTAAATAATTTCAATAACTTAAAATTAAAAAGTAAATCACTACAAAAATAAAATGCAGTTTGCACTACACCAAGAGGTAGAAACAATGAGTTGTATAGCACTAAATACAGTTGAGGCTACACCTTTCTATAATATATAGACAGAAAACACAGTAATGGCTACACCTTTAGAAGAATGAAAGCGGAAAGAAGCAGTTTTGGATACACCATTTAAGAAGATTGCTTGTGCACAGTATGCGTTATACGATTTTCCAACCCAAAACTACAGTAATGGATACACCTGACATAGCGATCCCAAACGTGCAGTTATGGTTACACCACAATAGTAATTGGCAATTGGAAGCTGGCTACTTTATTTCGGGTAAAGCTTTATTTCGCTTGGTGATTTTATAAGCCCATTCACCATGCCACGTCGTTTCCTGCCCATGTAAGTAACCAATTGATTCTAGTCTCTTAATTGCCGATTTAATCGATCTATTAGCCTCCTTATTGCTCATATTCAAAGCAAGACGATCTCTCATGCGACTTAAAGATACAGGGAAAGGGTCTTCGGGTAGGCAAGCAAAAAACAAATATAAGCATTGGGCTGTTTCAGCTCTTGGGATAGACGAAAGGGTGCGCATACTAATTAAGATTTGACGATCAATACGATACAGCTCCCACAGGTCAGGATCTCCTTCCAGGATGATAATATCGGTATCCATATTATAAACAAATTTCTTAAGCAACGAGGTTGATGTCGCTTTAGAGCCATCTTTCGTAGCCATACTTATCTTTTGACTCTGAATACGCTCTAGTGACTCTTTGATACGCTTACGAAACTTCGTGTTTAACATCTGCGTACTGAATCCACAAAACTTTGTAAATTCAGAGAGCTTCATTGTTATTCTGTCGGAATCATAACCATACTTTGAAAAAGCAAAGACAACCCCACACCAAACTTTGAAGTCTGTTCGTACATTGAGTCTTTCACCTTTGAGAGATGCGTATTCGTATCCTTCACGTTTGTACAGGGATATATCTCTGAACTCGTCGCTTACATTATGCTTTACAACAGTAAGATCATCACTTTTATTACTGTTCTTAGCAATAGGCGTAAATAAGGCTGTACGGATTAATATATTGGGCTGGATAGTATGTGTATCAGATATTACCAGACCATCACTAATCACCGATAAGAGTTTGTTTTCCATAGATAATATCCAAATTTAGTTACTAACATAATTTGCAGTTCATGCTACACCATACACAGTCTATGATACACCGTCTACAGTTCATGCTACACCCGATGCAGTTTATGATACACCTATCACGGTTTAGGCTACACCCTGATCATGCATAAAGCCAATACTGACAAAGCTTTGAGGCGATCAAGGATCAATTTGGATCTATTAGGTTCATATTAGGTTCATATTAGGATAATTAGGCCTGTGGATAAGTGGATAACTATCCGAATCCTTTATACTAAATGACTGACGGGGAACGCTTTTGGCGTTCCTGTGTCTGATTTGGGCGATGGACAACTATTCGCTCGTACCTCACGAAAGTTGACCACACACAAATCTGAAATAAATAACTCAACACATGATCTGAGAAAGATCTTTAAGCTTTGTTGTATATTGAGGCGATAAAAAGTTACGATTCATCTGCCAATGTTGTGTTGTTCCTTGGGAGAAATGACGATATCGACTTCTGAAAATACTTCAGACAAAGCTCATCCACAACCTGAAAGTCCATGGTGATCTTCTCTGTCAGAGCCTCGGCGTGGATAATATTTTTCCCCTTAATCAAAAACTGGATCTGAAATTTGAATAAGGACTTTTCCTTCGCTTTCAAGCACACTTTGTACTTCTTGGAAATTCCAATCATCACCAGAAATTAAATCCGCATCAAAAGGAACAGTGGCATCAATGCTTTCAAGACGCTCTAATAGCCCTTTAACATTAGAGTATACCCCTTCCTCTTTTGCTTCTTGGAGGAAGGTTCTTGGCGGTTCATGGTAGACTTTACCAATTGGTAGTGCACCATACTTTTTATATTGAATCTTGACTTGTAATGTTGGTGATGCCTTTCTTAGCAATTCCAAAATCTGACTTGTTTTCATGCGACAACTTTCCCTCTAGTTGGTGTCTTCACGCATAATGCGATAGTTAACGACTGCAATTATGCACCGAATGGAATTAAACAGATCCTTAACACTGCGAAGTAATCCCACATTAAGCCTTAAGTAGCCTAATAATGAATCAAAGCAGAGGTATAGCCCCAACCACTAAAGAAAGCCGCTATTACACCTGCTATTCTCGCTGCTGTGTTGACGTCTAAAACTATCATGGTCAGCGCAATTCCAAAGCCGAACAAAGATAAAATAAGGGACATCAAACATTGCATTTTTTGGTGTGATTGAAGCATCTATTTTCCCCATTACAGCTTCACACATGTAAATCTACAAGATGTAGAACCCTGATCATCAAATTCAAATATGTAGCCTTTAACACCGTCATCATTAGTATTCTCGCCAAACCTACAGCTACCTATTGCTTTAACACTTACACCTGTTAGATAGCAAATAGAGAAATCCTTATCGAACTCTTTCTTGGGGATAAAAGCATTACATCCGGAGAAAAATTTTCCGCGCCAATGTTCGCCAGAAAAAACAACTGGATTGTCTTTTAGCACATAACCTACTTGTTTAACCGAACAATCAGATTTATCGGTAAATACTTCTGTCAATTGAGATGCGAGCGTAGGGCTTGCCAATAAAGCTATTAGTAAAAGTGCTTTTTTCATGTAATCCTCTTGTTTAGTCATTACAACGATACAGGGCTGAATCTCCCTTGTTATTCGATTGGATGGTATTAATCGGTTATGGTCTTGGTAGTCGTCGCTAAACCAAGACAACAACATATAACGCTCCTAACTGTTCATTAGATGAGTAGTACAAAGGTCTGTGAGATCCGATACAGTGGATATTCTTTCTCTACATTACTCTTGTGCCCAATCACCAAATGCACTGTAGGGTTCTGTGGTTTAACTGAAATTGCGATTTTCATGTTCATGTTACGGTTGTTTTGCAAGTAACCGACTGCCGCATTTAGTTCTGGAACATACTGAGCCACACCCACCGACACTCCACCTTCCGTTGTTTGAGTGAAAAATAGGAAGTGTCATATCCGTCCTTTTCTCTTCTAGTAACCCATGTGTTTTTCTAGGCTAACAGCGTAAGAAGAGAAACACCTCGAAGTAATACTAATTTATGTTCCTTGAGTTTGAATTACCCTCTGACGCTGATAAATCGAAACGCTAATCTTAGTATTCAAGGGGCCATTCATTTTGTAAAGCAGTAAGCTTAAGCGGCTGAATAAGAACCGTGACCATTTAATGAAATTAAGAAGAAAGC
>NZ_JBGOOU010000050.1:0-25944 GCF_041439815.1 Vibrio sp. 1F279 | reverse complement strand
CACTAAGATATAAGACAGGAAGTAATTATAAATCAATGCTTTATTGATTTTATTGATTTTATTGATTTTATTGTTAATTTATAGACTCATCTAAGCGGAGAAGAGCCCTTTTACTTATGACAAGAAAAGAGCAGATAAGTATGGTTTCGCGCTGAAAAAAGCGTTTAAGTTGGAAATTATTTAATTACTATGAAGGTTGAAATGGCCGATTATAACGAGAAATAATTTATGCATAAGGCTAGGGTACTAAATGATAGATAAGCTGTTAAAAGAAATTTCCTTAATCAATCTTAAGTATGAAAAATTGCAGGAAGTGACAGAGAGTGACTTTAATATTTTTTCTATCTTGCGTAATGAATCTGATGAAGTAGCTTTGCATTCACGTTTTATTGGTGAACTGCTGAATCCTGAAGGATCTCATAACCAAGGGGAGGTGTTTCAACAGATTCTTTTACAGCAACTACAAGATGAAAATCTACGATATAAAGGCCCGTTCTCACTAGAGATAGAGTGCTATATGGGAAAGCACGGCAGAGTCGATATACTACTTATTGGTGAACATGATGTCATTGTTATCGAGAATAAAATTTATGCTGAAGATCAGCCCAAACAGTTACAGCGTTACAAAGATGCGCTAAGTGATTACCACGGCTCAAAAACAAAACACCTTTGTTATCTTACACTTTTTGGCAACACCCCTTCAGGAAAAAGCCTCGGTTCTCTCAGTTGTGAAGAAGTTTACTGCATCTCATATAAAACAGATATCAAACAATGGTTAACATCTTGCGCATGCGAGGTTTATGACTACCCGTCACTTCGGGAAACGATAATTCAGTATCGAAAATTGATTGAAAAACTCACAGGGCAGACACTTAATGAGGATCAGAAGGTGGAGATAAAAAACTTACTTTTGGAAGGCGATAATTTTAAACAGGCGCTCACAATTGAAGAGGTAATCACGGACGTCAAAGCTGAGTTGCAAAAAACGATATGGGTTGAATTGCAATCGTCTCTTGAAAGAGTCGGTTATGACTTTAGCTTTGTGAATTACAAGTTTGAAGAAATCAGTATGGATGTCTGTCAGAATTTTTATCAAACTTATAAGCGCAGTAACTATTATGGATTGCAGTATAAAGTTTTGACCTTTGGTGAGTATAGTATTCATCTGTATTTAGAAGTTGACCATTGTTTCTACTACGGATTTACTGTCTGTAAGAACAACCAACGTGGTTTGTTTAGAGATGAGTTACTGAGCAAGGAACCAGACCTAAAAAATAAACTTGAGGCTTTGCTCGGGGCTAACGATGATGATGAATGGTGGTTAGCGTGGAAATACAGCTTCGATAAGATGAATTTTAAAAATTTCCGTGAAGGAAACACAGCAAAGCTTGGTAATCCAGTATTTAGGGAACAATGGATAACCGGTGTAACGACTGATGTGGTTGAGCTGCTTAGGCAATTTAGTGAAATATTCCCAGTTTCAAAGTAGACAAATATGTGCTTTGAGCAATTTTAACCGCTTTTCAGGTTTGTGTAATAATCAAACACGGAAAAATTGCCTAGCAATACCATAGTTGATTCATGTGTTGCTAAGTTAAGTAAAAACCTAATGTACCTCTATCCAGAATCGTTACAGGTGGCACTTTCAAACTCAAAAGTGCCCCAAAGTGTGTTTAAAGCGCATGAAGCTATCATGTGCAGGTACAGAACTGAAGAACTTAAATCATTGTTATTTATATTAAAAAATATGTATCGTTTACGTCATTAAGATACTAGACAGAATAATTCTATATTTAAGTACAGAATTATTCTGTCTAATATAGCTTTTAGCACTCAGGAGGTATTCATTGAAAAAGTGTCAGCTGTGCCTTTGTAAGTCTGAGTTATGTAATTCACATGCAATACCTGATTCAGTATTTAGATCTTTATTTAAACAAGGGAATGGTCAGGCTATCGAACTTTCTTCTGGTGACCAATAGAAAGTCCCAGGACAGTTGGGCTACTGACCAGTTGTGTAGTGGATGTGAGGTAAAGTTAAACATTACCTATGATCAATATGGTTTGAACTTATTAAGAGGAAAGGTTGGAAAAGTTATTCGACATGAGGACGGCGTCCATTTTTCCGATATCGACTCTCTAAGATTTAAAAGCTTCGTGTTGTCTATCTTCTGGCGGGGTGCTGTTTCAGAGCATGAAAACTATAAAACAATTCAAGTTGCCCCACGTTTTTTAGAGCTAATTCGATCTAGTTTGGTTAGGCAGGATAATGTTTCAAAGAATTCATGTACTGTCATTGTGCAGAGATTGATTGATACAACAGATGGGGGGGGGTGACGAAAGTCATCTCAGAAATTTTGTTGTTTCACCATTCCCTAGGAAATATGAAGTTAGAGGGCAATTTTATAGCTCCATCAGCATGATACTTTTAGGGTTTTACTTTGAGATTTTTTATAGTCATATACGTTTTTCTGAAAAAGTATCTAAGTTTGCTTTGGGTAGTCGCTCGACAACCTATATCGCGCCATATATTGAGGTCACTGAAATACCCGAGGTTTTTGATTTAATGGTTAACAGTCTTAGAAAAGAGCATAAAGGTTTAAGCAATTTGTGACTAAAAAAGAGTTCAACAAACTGTTCAAGAGGGATTCGCAACGCGTGGCATTTTCACTATGCGTTGTTTTTAGTGGTTAAGGTGGTATGCGGCGGCTTCGGTATTGCGTTGCTCACCCCTTAACAGGAAGTTAGCATTTCCTTGGTGGAATAATGGAAAATTATAAATATATAGTAGATGCTTTAAGCTCTACGGCAGCTTTTGTCGCAATACTGACTGTATTGATTAGTTGGTATAAAAATGCACAGCCTTCATTGAGAATTGAGCGTGTAGTCGTTCATAAAAGACAATCACATAGTGACTATATTATTGTTGTACGAAATCGAAAATCTTATCCAGTAACCATCAGCTCAATATCATGTTATAAAAAGTTATCGTACATGGTAGAAAAAGAGAATGGTCAACCACCTGAATACCGGGAAGCATTATCGGAATCTGATCGAGTATTCTCGAAAAATGAAGTGTGGGAGTTTGCTGCTAACGGGCATACTGACATTTGGATTAAAGGTGGTGTTATTACCGAGGATATATCCAAACTTTTGTTTTCCGCTCAAACTTCTCATGGATATCACAGGCAAGTATGCAAAGATATTTTGACTGTGAACATGACAGGAAAAACCAAAGTAATGGGTATGGAGGTCATGTTCAATACTGAGTCGAAACTAAAAGCAAAAGCAAAGGTAAAGTATGCATGGCTTAGTTTATGTAACATGTGTGCGCGGGAAAGATAACAAGAGACTATGGTTTCAAGATACTTTTTCATACCTGATCTTGATGCAACTAAGTCATTTCAGCCAAGAAGCTTTTGTCCAGAGGCTTCATAGACCTGAAGTTTTACTCGTGGCACTTTTCTCAAAAAGTGCCAGCTAGCTCAGATCTGCCCCATTTCAATTCAGACCCTTCACTCACGAAATTACTGAGTATCGACGTTTGCCCAAATTTACCTAATGTTTAGCTGTATCTGAGTGCTATAGGTGTAGGCATATATCTACTGGCTAAACTATTCAGTAGGGAAACAGAGCTTATCTTTCTTCTGGAGAATTCTGGATAAATTCGTTACATTATTTTTTCATTCGGTATAAGTATTTACTCGAGTATTTATGAAGTTTTGCGACGAAACGTTGGCCCCTCCGATACTGGCATATGCACACAATTATTCTCATGGGGATGTAGAGCCTACTCATACTCATCAGTGTGCTCAGTTTTTACATGCTTTAAACGGTGTTATTCGAGTGGATACACAATCAGAGTCGTGGGTTGTGACAACGAATCAAGGGCTATGGGTACCTGCTGGTATCTCACATAGCCTTAGAATCACGGGGGACGTTCGAGTTCGTACGCTTTTTGTTGCTCCTATGGCCAGAGCTGACCTTCCCAATACCTGTATGCTATCGAAAGTTTCGTCGTTGCTGACCAGTTTAATTGTTGAGGCCGTATCTCTACCTGATATTCGGATAGCGGGAACGCGAGAAGAGCGAATATTTGAACTGATACTTGATGAATTACGTTTGCTAAACCCTATTGGTTTTTACCTCCCTAATCCAAGAACAGATGCATTGATTATGCTCTGTAAAAACGTATCTGAGCGTCTGTCACACCCATGGACAGCTTCAGACTCTGCCAAGTATTTGGGCCAAAGTGAAAGAACTGTTTCTCGACGATTTCAGCAAGAGCTAGGTCTTACGTTCACAGAATGGCTACGTCAGAAGCGATTACTACATGCGTCTGAACTTTTAGCCAGTGGGTGTAGTGTGTTAGATACTGCACTGGCGATTGGATATGACAGCCCTAGTGCATTTAGCGCGATGTTTAAAAGTCGAACAGGGCTGTCTCCGAGGGAATATTGTCCGATGGTTAATCCATTAGAACACGATTAAAGCGCTAAGTTAGTCTGTAGTAAATTAGAGTAGGCATTCAGCAGTGCTTGTAGAGAAGCTTTTGTTGCATCTTCTTCAATTGCGACACCAAAAACGCTCACATTAGAAATCGTCGACTGTAGCTGCACATAACAGGCCGCTTTGCTTTGGGTTCGTGAACCGAGTGTATGCTCGTGATAGTCAACGATATTCACCTGCAAACAATATTGTTCCATTAACCCTCTCAGCAACGCAGACATTAGACCATTCCCAGAACCAACACATCTTATCGTTTTATTGTTGTGATGAATTTTGGCTTCAATTTTTTGGCCAATCTCTGTTGTTTGGCTGTGATAGCTCTGCAAGCTTATGGTCGGGTTATGCACTAGACCATAAGACTGTCTGAATAGTTTCCATAGTTCCGAAAGATTAATTTCACATCCCGATCTATCCGTATGACTTTTCACTTTCTTACTCAAATCGGCTTGGAGCATTTTAGGCAGTAACAATCCGTGGTTTTCTTGGAGTAACCATGCAGCACCACTCTTACCTGACTGACTATTTACACGAATCACTTCTTCATAGTTACACCCCAAATCCATAGGGTCTATCGGCAAGTAAGGGATAGCCCAGAAGCTCTTCAATTTAGAGCTATGCGAAGAAAATCCTTTTTTAATGGCATCTTGATGAGATCCCGAAAAGGCGGTAAAAACGAGCCTTCCAGCATATGGATGACGAGGGTGGACAGGGATTTTGTTACACTGCTCGACGAGTTCAACCATATGCCGAATGTCAGAAAAGCGCAATTTAGGATCAATGCCTTGTGAATAAAGGTTTAGTGCGAGTGTGACCAAGTCAACATTGCCTGTACGTTCACCGTTCCCGAATAAACAACCTTCGACCCGAGTCGCTCCTGCTAGCATGGCGAGTTCAGCACTAGCCACACCTGTGCCTCGATCGTTATGAGGGTGAACACTGATAGTGATGTGCTCTAATGAACTAAATGAATTTATGAAGTGTTCTATCTGGTCTGCAAAAACGTTAGGAGTGTTGCGTTCAACCGTTGTTGGCAGGTTAATGATGAGCTGGCATGTTTTACTTGGTTGCCACACGGACGCTACTGCTTCACAGATTTCAAGCGCAAACTCGGGTTCCGTAAAATTGAATGTCTCTGGCGAATACTCAAGAGTCCATACAGTTTCAGGACGTTTTTTACACAAGGCTTTAATCTGTTTAGCCCCATTTACAGCAAGTTCTAGAGTAGACTTTTTATCCTGAGAAAAAACAATATCTCTAAAAGACGGAGCTGTAGCATTGTACAAATGGACTATGGCCTTAGACGCCCCCGTTAGAGAATCAATAGTTCGCTCAATCAAGTCCGATCTGGATTGCGTAATCACCTGAACAGTAACATCACCTGGAATTAACTCGTTCTCAATCAGACATCGAACAAAGTCAAAATCCGTTTGCGATGCTGATGGAAATGCTACCTCAATCTCCTTGAATCCACATTCAACTAAATGGTTAAAGAGCTTCAGTTTTTTATCAATATTCATTGGGTTAGATAAAGACTGATTACCATCTCGTAAATCGGTTGAGAGCCAGCGAGGGGCTTTGTCTAATATCTTTGATGGCCAGGTTCGCTGTGGAAAGCTGATAACAGGAGCTGCTCGGTATTTTTCTGACGGCATTTCTAACATTGTTAATTTGTCCTTTCTTTGATGAGAAAAGTTCATGCTAGAAGACTTTGTGAATGATATCTGAATAGAAGTTGACGAAAATCGTCGTGTTTTGGACAGAGGGGGTACAAAATCAATATGAGAAAAGATACTTACCAGCTTATTGTCTAATAGTTTTTTCTAAAAAATTTTTGCCCCGTTATTGGTTTCAGCAACATGTTAGCGTTTTTAAACAACTTGAATTTCCCCAAATACAATTCATGTGATGTCTAAAAACTATAAGGTGTCAATTATGGGTAGCATTATGTGTAAGAGCAAAGTTGTAACGTCCAGTCTGACTAGTGCAATCAGTTTCTTGTTTCGTAATGCTGCCGCCACCATATCTAAAGGTACTCTACCTGAAACCGTTTTTGTTAATCCCGTAGGCAAAAAGACGAAGATCCAGAAGGAAAGCCCCAAAAAGCAAAGCGAGAATTGGAATACGAGAAAGCAATGGAAAGACGCTATGCGTATGTGAGGGGGGTATTGGACTCAGATGTTCCGGCGTATACTCAAAAGCGACTTGAGCCTTGGCTTGCTGCATTCTCAGCAAGCATTGAAGATACCAATTCACCGAGTTGGCGAACATTAGCAGAGTGGGTCAGTGTGTACGTTAAATCAGGTTGGCAAAAGAAAGCGTTGAAACCTGCTCATGCACTCAAGAGCAATCGAAGCCATTATATTGATGATGAAGTCGAAAAGCTCTTACAACGCGTAGTAAGGGAACATTCATTAAAGCAAATCAGAGTGAATTACACGCAAGCATATAACGATTTCTTGAAGCTTGTAGAAACGCTCAATCAATCAAGAGTTAAGCAGGGATTGAAACCAGTTAAAGCGAGCAGCTATCGCACGACGGTTAACCGGTTTCAGGGTTAGCTAGATTTTGGACAAAATATTACCATTCGGTTTTTAAATGCAAATCGTTGATTCATTACACGTGTTAAGTTTACTTTGACTGCGCTGGTTACTCAATTCTGAGCCCGTTCGTTGAGAATTTGAGCGCAGTGTTTGCAATATGTTTAACTAGCGTAATCACTTACTAGTTAATGGTGCTGCGGTGGGCTAACTGCATGCGTTAGTGTTACTTTCTAATGTAACCCTCGGTTTTTATTGTGTATTCATGCATCATACGTTTGACACTATTTACATGTTGCAACATATCTGCATTTTTTAAATAGAACTTAAATCTGCTTGCTTCCGGAGGAATTTCACTTGGTACAGTTCCTGAATCGACAGACCAGCGTTCTAATAATGACCAAGCAAAAACTGATTTTTCAACAACAACAAGAGTATCAGTATCACCCATACCAAACTCGATTCTAATCGCTTGTTTACCCTTTTCGTCTAAATCTGGATGTAGACCTAGTTGAATGGGTATTAGTGTATTCCATTCGTTATCATCATTAACCGTCGATTCGGATGTATCTTCTGTCGGTTCTATACGTTCAAATCGTGAAAAGTGAAAGCTCTTAAAGATAGATTCTGTTGAATTATCTTTAATATCTTTGGCCCGAAACACCCAATTAAGTCCATCAAAAAACACAGTAGAAGGTTCCAGGATACGTTCGTCACGATAATCACTATTTGCTGAAATATAGTCACCTCGAACTCGTTTATTATCCGTAATTGCCCGCGTGATTACAGCGATAGATTCAGCATCAAGTTCCGTAGTTAAATCGCACGCTCTTTTGTAAATAGCAGATTCTTTTTGTTGTAACTTATGGCGGCAGAAACCTTCGAAGTGCATTTCCAAAGCTTTGCGAGCTTCAATTTCAACTAAGGGTTGATATGTGTCTAATCGGATTTGGTGTGTTTTTGGAACGATATTTTTATCATTGGTGAGCTGTTTGTACTCTGAAAGATCTTTTGTAGCTAATGGTTCAGAAATGCCAAACTCTTCGACAATTTCAGACCTTAGTATTTTACCACTGAATCTAACTTTAAAATCAATAAACGCGAGCCGCTCTGCTCTAGACTGGTTTCCGATTTTTTCTTTTAATTCATTGATATTGTACATTTGTATTATATCTCTTGATTTGAAGCCGTACTTATTTAATAACTAATTTAGCACAGATTGTTGTTTTTATTGCGACCAACCTAACGGTTATTAATTATTTCACATTAAAAAATTAATAACGAAACATTAAAAAATATGCCTTTTGATTGATCTGTGACCTGTTGGTGTGGCATAGTATAAATAAGAACAATGCTAATTAGCATTGCACCACAAGAACTTAACAGAAAAATGATAGGAGTAGGAAAATGAAAAAAAATGGTCAACTAGCCATAACTTGCGTAATGGTTCGTAAGAAGAAATAAAAAAGCACTTTCAGTGAGAACTAAAAGTGCTTTTTTGCAGTGAGGTGAAATTTATTCCTACGCCAATAGGAATAAAAGGCCAACACTAAGAGGTTTCAAGCCCTATAAGAAAGACCGATTGCTCTGAATTGTCCCGCAATCATACCTTTCTAATGTGTTCACCTCAATAACTGAATTCCCTCTTCAACTTGTTTTTGGAGGAAGCTCAAATGAGTATTCGACCTAAAGTAGTCCCAGTTTGCGCTTATCAGCGTTACCGAAATGGTGTCTGGGAAGACGTGTGTTCTCACACGCGTTCACTACCTCGATGATCAAGAAGCAAAACAACATAGATGAGATTGAAAGGTTCAATCTCATCATTACCCAAATGTCGTGAACACAAAACGGAAGAACAATCATGTGCCGAAAAGACCTTTTAAACGAGATATCGTGTACGTTACAAGAAATGGGGTTTACCGCAAGTAACACTAAAGCCCATTTTACCTACCAATCTAATATCAAATACCCAAGCATTTTTAGTGAGAAGAATAATTACGCTCACTACATTTTGTACACGCCTATTCGTACCATCCAAATTGTCGCTAAGTACCAACAATCAACCGGCACTGCTATGGAAAAACTTGGCTACACCGTGCTTGATGCCGCACGTACTGAGTTTGATGACTACCTTGTGATTTGCGGCGGAGGTGAGTTGCTAAAAGGTAGTTGTGCGATTTATTTCCTCAACGACCAGAAAAAGATAGCTCCTCGTTTACATGCACTTCGTGTTCAAGATTTACCAGATTTCATCAAAGATGATTTAGGCCGAAACGCCGCTTGACTGGTAAAGATTGAAAACAAGCGAATGAATATGTAATTCGCTTGGAGAGATCAAATAGAGGAGTTCTAGTGTGAAAAAACTGACCACTTTAACAATATGTACACTGCTATCTGCTTGCGCGGCGACGGTGCCTAAAGAGGTTGTCGAACTGTCTTACCAAATGGAACAAGACATGAGCCAGGTTGAAGAGGCTTATGTCACCTTGGTAAGACAGCACGTCTCGATGCTGAAAAAGCAAAGAGAAGACTATCTGTATCGAGAGTGGGTCCCAGTCATGCTCGAAGATTGGATTCAAACCGGTCAATTAATCGAAATGGCGCAAGGTACGGTTGTCTACGATGAGTCGATGGGAGGGTTTAAAACCGTCACTCAGCCTGATCGACTCTCTCAACTGAGCAGTATCACCGAGTGGGCATTAGCCGCATCAGAAGAAATTGAAGCAAAGAAACGAGAGCTCATTCAGCCATTAGAAGAGGCGGAGCAGAAGTTAATTGCTGATATACACCTTAGTTTCAATTTTCTGATTCAAGGGAACCAAACGATTACCGCCCATCTCAATAGCATTCGAGAAGTGCAAGATGTTCAAAATAAACTACTTGAACGTGCTGGGTGGGATGGCCTTCGTGACAATATCAATCAACAACTTAGCGAGTTATCAGAACAGGCTGTTACCGGCTTAGAGAAGGTTCGTGAACTCGATAGTAAAACTCAAGAACAATTGGAGAAACTGCAATGAGTATGCGCACTTTAATTAAGAAATCGGTTAACAAAGCGAATGCAAGCTTGGCTGATAGGGAAGCGGACTTGCTTAAAAATACGGATTTTACCGAGAGCCTGCTGTCGCCCAATATCCGTGAACATCATCTTTATTCTAGTTTGATTGACGTAATACATTCGGCAACTGCTGCCAATATGAATGCAGCCAAATTGGAGTCGAACATTCGAGAATTAGGTGATGAGGCATGGCAATTAACGCAACGTATTTTAAACGCGGTTAAATAGGAGCTGATTATGCAAATCGATATGCACTACTACGGAACGTATTGCCTGGCTCGCGCGGCTGGGCTTAACCTTGAAGCGGCGAGAGTGATCGCCACCGCTGCGCAGTTTGTTGATGATAATGCGCAAGAAAACGATATAGAATTTGATGATGCATCGGCTTGTCGCGTTGAGCCGACAGCCCACCATGTGGCGGACATTAGTAACATCAACCCGAATGACCAACGTTTGGTTTGGGTTCCTTTTCACTTCTTGCCAGGTAACGAAGGTGAGTCATTTACGGAGAAGTTAATCTGTCGTCAAGATAGCGAGATTGCCCGTGAAATGTGTGCCAACCATTTAGCACAAGTAAACAAGCCCTATTTCCTCCCCTTGATTGGTATTATGGCGCACGTCTACGCAGATACCTTTGCCCACTATGGCTTTTCGGGAGTCAGTTCGCGCAAGAATCGAGTCAATAGTGAGTCATTTGATTTTAAAGAACTTAGCGATGAGATGCATGAATATATTGTCGGTAAAAAAGACAACTTTTTTGATCGTTTTACTCCGTTTGTTCAAAATATCAAATCACAGTTAGCACAAGATTTGTCGGGTGCGTTAGGTCATGGTGGTGTTGTTACCTTTCCTGACCGCCCTTACTTAAAGTGGCACTTCACGTATGAGGATGGCTCTCCGTCAGATTGGCGCGATAATGTGGAAACCTTTGTGCTTTATTGCCAGAAGACCCATCAAATGTTCTCAGAACTGGCAAATGCACAGCCTCAATTGGCTGATTTAGCTCAGCAGCAGACATGGCAGCAACTCGAGCACAAAGTGCGTGAGATAATTGAGTACCAAGCAAGGGGTGAAGATCGAATTCTGAAATGGCAAAGCGAAGCGATGCACAGTGAATTATTTAACATTGCAGAAGCTATCCCACAGTATCAAGACTGGAATGAGGGTTTTGAAGCATTGAGTGCAGGTTGCAGCCATGAAGCGATGTCACACCCCATCTATGGTTACTACCAAGCGGCTTCTTATCATCGTTGGTACGTTCTGCGCGAGCTTTTGCCTCAGCATGGTTTGATGGTGAATTAGTTTTGGTTACTAGTAATTAGTTAGTCGTTCTTCGAATATAATCATGGAGCTATTTCAGGCTTATTTCGGCTTTGTTTCCTAATTCGAGTTCAGGTATAAACTCGCCTAATATGGGGAATTGTTAGGCGATTACTATCGTTTTAGGCATACCTAGCCCAGTGAGCTTGTTTAACGCTTTGATCATGGCGTAAGTTTCGCCAACTTGGGCGTTGTAATTTCTTAAGCTTAATGTCCCTCCGAGCACTTTCTTCACACGGAACATCGCCGTTTCTGAGAGTGAGCGTTTATGATAGCCATACCTCATTTTCCAATACTTATTTGAACCGTATAGCTTCTGACAACCGACCGCTAGATTGCGAGGATGGCTGCGTTCCCAGAAGGCGGCCCCTTCCCTCGGAGGGATTAGTGGGACGGCTCGTTTGATACGAATAGCGTCATAGCACGACCTTGTGTCGTAAGCTCCATCGCCAGATATCTCATTGATTGTCTGAGTAAGTTAGGTAGCACCTCACCGTCGCTCACATTCGATAGACTTAACTCAGCAGCAATGATTTCATGCGTATCTGTATCGACCGCTAAATGTAACTTTCGCCAGACTCGCCGCTTCCCGTCAGTGCCATGCTTTTTTACTTTCCACTCTCCCTGACCAAAAAGGTGGAGGCCAGTTGAGTTAATGGCTATATGGCGAATAACCCTTTAGATTTATTGCGATATTTAGACTTGCCCATGTTCCGTTAAATTGTCCGCATTACACTTGAATCAGTCGTAGAGCTAAGTAAGTTGAGGTCTCATTTAAGGGAGTGATACAGTACCTAGTCATTGAGGCGACTGTAGTGGTCAACAAATTCCGAACACTGACTTAAGCCGATTTTCGGCATTTACTGGCGACAGCCCATCATTTGCTTGATGAGGCCGTTGCCGATTATAGTAACTCATCAGGTAATGGCTGATGTCTTTCTTAGCTTGAGCTTGTGTCAGGTAACCTGTTGCTGGTATCCACTCGGTTTTCAAGCTTCTAAATAGCCGCTCTATGGGAGCGTTGTCCCAACAATTACCACGACGACTCATGCTTTGAGTTATACGATATCGCCAAAGTCTTTGGCGATATTTACGGCTGCTATATTGGCAGCCTTGATCTGAATGGAACATCACGTTCTTCGGACATCCTCGTTGCTCCCAGGCCATCTCCAAAGTTTTAGATACTATGATCTGCACCATCAATACTGGACGCTACGTTAAGCGACTTTCCATACCTTTAGTTATCTATAAATTGCTAATTTAGGGGAAGCTGTAGCTCATTTATGTCCAAAGACGTGTTGTAAACACCGTGATCTGGGTGTCGTGCTCTGGGACAAGATCGCCTTAGTGCTCATTTTTGGGGAGTGGTGTGATTACCGAGGGAGGTTGACGGTCTAAATAGAAATTAGATAGATTTACCGATGATGAATAATGTGTTTAAAGCAAAAAATGATGAGAGGATATTGTACTTCTCAAGCTTTATTGTTGCTGATGTTTTTAGATAGAAGCAGCGTAGCTCCGCTCTTCAATACTACAAAGTACAGACTGGATACCGTTGAAGAGCGGAAGTTCCAATTGAATTTCTTTCAATAGGTAAATTAAGTGCATTTAAGTGAAAAGAGCTTATTAGGAATGGAAAAAGCAAAAAACCAGTCTTAACTGAGGTTTTTTAATGAAACTAAGCCAACACCAATGTCCCATTTCATAATTATCTCCGTAAATACTTATAAATATTGAAGCCGAGAGGGATAGAATGAAGCATTATCATGCGAATGATATGACTAAGCATTATTAATGCAGGCTCTAGCCCAAGATAAATGGCAGCGACAGTCATAGACTCCACACTGCCCGGAACCCACGACATCAAAAGTACTATGAACTCCTTATCAATTAGCTTACTGAATATATATGCAAAAACAACTGTGACTGTAAGACTTAACGTTGTAGCAATAATTCCAGCTCGCGCATAAGAGAAGATATCTACAACGGTTATATCTTTTAGACGAATCCCAATTAATGCCCCTAGAGCGGATGTTGCAATAAAAACAAGCTCTGTCGGGACAAGAAAGTTGTATGACGGTAACTCAGAGTTCACAAACATAGTTGCTAACATCCCAGTCACCATATACGGTGCTGGAGTACCAATTTTATCGAGAAGTAAACCTGAAAAGTAGGCGAGGAGAAGTGGTATAAGTATCCAAAGGTTGTCTAAGGAAATAGCCGGCCCAGGAACTGGTGAGTTGTCCGTTGAGACAAGAAGAGCGGAAGCTATAATTAAGAAAATGAGTCGAACTGTGTGAGTGAAAATTACTTTACTAGAAGGTGAATTGTGATTTTCATTAATGACAAGAACCGCGGCCATCGCTCCCGGGACCGCCCCAAGTAGGCTTTCATATTTTGACCATTTCTCTCGCTTAGAAAGCCAGAGATACGAGGTGAGAACTTGTGCTGACATACAAAGGACGAGTCCCACAAAAAGTAATATCGGATAACCCTTGGAAAGAGTCTGTACAGGGACTATTGAGCCCACTGTGGCACCAAGGATTAACTGTACTCCAGTCAATGTGCTTTTGGGAAGAGCTAGAGTAAACCCTGCTTTTGACGTTAACAAAAGAGCAATCAGGGCACCGAACATTGCACCTAGTGGTATCTCGAAATATGTAAATAAGAGCGAGCCAACCAAAGCTATGAATGAGGCTAGATACATGTTTTGGTTTCCCCTTTTTTCAGCTTGAAAGATGACAATAAAGTGGAGATTTGGTTATTAATCACATCTATGTTATTGACCATGTAAAAATCACCACAAGTTATCTGACCAAGAGCATACAAGCCCATTTGAATTTCACCAGTTTCGGAAAGAACAGAACAAGTTGATGGACAAACATTGATTCCTCCATATTGATTTTCTTTTGCTAGTTTCCGACTTAGCAGGCTATCAAGTACCGGATTACTTCTATCGAGTGAACGTCGTATCCCTGTAGCATTGATGATGAAATCAAAGAAGTAATTTTCTTTATCTGTCTCCACACAATATTGACCATTGTAAAATGATACATTAGTAATTCCCTTGCTGTGCGAGACCTTACCTCTTTCTATAAGCGCCTCAATGGCAGCATGATTTTGCAGGGAGACTGGGACTCGCATATTTGCCCAGCGAGTTTGGAAAGTACCCATTAATCTACTTCTCGAACTGCGGGAGAGGTTTTGCCATAGCCGAGACAAGGAGTAGTTAGCAGCTGTTAGCACACTAGTTACTAGGTCTCCGTTTACAAGGTGCTCGGCGGAGGCTAGCTGAAATATGGTTAGTTCTCTTCCCTGATGGCGTAACTCTCTATTAATGAGATTGAGCACTGATTCAAGTGTTATTGTGTCTCTTGAATTGATGAATGCTTCTGTACTTTCAGGTGAGAGGTACTTAAGTTCAATGTCATGATAACGGGTTACAGGTCTAGGTCTATCTGAGGCTCGTGAAAGCATTTTCGCATGAGTCACCTTAGAATAATTAAGTCCTAAAGCTACATCATAAGCGGTAAGTCTACTCCCTAATATTCCTACTCTTCCTGTCAATGAACCCAAGCGGTTAATTGGATAAGGATTAGAAAGGTATCTTAGAGTTCCTATAAGTCGGTAAGGGTCAGCCTCCACACTAGTTCCTGTACAGAGAAAGACCGCATCATAAACCTTTTTGTTGTTTTTTGTGACTACGCACCAACCGGATTCAGTCTTACGAATATTTTCAACTTGAAGAGCTATTGTTGTGATTCGGCAACCTAAAGCTCTATAGCGTTCAATATTCTCAAGCAACTTTTCTTTTAAAAAGTCACCAAATAAAGAACGTTGTAAGAAGGACTCTGGGGTTATTTCTAGACTATTTGGATACGAAGACATTGCCCAACGAAGAAAGTCATTTTTGTTATTCATGTACATGGCTTTTGCTGGTCTATTCAAAATGTTAGAGCTGATATCTTTCTGATAGGCTAGACCTGTACCAACTTCATTGGCTCTATCGTACATATCGATGTTAATGCTCGAATGATTTGAGGTGAAAATGGTTTCGAGCCTTGAGAAGAGTGAGGTCCCAGTATAACCACTTCCAATAATCGCTAACTTCATGATAATTCTATCTCGTTGCTGGTTTTATAGAGTTGATTTCACTTTCCCATTCGGATTGCTCGTTGAACCATTGATTAAGTGATGACAGGTTTTCTTTGACCTCGTTTTCTGTGTCCCCTTTTATAATGGCGCTCATAATCTCGCCATTGGTGAATGACATCGTTGTATGATTTTGGGAAACAGAGCCTGAAAGTTTGTACTTAAGAACATAATCTAAATCACAGGTCTCTGGAGCCGCCAACAAGATGCCTTCTCGGGGCGGAACGAGCAGCTGGCCGACCAATTTTTTATGGGTATCGATTGTTGGGATATCTTGTTTTGAGTTTCTTAGAGCTGATAGATATGACATTCTCAAATTTATTCCCCACGCTTCTTTCAATTCTTCATTGACGAAACAACCTCCGAGACGAGCAGCGATTTCTCCAAGAATAATTTGGCCATCTTTTGTTACAAATACTTCTAGGTGGAACAAAAAAGTTTTCTCAGAAGGCAAAACATCAAATATTAGCCATTCAGTATAGGCTTTGATTTTTTTTGCCAAAGATGAGTTTGGATCAACCATCTGTAATCCAAATACTGCTCCAGACAAAAAATCTAAACAAGAAACCAAGGCTTTACTGGTCGAGATAACAACGGGATTAGCATTAATGATAAGTCCATTAACTTGATAGTGTTCTCCCTGGACGAATTGCTCTACCATTAGATTGAAAAACTTCGTCGTTTTGGCCCTTAACAGATACGCTTTGAGTTGTCCCTCATTGCTTAAAATTTCAACGCCATTAGAACCGCGCCCATCACAAGGCTTTATAACAACAGGGTAACCATATTGTTCTATGAAGATAGCGAGTTCTATTGCGTTATGTACTCGCGACATTGCTGGGATCAAAGCTCCATTGTCTTGAGCAAGTGATTTCATCTTATACTTATCTCTGAAATAGATTATTCTCTGCGAACAGCCCTGCGTTACCCCAAGTTTGTCATTTAATCTAGCAGCTCTCTCAAGATCAATTTCAGCAAGTGCAGCTACTCTAGGGGCCGATAACTTTAAGGCTCTATGATAAACATCAAGTTCGACTAAAGAATTGTTACTAAAGTCTTGATATAAATGGATCTCGATTTCGTTTTGAAAATGGTTTTCTAATTCCTTCTTTTTATTAGCACAAGAATAGATAATTGCATCATGGCCAATACTTTTTATCCAAGATTTAACAGAGTGTTGCAGCAATATTTTCGGTGGGGCTAACAAGATGAGTTGCTTCATTTAATTTCCCTTACAGTTGATCGTAAAAATGAACATGTCTCTGTGTGCCTCGCCGGGAAGAAGAGGGACTATTGGAGAAACATAATGGTAAAAATGTTTATCATCAATAATCAGCAGATCACCAATGTTTAGCTGTTTGTTCACAACTATGTCACCCTCACTTAGGACTATTGAGTTACCACCTGCAATATTGCGTTTGTCGATACAAAGGGTACAGACGAAGTCGAACCCATCTTGATGAGGACCTTCAGGTGCGGGAAGGCCGTTATAGTCATCATTAGCAGTGATTCGAATTTGATGAACGCCAATGTGTGCCTCATTCTTAGATAGATATTTCATCAATATTGGGATAATTATTTTTTCACTAAAAATTTTTGCTTGACTGCTTATGCTTTTAAATTTTCTTTTTATACCTCCAGCATATGAATTAATAAATTTAGCCTGATGAAATACTGGAGGAGAGTCGACCCAATGGAACTGTCCATTAATGAATTTACAGATCGAGTAACGTCGCTTTCTAAATATCGCCACTGTCTGTAAATAGGGGTCGTCTACTAAGCACTCAAACGTTTCTTTGAGCGATAAGTAATTAGGGGAAGATTCGATAATCTTAGCTATATTCCATTGGTAGAACTCTTTGTTTTTGGGGTTGCTATGAGGTATTTTTATTTCTTCGATGAACGCCATTTAAATACACCTTGTATCTAAAAAATTAATCTATAATTTGTGCTTCTATTTAAATATCAGGTAAGAACCCTTCATCGTACTGTAAATCTGATTGGATTTTAAAGGAATTAAATTAATATAATTAATTTTTAGGGAGGTGTGTTCATCACATCAAAGCCAATAAAAGATCAAAACTGCCGCTCGCGGTCAAGATAGTGTCGTTTTTTACTGATAAATGAATGCTGGATAACACTATTTTAATTATTAAATTGGGGGCGGAATGACGGATACAATATCGCCTTTCTAAAGTCAGATTTCACTGTTATTTCGTTTTACGAATGGCCCTGAATTCCTAAATGGTGTTGTGATTTTTTAGTAGTGTGATCCATTTTTCACCCCAACCCCTTTTAATATGGGCAACTTTACCTAATAATATAAAGTCTTAGAGAAAGCACAAATTATGTAATCGTTTAACAAGGTGGCCCTGTCTCCCTTAATCTCAACCCACACACCATGGCCTGTTTCACTGTTTAAGCCTGTTGTTGGTTCATCCAGTAGTAACAATTCAGGGGAATGAATATAGGCTCTAAGAAAACACAGCCTACGCTTTTCACCGCCACTGAGGTTCTGACCGTTACCTTGTAGTTCAGAATCTAATGTTAACCTAGATGATAGTCCTACTTTGTCTAGCTGACTTGTCAACCAATCATTATCCATCTTTTTTCCAAGGGAAAGGTTTTCATAAACACTTCCCGAGAAAATAAAATTGTTTTGCTCTAGGTAGTTAGAAGAGAGGTGAGATACGGGCGTTGGTGTTAATAAACCTGCAAGAGTATCGAGTAAGATTGTTTTACCTTGTCCACTTCTACCTATAACGGCAACGGTATTTATATTTGGTTTCGCCAACTCTTCTAGGACCTGATTCAATATTTGGCTAACTTCAGTTAGCTTCTCTTCGTGATCTAAGATCCCTTTTAATGCTGAAAAATCTTCACGACTTTGGTCAAGTAACCTATATACATCTAATAATCCAGTAAAAGCCCTTGTTAAACTAGCAGATAAAAGCAGCGCAGTGACGAGCTGTCCAGCATCAGAGTGTTGTTCTGGAAACAAGTAGAATATGAACAAGGTGATAATGGAAAGCGATATTAAGCTGTGTGTCGCTATAGCGACACCATCAAATACACAACAACCTCTGCTCTAACGATTAAGAGGTGGACACTTCACTGCAAAGTTTTCGCATACTCGCGCATAACTCTAGCATTGTCCGCGTACTCTTCATTACCACATGGTTCACCGTTGTTGCTGATTAGAGGGCTTGAATAAGCGGGGACAACCTTTTCAGAATAACTCATGACTGTCCCGTAATTAGAGCAATAAAAAGCGCCAGAATAAGGTTTTACTTTACTTCTATTTTCTGCAAAGACCTGTTCCATGAGCCAAAAGTCTCCACTTTCAGAGTTAGGTCGTTCATGCATTGCCCATCCTAAATGTCCTAGCTCATGTTCTAGCACGGTAATCGGGAAGTCCTCCACAAGGAGTACAAAGCTGTCGTTCAAGTTAACCATTGTCATCCCATTAATCTCCTCTTCGATGACCAATGGATGATTATCACTTAAAACCAAAACGTACTGTTCTTTTGGATCGTCTAAAAACGAGTTTACCTTCGAAGAACTGATTGCTTGTTTTAGGTCTGAATGCACAGAGGAGATAGACATACTGGCATGAGATATTGATACAGAATGGCTATCCTTGAACACACGAGTTATAGGGATGCATGAGTTAGACAGTATCGTATTAGACATCTTTACCGCTTCTTGCAATCTGCCTTTTAACTCTTCCTTGTTACCAATCTGGTTATCAATATAAAAGGTGACATTGGAATTAACGCTTCTTTCTTCTTCGCACTCCGGGAAAGTGAAATTTGGTTTCGTATTTCTTTGGCTTAGCATAATTATAATTACGATCACAATAGAAGCGAGAGTTAAATTTCTTTTAGTCTTTTCCATGAATCCCTCGGTCGCTATTGAGTGTTAAGCCATTAAATGTTTTAAAAAGAATAAACCTGATACTAACAATAGGAATCAAGTACTGTCACTAATTATTTAAATTAATTATCGGTCACTGCGGTGATGCAGGTGGCCTTAATGATTAAATTATGTAATTTATATAAACCTCAACTTGCACAGAGGTGTTTATAATGTTTTTAATATTCATGCCTTGGAGGCTTTCTAACTAATATATAAGGGATTTTAAAATGTCAAAACTATTAAATTTAGAAGAGATGATGCTTGTTGGTGGAGGTTGTAGCCGTGGTCTTTCTAGAGCTGTTAGAGAATACAACAAGAACAAAGATAAAACGAAAATCATCGTGAAAAACGTTGCTCAGAGCGTTAATGGTGCATTTTAGTAAATTGAACAAGGCTGATTTGTATTGACGATTAAGGTTAATATCTATTGGTTGTTTTATAAGCGCTGGCTAATTGGTCTGCGCTTTTTTTAAAAGTGTAAGGAGTTAGTGTCTAGATAATAAAGAGAGTGTAGATAATGGTTGAATTATCATCATATATCATTTGTAAGAATGAAGAGGCGAGAATAAAAGATGCGGTTATGTCGCTACTTCATCATGTCGAAGAGATTATCATTGTTGACACAGGTTCTACAGATAGAACAATTAACATTGTTTAACAATGTTTAACATTGTTAAAGAAATTAATACGTCAAAGATAAAAGTATTTGAAATTGAATGGCGTGATGACTTCGCGGCGGCTAGAAATTTTGCTCTGGAAAAAGTGAATTATAACTGGGTGGTGACCATTGATGCTGATGAAGTCTTGAAAGAACCTTGTCAGTTGAAAGGAATGATTGCTTCTTTGCCAGAAGATATTAATGCGATTTATCCTAGTATCGTTAGCGTCGGAGAGGAAGAAGAAAAAGGGTACTCCATACCACGTATCTTTAAGAAGGATGAATTTTACTACCACGGTGTTGTTCATGAGCAGCTAACTCCATCGAAGAGTAAAGAGCCATATTTTAGTGAGTTACAAATCCTTCATTATGGATATGAAAATGACACGATCATTAAGAAACAAAAACTAATTAGGAACTTCCACTTGTCTTTAGAGAATCATCGTAAAGATGCATCGGACGAGTTCTTTATGATGTATCTAGTCATTGATTGGGCTGCATATCCCAACTCTGAACAATATGTTTCTGCCCAAAAGTTGGTTCAATGCCTGGGGAAGATTAACAACATGAAGTACTTCGAAAAAGCAATCTTTGCGCTGTTCGATAGATATACAAAGGACGTAAACGCACTGGTCACATTACTAAGTGCCCTAGACCCAGAGACTCAAATGAAAGCCATTAAGTGTTTTGAGGTCGCTCATGACTAAGTTCTCAACGTGTGTTATGACGGATACGTTTTCTCAGAGAATGAAAGAAACGGTTTCGAGTGTCATTAACGATAGTGATGAAGTGGTCATACTCGCAACAAACCCCAAGATTTATGAGGGCCTTTGCCGTCACTACACAAACTCTAAAGTGAATGTGTATTACAAGGCGTGGGAAAGTAACTTCGCTAAGATGCGAAACCATCTATCGAGTTTATGCTCAAACGACGTGGTTTTTCACATTGATTCGGACGAGAGTGTAGGTTGTTCTTCGTTTTTTGAAGAACTTGCGGAGTTACTGCTCTTCAACGATGTTGAGGCGAGCATATTTGAGGTGACGGTCGAGGATGAAGGCGGGTCTGTAGCATCAAATATATCTCGGATTTTTAACAGAAGATATTTCAGTTATGTGGGCTATGTGCATGAGATCGTAAAGCCAACCAATGACTCTCAAACTTTCTCATACGTTTCCATTGATAGCCCAATTTTACATAGTGGGTATTCTCTCGAGCAGATGAAAATCAAACTGAAAAGAAATACGGCTCTAAACAAGAAAAATCTCGAGTCGTCATCTTCGGATCTCAGGTGGATTTACTTTGCTATCAAAGAAAGCTGTCAAGCGGGTAACTATCAAGACGCTATCGAGTTTATAGAACAAGTTAAGAGCCATGAGAATCAGAATGATGAGTATATTTCAGGTTGTTACTGTTACTTTTTGTTTTCACTAGTTTATTTATCACGATATGTGGAAGCAAAATCACTTCTAACAACTGCGAAATTAGAGCTCTGTGATAGGCAATATTTTCATGCATTACTCGTACTATCTGAGTTGGAAGCTTGCAAGAAAAGTATAAAAGAAATTACGTCTAATATTACCGACATTCGTGATTCAAAAATTGATATCACGGGTTTCCATATTGATGTTTTGACAGCAAAAGTAGAGATCATGAATCAAGACTTTTGTACCGCATTCGATTTGTTTGAAAAGCACGGCTCTAGAGGTGATGTGATGTCATCGTTGTTGGAGTCAAAATTGGTTAAAGGGTTGGAATATTAAATGCACCTATTTTGTGAACAATGTAAATCAAAAACAGTACATTCTATCGAGCGTAATGACGAACCTACATCTGGCTTCGTGAAGATATTTGAAATGGTATTCGGTGGTTTTGGTTACTCCAACTCTCATAAAAAAATGAAGTGTAATACGTGCGGCGCGATATATAACGAGGATTTGCATGAAACTACATTTTTTGACAGCAGTGATGATATTTAGCAATAGGTTTTAGATGTTTAGAGAAGAGGCGCTTGATTCAAGCCGGAGCCGACTCACCGGGGTAGTTGTTGTAGACCAATCCATTAGGACTTGGTCTATTGCTGTGTTGATCATCGCGATATTTCTTATGGGCGGGGCGTTTTTATCCATAGCACAGGTCCCGAGAAAAGAAACTGTCAAAGGGTTTCTAATTCCTGAGCGAGGACTTGTGAAAGTATACTCCGGCCGTACTGGGACATTAGATGCGCTGTATGTTAGCGAAGGCGACTACGTTGAAAAGGGTACGCCCATTGCCAAAATTGTGAACAGTGAAAAGCTAACCAGTGGTATTGAATTCTCTGAAGCTCTTAATGAAGAAATTGAGCAGCAAATAGTAGCTTTGCGAGAAGAGATGGGTATTTTGGATGAGATTTACGATAAGGAAATGGACAGCTTCCTTGCGCAAAAGTCCGACGTAGAATCTAGTTTGAATGCACTTGTGAAAGTGAAAAATACAACAACAAGAAGGCTACGAATCAAAGACGAACAGCTTAAACGTCATAAGCGTTTGTTAGGTAGTGGGCATATATCTAGCTCTGAGTTCTCTGGTTCAGAAGAGCGTTATCTTGAATTGCTGGGTACTCATGAACAAATAGAGCAAGATATTTCAGAACTGATGATTCAACTATCACAAATCGATTCGAGTATACAGTTATTACCGGCCAACAAAAGGCTAAAGAACGTCGCTAAAATGCGTGAAATTTCAGCCCTGCAGGCTAAGCAATATGAACTCAGTAGTCAGGCCGCAATCATCAAATCCGCACCAGAGTCTGGGTACATAACAACAATCCAACCTTCGATAGGCTCTCGAGTAAACTCTCAGTCACCGTTATTAAGAATAATCCCAGAAGGCTCAAGACTTGATATTGAGCTTTTCTTGCCAACTAAGTCTGCGGGTTTCATTAAAATTGGAGACGAAGTGAAAGTGAGGTTTGAAGCTTTTCCTTATCAGAAATTTGGAATGGTTAGCGGTTCAATTACGAGTATCGACAAGTCCCTAATTTTACCTGATGAGAAGAGAGCACCAATTTACATCACAGAGCCTGTATATCGCGTTAAGGCTAAACTCGAGCGTCAGTTCATCAATGCGTTTGGGCAACAGTTCCCTTTGAAAGTGGGCATGCTTGCTGACGCAGACATTATTCTAGAAAGGAGAAGTATCTTTGAATGGATGCTTGAACCGATGTTTGCTGTAAGAGGAACTTTTCAATAATGACTGCCGAGAATACTAGCGGAGCGAACTTCTTCAATCCCAAAGACCTTCTGAACTTTTATGATTTAAAAAGAGCACCATTGATAATGCAATCCGAGGTTGCAGAATGTGGTTTGGCGTCTTTGGCGATGATTCTGTCTTTCCATGGAAACAACAATGACCTCCATAGTATGAGAAAGAGAGCGCAGATTAGTTCAAAGGGCATGAATCTTAGAGATATTGTCGAACTTGCCTCTAATTTAGACTTGTCGAGTCGAGCCTTGAAGTGCTCTTTAGATGAAGTAAAAGATCTGAAACTACCCTGCCTATTACATTGGGATTTTGATCACTTTGTAGTGCTAACCAGAGTGACTAAGAACGCTGTCCATATCAATGATCCCGCGATTGGGAAGCGAAAGCTATCGTTCAATGAGTTAAGTAAGTCTTTCACGGGTATTGCTGTGGAGTTCACTCCAACGTCCCAATTTAGGCCCGCTGAAAATAGAACTACGATGAAGGTTAATCAGTTGTGGGAAAATATTACTGGGCTAAATAAGACACTTTTTCTGCTAATTGGACTGACGTTAGTCATGCAACTAATGTCGATTCTGTTTCCGTACTATTTACAATGGACAATAGATGAAGTGCTAATTAGTGAAGACAAACCACTGTTGCTTGTCTTGGCGATAGGTTTTTCATTGTTGACTGTCCTCAATGTTCTTGTGAGTTCCTTTAGACAGTGGTTAGTCGTTAAGTTTACTAGCCAACTGAGTATCCAAATGGGGGCAAACATATTTTTTCATTTGCTCCGGTTGCCCACAGATTACTTTGAGAAAAGAAGCGTAGGTGATGTAATTTCCAGATTCAAGTCTCTGACTTATATAAGAGACTTGATGACAGAAGGTCTTGTGGAGTCGGCAATAGATGGACTCATGGCAGCTTTAGTCCTAGCCATGATGTATCTCTACAGCCCTTTTCTGGCTACTCTTGCTCTGGTGACTGTTTTGATTTCTTTTGCCATTCAAATGTTGTTTTACTTTCCAACGCGAAGGATATCTGAAGAGCTACTTATTTCAGAAGCTAAAGAAGACTCTACATTCTTGGAGTCGGTTCGAGCAATAAAAACAATCAAAACTTTTGGCCATGAAAGTGTAATGCAGAACTTGTGGTTAAACCGATCTGCAGAAGTAATTAACAGTGATATTCGATTAAGTAAGCTTGCTATCTCTGAAGAGGCGTTTAATAAACTAATTTTCGGCTTTGAGAACATTCTGATTATCTACTTTGGCGCTATTTTAGTCATTGAAGGCCAATTGAGTGTGGGCATGATTTTAGCCTTTATCTCCTACAAAGTACTTTTTACTACGAGTATCAGAACTTTTATAGATAAGTTTATCGACTTTAAAATGGTTAGCCTCCATTTAGGCAGATTGTCTGATATCACGCTGCATCAAAGGGAACACCGAGAGCTAAAGTCTCCTATGTCATTGGTTAGTGAGCCAACGATTACACTAGAAAATGTGAGTTTCAGGTTTTCAAATAATGATGACTGGATATTTAGAAACTTAAACTTTGAATTTAAGCCAAATTTAAACACCGTGATAACAGGAAGTTCAGGGTGCGGGAAGAGTACGTTGCTTAAGATTGTTCTCGGTCTAGTTAAGCCGACTTCCGGAAGAGTTTTAATTAATGGTTCTGACATTCAAGAGCTAACGCCTTCTGACTACAGAAGTATCTTTGGAGTCGTTATGCAAGATGATGTTCTTTTGTCTGGAACCCTAGAAGAGAATATTACGATGTTCGATTCCAATGTTAACTACGAACTAATGCGGGAATCTTGTCGTGTCGCTTGTATTCTCGAAGAAATTGAATCTCTACCTATGGGATTTCATTCACTTGTTGGTGATATGGGAAGTTGCTTTTCTGGTGGTCAACTTCAAAGGCTGTTTCTCGCAAGAGCTCTGTATCGTCAACCTAAGATACTTTGCTTAGATGAATCGACTAGTCATCTTGATATGAATAACGAAAAGTCGATCTTGGAAAATATCAAAGGATTGAACGTAACGACTATCTCTATCGCTCATAGAAGGGAAACTATAAATAGTGCGGATTGTATGCTTAATTTAACAGGGTTGATTTGAAGCTACATTGGCAAGTGAAGCTAGGAAGCTATAGTTGCCGCTATGGTCTAGTTCCCCGAAACAGATCGACACACAGGGAAGAACTTTCCCATTAAAGTAGTTGAGGTTTGAGAATCATTTTCTAATCAACTGGCAATCATTTTGATTAACCCCACTAAAGGCATTTGTCCAACGATGAGCTAGCTATCGAGGCTAGCTCAGAATTGTCCAACTCTGAGTCAGTATGTCGTCGCGACTCATGGCGAGTGCCAATGATGTATTTTGTAACTGGAAGCAGTTAGCTTTGTCGACAAAAGCTGATAACAAAGAGAGCCAAAGCTGACTAAATTGATTAACCAATAACTTTCAATGTTTTTGGTTATAGTATGTGTAATATAAATCCCAATAATACTGAGTTATTTTAAATGAAACAAGAAGTACATAGGTTTGAGCTATCAATAAATAGC
>NZ_JBGOOU010000049.1:0-28553 GCF_041439815.1 Vibrio sp. 1F279 | reverse complement strand
TTAATAGCGGTTCTAGGGTTCAAATCCCTATCCCTCCACCACCATTGAAAAGCCCGCTGAGAAATCAGCGGGCTTTTTTCATATTTGTCGTTTAGAAAAACAAAAAAGAGCACTAACGTGCTCTTTATCTGTGACTCCACACTTGCTTGTTATCACTTATAGATAACTAGTCTTGAAGGTATTTACCTTCAGCTACCTGCCAAAATGCTCTAATTAACGGATTTTCTAACTGTGATCGCTTACAGCACACTCCCAATTCAAACGGCTTGATTGGCTCTATTTTTAAGCGGTCGACTTTATCTCTCACAGGGCTGTTGTTGATTACAACGTCTGGCGCGATACCAACCCCACAACCAAGAGCAACCATACTTACGATCGCTTCATGACCTGATACCTGAGCGTAAATGTTGGGCTTTATCTTCATCTTTTTGAACCACGCGTTCGCACGTTCTCGTGCAGTACCAGCTTCTGGGATGATAAAAGGCACTTCATTCCAGTTTGGTTTATCTGATTGCAGCTGCTGGCTAAAACTACTCACACCGGATGGGATGATGACTGACAGTGGTATATCGCTGATGGTTTCAAATTCTAACCTTGAAGGGAGAATGTCTGGCTTCGCTGAGATAGCAATATCTGCTTCATCATTTAAAATCTTGTCGATGGATTGAGCCGGATCGCCTGTAGAGAGCTTAAATTCAATGTACGGATGAATAGCCCTGAATTCGGTTATGAGCTCAGGTAGGTGGCTGTAACTAGCCGTTACCGAACAAAATATGCGAATTTCACCTTTAAGTTCTTGCTCACCACCTTTCAGGTGAAGATTGTATTGCTGCCACTCTCCAACGATGCTTAATGCTACTGGCAATAGGTGCTTTCCTGCTGGAGTGAGATCAACACTGCGGTTATCTCTGATAAGCAATTCTTGCCCCGTTTCTTCTTCAAGCTTTTGTACCTGACGACTAAGTGCTGAAGGACTGACGTGCATAGCAGCAGCGGTTTTGCTGAAACTCTTGCTGTCACATAAATGTATAAATAATTGTAGAGATTTTATGTTCATGTTTTGCGATCGTTTCCATGTTGCATTTATTGCAATAACTAATTGTGAATATATCACTTTCAGCAACGGAGTGTCTGTTTTAGTATGAAGTCATTCGATAGAGAGATATCGACCTTACGGACTTATTTTTAAAGGAGTGCCCTAGAATGGCTAACTATTTCAATACATTAAACCTTCGTGAACAACTAGACCAATTAGGTCGTTGCCGTTTCATGGATCGTGAAGAATTCACGACAGAAGCTGAATATCTTGAAGGTAAGAAAATCGTAATTGTTGGTTGTGGTGCTCAAGGCCTAAACCAAGGTCTGAACATGCGTGATTCTGGCCTAGACGTATCTTACGCTCTACGCCAAGCGGCAATTGATGAAAAGCGTCAATCATTCAAAAACGCTGATGAAAACGGCTTTGTTGTGGGTAGCTACGAAACGCTAATCCCTCAAGCAGATCTAGTTATCAACCTTACTCCAGACAAGCAACATACAAACGTTGTTGAAACAGTAATGCCTCTAATGAAGCAAGGCGCTGCTCTTGGTTACTCTCACGGCTTTAACGTTGTTGAAGAAGGCATGCAATTACGTGCTGACCTTACTGTAGTAATGGTTGCACCTAAGTGTCCAGGTTCTGAAGTTCGCGAAGAGTACAAGCGTGGCTTCGGTGTTCCAACACTGATCGCTGTTCACCCAGAAAATGACCCTAAAGGCGAAGGCTGGGATATCGCTAAAGCTTGGGCTGCAGGTACTGGTGGTCACCGTGCAGGTTGCCTAGAGTCTTCATTCGTAGCTGAAGTTAAATCTGACCTTATGGGTGAGCAAACAATTCTATGTGGCATGCTACAAGCCGGCTCTATCGTATCTTACGAGAAGATGATTGCTGATGGCATCGAACCTGGCTACGCAGGTAAACTTCTACAATACGGTTGGGAAACGATTACTGAAGCACTTAAGTTCGGTGGCGTAACTCACATGATGGACCGTCTATCTAACCCAGCTAAAGTTAAAGCGTTTGAGCTTTCTGAAGAGCTTAAAGACCTAATGCGTCCGCTTTACAACAAGCACATGGATGACATCATCTCTGGTCACTTCTCTAGCACTATGATGGCTGACTGGGCGAACGATGACGTGAACCTACTAGGCTGGCGTGAAGAGACAGGTGAAACTGCATTCGAAAACTACCCAACTTCTGACGTAGAAATCTCAGAGCAAGAGTACTTCGATAACGGTATCCTAATGGTTGCTATGGTTCGTGCCGGTGTTGAGCTAGCATTCGAAGCTATGACTGCATCTGGTATCATCGATGAGTCTGCTTACTACGAATCTCTACATGAGCTTCCACTAATCGCAAACACAGTTGCTCGTAAGCGTCTTTACGAAATGAACGTTGTAATCTCAGATACTGCTGAGTACGGTAACTACCTATTCGCTAACGTAGCCACACCGCTACTACGTGAGAAGTTTATGCCTTCAGTAGCAACTGACGTAATCGGCCGCGGTCTAGGTGAAACATCTAACCAAGTTGATAACGCTAAGCTAATTGAAGTAAACGAAGCTATCCGTAACCACCCTGTAGAGTACATTGGTGAAGAGCTACGTAGCTACATGAGCGACATGAAGCGTATCGCTGTAGGCGGTTAATTAGTCGCTTAGATACTGATAAATTTGCAGAAAAAGCGAAGCAGTATCACTAACTCCTTACAGGTTGGAGTTATAAATAAGCAACACAACATCTAATGAAAAGGCTTGGTCGCCGTTGACCAAGCCTTTTTGCTTTTAGTAACAAAGTCTTAAAAATCAATTAAATGAACATTGTTTGATCAGTCTTTGTCGACTTTCAGTTTTTGATTGATCTTCAGAAATACAAAAGGGTTGGTGCTTTCACACCAACCCTTTCAGTTTTCTTGCTTTACGCTTACTTGTCGGCAATCTTTGCTTCTAAGTCCGTTAGCTTTTGTTCCATTTCAGTCAGCTTTTGGCGAGTGCGCAGTAGTACTTGTGTTTGAACATCAAATTCTTCACGGCTTACAACGTCTAGCTTGTTCAGTTGGCCTTGGATAACCTGACGAACTTTTTGATCTACGTCTGAACCAAGCTCTTTTACTGGTTGAGGCATAGAATCGTGGATCTGCTTAGCAATCTGCTCTAGTTTTTTTGGATCAAACATATCAATTAAAACTCCTGAATATTTATCACTATTCTATTTAATCACACTTGATATGTCGCCTATGGCGTACAAAAAAAGGCCACCGAAGTAGCCTTTTTATTGTAATTACGACTTAGTGATTACTTATTATCAGCTAATTCTCTGTGCGCTGCTTTTGCTTCATCGACGCGAGCTAGCTTTTCTAGGTCTTTGTCTTCAACAAATACAGGTAGAGGTTTGTGTTTTTCAGCCAAGTAGCTGTAAATCACTGGCAGTACAAATAGTGTGAAGATAGTACCAATCGCTAGACCTGCAACGATTACGATACCAATACTGAAACGCTGAGCTGCACCCGCACCACTTGCGTACATCAGTGGGATTAGACCCGCGATCATCGCAGCCGTTGTCATCAGGATTGGACGAAGACGAACCTTCGCCGCTTCCATTACCGCTTCAATACGAGTCTTGTGATTATGTAGCTGTTCTTCTTTCGCTACCTCACAGATCAAGATACCGTGCTTGGTAATCAAGCCGACCAAGGTGATCAAACCAACTTGAGAGTAGATGTTCATCGTCGCCGCACCCCAAGCTAGAGCTATTAGGGCACCACAAATCGCCAGTGGTACAGATACCATGATAACCAATGGATCTTTTAGAGATTCAAACTGAATCGCCAATACCAAGAAGATGATAGCCAACGCTAAACCAAAGGTCGCGTAAAGTGCGCTACCTTCTGTTACGTATTGGCGTGCTTCACCCATGTAGTCATGGTTATAGCCACTTGGAAGCTTATTGGCAGCTGTGTCTTCAAACCACGCAATTGCATCACCCATTGCAGCGCCTGGAGCCGGTACCGCACCAATCGTAGCCGAGTTCAATTGGTTGAAGTGAGGAAGAGAGCGAGGCTCAGCCACAACATCAATCGTGATTAAACTGCCTAGAGGAATTGCTTTACCATCTGCGCCACGAACATAGTAGTTGTTCATCGATTCAGGGTTTAAACGGAATTTACGTTCAACTTGAGGGATAACCTCGTAAGAACGACCATTCAAGTCGATACGGTTTACGTAACCATCAGACATCATAGTACCTAGAGTGATACCGATATCTTGCATCGTCACGCCGTAAGCACCCGCTTTGTCTTTGTCGATATGGATCTTCATCGTTGCTGAGTCGTAATTCAAATCAAGATCTGAATAAACGAACAGCGGGTTTGTCGATACTTCGGCTAAGATCTCTGTCGTAATTTGGAATAGGCTCTCGAAGCTGTTCGGTGTTGTAATAACAAACTGAACAGGAAGGCCTGAACCTGCACCTGGAAGTTCTGGCATTTGGAAGGCTGTTACGGCCATACCAGGAACATCTTTCACCAAGTTACCAACACGGTTTGCTACTTCAGACTGGCTTGCTTCACGCTCACTCCATGGAACCATTGATGCGATACCAAAAGCTTGGTTTGCATTAGGAACACCTGTAAACACCTGCGCATACGCTACTTCTGGCTGATCAGACAGAAGGCTGTTTACGTCATTCATGGTGTTTTGCATGTAGTCCAAGTTCGCATTCGAAGGTGCTGTACCCATAAGCATGATTACACCTTTATCTTCTGAAGGCGCTAACTCACTAGGGATGAACTTGAATAACAGTGGCAAACTTGCAAATACGATGATAGCGAAGCCAATGAAGACTGGGCGATGCTGCATTACCGCGCCAAGCATACGCTCGTAGCGATTGGTCATGCCGTCTAGTACGCTATGTACTTTCTGCTCAAACTTGCTTGGCTCGGCGTGAGCTTTGAGCATTTTTGAACACATCATTGGCGATAACGTTAACGCCACAATACCCGATACAAAAACAGCACCAGCAAGGGTTAGTGCAAACTCTTTAAACAACGAGCCTGTGATACCACCCATCATTGCGATAGGAGCATATACTGCACCTAGCGTTAATGTCATTGCGATAACGGGTACTGCAATTTCACGAGTACCGATGATGGCAGCTCGGAAAGGAGACTCCCCTAATTTTATATGCCGGTCGACGTTTTCCAATACAACGATGGCATCATCAACTACTAAGCCGATAGCCAGTACCATTGCCAGTAGCGTCATTAGGTTCCAAGAGAAGCCCATCGCCTGCATTACCATAGCCACACCAATTAGAGACAGTGGGATAGTAACGATCGGGATAAGAACCGCACGGAATGAACCTAAGAACAAAGTAATTACGACCAGTACAATTAATGCCGCTTCAAGAATGGTTTTAATAACCTCTTGAATGGATTCATTAATCGCAATAGTCGAGTCATACATGATATTCATCGAGATGTTACTTGGAAGGTTCTTCTCTAATTGAGGTAGAAGCTCAAGGACATCAGCGGCAATGTTGATAGGGTTCGCACTTGGTGCCGCGTTAATTGCTGCAACAACCGCTTCCTTACCGTTTGCACTCGCTCGGTAAATATCGTGGCTTTTTTCTAAAGAAACCTTAGCGATGTCAGACAGGCGAATAATTTCACCCTCACCACTTTTAACGACTAAGTTCTCTAGCTCTTCAGTGTTTGATACTTGCGTATCGGCACTGCCGTTATAAAGAACGAATTCGCCAGTAGCTTGACCTGTCGCTGATTGGTAGTTGTTGGCATCCAATACCGACATAACATCAGTAGCGGTGAGGTTAACAGCTGCCATTTTTGACGGATCTAGCCATACGCGCAGTGCGTATTTCATACCACCATATAGGTCGACTTTAGATACACCATTTACCGTAAATAGCTGCGGGTTGATTACACGCTCTAGATAATCGGTAATTTGGCTTGATACGAGCTCATCACTGGTAAAACCAATATAAAGTACCGCGGTCGTTGAACCGGTAGACATAGTTACGGTTGGATCTTCGGCTTCTTTAGGGAGCTGAGACCGTACCGAGTTTGTCTTGGCCAGTATGTCTGACAACGCCGCATTCGGGTCGGTGTTCAACTTCATGTTCACGGTAATCGTAGATTTACCTAGCACAGAAGAAGATGTCATATAATCGATATTATCCGCTTGAGCCACAGCTTGTTCGAGGGGCTGGGTGATAAAGCCTTGGATAAGATCGGCACTTGCACCGTAGTAACTCGTGGTTACGGTTACGACGGTATTCGTCATTTCAGGGTATTCACGCACCTGCATTTTGAAGATTGCTTGTAAGCCAAGCAGAGCAATCAAAAAGCTGATGGATACCGCTAGAACTGGACGTTTAATAAAAACATCAGTAAAGCGCATTGTGCCTCCAGTTACAGCTTAGGTGTTTCAGATGGTGGAGTGATTGCATCACTTTCAACAACCTTAACTTTGGCACCGTTACTTAGACGTACTTGGCCAGAAGTTACAACCGTATCGCCGGCTTTAACGCCTTCAAGGATGTGTGCAATCTCAGCGGTACGCTCACCTACTTTTACAACATGTTGAGCAACACGTTGAACGCCGTCTTCTTCCGTCAGGATGTAAACATTGTCACCATATAGAGTGAAAGTAATCGCTGTTTGAGGCAACGTTACTTGGTTCTCTAGCTTAGGCAGAATGATGTTAGCACGCGCAAACATGCCGCTACGAAGCTTGCCATCATTGTTTGGAATGTCTGCTTGAACTTGAATAAGACCACTTTGGATACTTACTGCGGGTTCAATAGCACTGATAGAGCCTTCAAACGGTTTCTCTGGGTAAGCATCAACAAAGATGTCGATAGCCTGACCAACATTGATACGAGAGATATCTGTTTGAGATACAGTAAAGCGTAGGCGCATCACGCTGGTATCTTCTAAACGAACGATATCTGTACCTGATTGCAGGTATTGACCTAGGTACACGTTACGAATACCCACTTTGCCATCGAAAGGAGCACGAATTTCACGGCGTTCGATAGATGCTTTTAGGCTTTCAATATCAGCAGATAGAGAGTAGTAGTTTGCTTCTGCTTCATCGTATGCTTCTTTTGAAATAGAACCTTTCTTATACAGGCCTTGGTAGCGTTTGTATTTTGCTTTTGCCGCAGGCAGGCGAGCTTCAGAACTCTTTAGATTTGCCTTTTCTACGCCAGAATCAAGACGAACAAGAAGTTGGTCATTTTTAACATCAGTACCAGAACCAAAAGAGATTTGGTCAATAACACCGCTGGTTTCATTCGCTAGCGTGACACCTTGGTTAGGTTCGATGAAGCCGATAGCTTCAATTACTGGAACCCAGTCGATCGGCTGAGCTTCAGTAACCGTTACTGGAAACTCTGGTTCAGGGCGGTTGGCCATATACTCAGCAATTTTTTGTTGTTTGAACATGTTGAACCCAATAACGCTGCCGAAAAGAAGTACAGCGATGAGTAACATGAAGAAAGTCCACTTTTTCATTATGGTCAAAACTCCGATCTAGTGTTTAATTATTGCATCCCAACTGGCTTCTATTGCAGATTCTAGTTCTGCCTCGTCGAGTTGGTAAAATCCTAAAGAATGCTTTCGCGCTAGAGATACACTAGCCGCTAAGCTCAAGCCGCTTAATACTTCATTATCAAGTGGTTTAAACAGTCCTTGCTCTTTACCCTCATTAAATAGCAGCTCAACTTGGGCAAACATTTTACGTTCTAGTTCCCTGAAGTTTAGGCTATTTGTGATGGGCAGTGAGTCATATTGAACCCGATTTTTTATCGCGGCTAAGTTCGTTCCCGCTAAGTTCCATATGTTCAACCACATAGTACGGTAGCGTTGCTTAATTGGATCCGAATCATCAACCCCTTCTTGAACAGCATCTGCTACTCGTTGAGTCACGAGCACTCGAACATCATCTATCAAGTGGTCTTTATCATCGAAGTAGCGGTAGATAGTGCCTGCAGCAACTCCCGCCTCTTTGGCTAATTTTTGCATTGAAAGGCCTTGAAAACCGACCTCCGCAATGAGCTTTTCAGCGGCAGAAAGTATTTGTTGGCGTTTATCCTGAGGTGCATGAGTTGTCATTATTCCATCACCAGTGAATGAACGTTCATTCATTATAGCCCAAGAACCATACACATGTGCAACAAAGTTTTACACAAGTCGCGTAAAAATCTTGTATAAGAGAACGTAGCATTCGTGGTGTTGCAGCATTATTATAGGCGCGCAATTGAATTCGCCCCTCTAGACCAAATTGAGAATCAAATGAGACTGAACCCAAGACAAGATGAAGCCGTGAAGTATGTTTCTGGTCCCTGCTTAGTATTAGCGGGCGCTGGATCGGGTAAAACACGTGTTATCACCAACAAGATTGCTTACTTGGTTCAAGAGTGTGGCTACAAGGCTCGTAATATTGCAGCGGTAACCTTTACCAATAAAGCGGCACGCGAGATGAAAGAGCGTGTGGGTCAAACTCTGGGTAAAGGTGAATCTAAAGGTCTGATCGTTTCAACGTTCCATACCATGGGTTTAACTATCATTCGCCGAGAATACAAAGCGCTGGGTCTGAAAGCAGGCTTCTCGTTATTTGATGACCAAGACCAGTTAGCTCTACTTAAAGAACTAACCGAAACACAGATCGATGGTGATAAGGATCTGCTGCGTTCTTTGATGAGTACCATCTCAAATTGGAAGAATGACATGCTGACGCCAGATCAGGCGAAAGCAAGAGCTCAAGGCGAACAAGAACAGTTGTTTGCATTCTGTTTTGAGATGTATCAGAAGCAGATGAAGGCCTATAACGCACTCGATTTTGATGATCTGATTGCGATGCCAGTATTGCTACTGAAAACCAATCAAGAAGTGCGTGAACGCTGGCAGTCTCGTATTCGTTATTTGCTGGTCGATGAATATCAAGATACCAACACTAGCCAATATGAGTTGGTTCGTTTACTGGTGGGTGAACGTGGTCGTTTGACGGTCGTAGGTGATGATGACCAATCTATTTACTCATGGCGTGGCGCAAAACCACAAAACTTGGTTTTGTTAGGTGAGGATTACCCGAACCTACGCTTGATCAAACTAGAGCAAAACTACCGCTCGACCAGTCGAATTTTGCGAGCAGCGAACATCTTGATCGCCAACAATCCGCACGTCTATGAGAAGTCACTGTTCTCTGAGATCCCAGATGGTGAAAAGCTCAAGGTATTAAATGCTAAGAATGAAGAGCATGAAGCAGAGCGTATTACCGGTGAGATCATCGCCCACAAGTTTTTGAATCGCACAGAATACAAAGATTACGCAGTGCTTTACCGCGGTAACCACCAATCTCGCTTGATTGAAAAAGCCTTGATGCAGAACCGTGTGCCTTACAAAATCTCAGGCGGTACATCCTTTTTCGCCAGAGCAGAAATTAAAGACATCATGGCTTACCTACGTGTGTTGGTGAATCCTGATGATGACAACGCCTTTTTGCGTATTGTAAACACACCACGTCGTGAGATCGGCCCAGTTACGCTTGAAAAATTAGGCAGCTACGCCAACATGCGCGGTAAAAGCCTGTTTGAAGCCAGCTTCGAAATGGGCTTAGAGCAAACGCTGACGGGCCGGGGTTTGGAAAACCTGCGTCGTTTCAGCGATTGGATTGTTCGTATCTCGGATAATGCAGAGCGTGGTAATACAGTTGAGGCGGTTCGCTCTTTGGTTCGTGACATTAATTACGAAGACTGGCTCTACGAAACCTCTCCAAGCCCCAAAGCCGCTGAAATGCGAATGAAGAACGTGTCTGATCTCTATAGCTGGATTGTGGCCGACCTCGAAGGTGACAACTATGATAAAGAAGAGAAGACGCTACGAGAGGTTGTTCAACGTTTAACTTTACGCGATATGATGGAGCGCGGGGAAGATAATGACGATGCAGACCAAGTTCAACTAATGACATTGCACGCTTCGAAAGGCCTAGAGTTTCCGTATGTATTCTTGATGGGGGCTGAAGAGGGCATCTTGCCACACCAAACCAGTGTTGATGAAGGTAATGTAGAAGAAGAGCGTCGTCTTATGTATGTAGGGATTACGCGAGCGCAGAAAGAGCTGACTTTTACTAAGTGTCGAGAACGTCGTCAGTATGGTGAATTGATTAAGCCAACACAAAGCCGCTTCCTTGACGAGTTGCCGCATGAGGATGTGGAGTGGGAAAGCGTTAAGAAACCACAATCCGCTGAAGAAAGAATGGAAAAAGGACAGGCACACATTGCTAATATTCGTGCGATGTTCAACAAAAAGTAGCGTCTGGTTCTGAAAGCATTAAATAGAGATAAATAAAAAGGTGACCATAGGGTCACCTTTTTTGAATTGGGTATTTTTAATTACAGATCGGTAAATTACAGACCAGCAATCATGTGCTCGATAGCATCTTTGATTTCGTCGTCTGAACAGTCCATACATGAACCTTTCGCTGGCATTGCATTAAAGCCGTTGATTGCGTGGTTAGCTAGGATATCGCGACCTTGAGCAATACGAGGCCCCCAATCACCAGCATCACCTGTTTTAGGTGCGCCACTTACGCCAGATGCGTGACAAGCGATACAAAAGGTACCGTAAACTGTTGCGCCATCACGAGGGCCTGTTGGTTCTGCGACTACTGTTTCGCTGCCGACTAGGTAAACTTGACCAACTGGTTTGATGCGTTCAGCAATTGCATCTTGCTCTGCTTCGCTAAGGCCTGAAGCCATTGCGCCAGTTGAAAAGGTTAAAACTGCGATGACAACGCTTAAAATTCGACGAGACATATCCATTAAACTCACTTTACATTCCCAAGGTAAGTACGTGCTTACCAATTTATAGTGTTGGAGGGTGTTTTGGCTTCACCAGCAAAGAGCAACTGTTAAACCAATGTAAATAATGGGTGATTATATCCCGATAAGTTGTTGCAATAAACAACAACTTATAAGCTGTGGCGGGTTGTAGTACTCAAATAAGGGGTTTATCACATATTAACTGTCGAAAAAGAGACCAAACAGAAAAAAAAGTTAAAAAAGTACTAGACGGCATTGGGTGATATACGTATTATTCCACTCCGCCGACAGGGCATGCGCCTGTAGCTCAGCTGGATAGAGCGTTGGCCTCCGGAGCCAAAGGCCGAAGGTTCGAATCCTTTCAGGCGCGCCATCCGGTCTCTTACTTCGGTAAGTGAGAAATTGGCAAAAAAGAAATAATGGTGGCTATAGCTCAGTTGGTAGAGCCCTGGATTGTGATTCCGGTGGTCGCGAGTTCGAATCTCGTTAGCCACCCCATTCTTTCTTTACAAAATATCGGTAGCTTCGGCTTCCAGTGTTGATTCATTATTCCCAAGAGTCGATACAAAATTAGTCGGTGAATAGCGCAGCTTGGTAGCGCATCTGGTTTGGGACCAGAGGGTCGGGGGTTCGAATCCCTCTTCACCGACCACTATTTCAATAATCGCTTGTTAAGCGGTTATATAAAAAATTAGTGGTGGCTATAGCTCAGTTGGTAGAGCCCTGGATTGTGATTCCGGTGGTCGCGAGTTCGAATCTCGTTAGCCACCCCATTAATTTTGGTAGCTTCTTTGAAGTTCCCAGTTTGAGAAATCAAACGAAACGTCTCGGTGAATAGCGCAGCTTGGTAGCGCATCTGGTTTGGGACCAGAGGGTCGGGGGTTCGAATCCCTCTTCACCGACCACCTTAAGAAGCCTCGTCAGAAATGACGGGGCTTTTTTACGTCTGGAATTTAGATAATTTGGTGCCAAGAGGGCCGTGGGCTGGATCGCCAGTCCGCAGGGAGCCCTGCCGCGTCAAACCCCTCTTCACCGACCACCTTTAAGAAAGCTCATCAGAAATGATGAGCTTTTTTTCATCTGTAGATCACTAGATTAGAACCCAAGTGGGGTTCGCCTGATGTTCAAAGAATGTCTCTTCACCTATCACTTAAGAAGCCTCAACTAGCTGTCCGCGTCAGAAATGACGGGGCTTTTTTACATCTCTCGTTTCAGTAATCCTCAATTTTGAATGCTGGGACTTCAACCGCTTCGACATCTTGCCTGATGTCACCTCCGTAAATCTCCCCCTCCATATAACAAGGCAGGCTCTTACCCTTTATCTTCATTATGGTGCTTATACGGAGCGATTTGCTTTATCAAATGTGCAGATCGATATCTAATTTTATATAAAACTAACCACCAATCATTCGACAAATTAATAGGTTTGGTCTAAGGATTTTTATGAAAAGTGAAATTTGACGTTAAATATGTTCTCTAAGGCCTGTATTTGACAGATTTCTTCGAATCTTGTTGTTTAAAAAATCCTTTGATTTATTGAGTCTTTCGTTTTTCTTGTTTGTATTTATCAAAATAATTCATATGGTTGAATGTGTGGCTAGGTTGGTTTTGTCTGGTTGTTTTGTTTGCTTAAATTGGTAAAGTTAGCGTTTGTTTCTATAGTGTTAATTGTTTTTTGGAATAATTATTTGATCTTGGTGACTGGTGGGGATATGTGCTTTGAATGATATGTTTAACTCTACAAGTACGCAGTAGTAAGGGGTTTGTGAGTATTTATTATTGGAAATATAATGCTGATTTTCATTACTATATGCTCTTCGAGTGAATACTTATGTGGTATTTTTACTTGCTAAGCGTTTAATGTCGACTTTTTATCCTATTTTTGTTGCTTTTCTGTGAATTATTTGCCAAATTGTCAACCGTATAAAATATCAGAACAATATTCTGGTAAGAATGGATTCAATTTTGCAGACAGGGCAGAAAGCTGCCAAAGCAGTAGAGGTCTGGTAATGTCACTTTTAGAAGTAAAAAATCTTCGTATCGAATACCCATCTCGTCATGGAGTTCACGCCGCAGTGAAATCACTTTCGTTCAACATTGAACGTGGTGAAATTGTTGGCGTTGTAGGCGAGTCTGGTGCAGGCAAATCAACAGTAGGTAATGCTGTGATCGATTTGCTGAGCCCTCCTGGTCGCATTGCTAGCGGCGAGGTATTTCTGGACGGTGAAAAAGTTTCAGGCTTATCTCCTGAACAGATGCGTTCTGTTCGCGGCTCAAAGATTGGTTTTATCTTCCAAGATCCAATGACTTCTCTTAACCCTCTATTCACAGTAGAACAGCAGTTAAAAGAGACGATTCATGCCAACATGAAGGTTTCGGATCAAGAAGCCTACCAGCGCTCATTAGATTTGATGAACCAAGTTGGTATTCCGCAACCAGAAAACCGTTTAAAGCAGTACCCACACCAATTCTCTGGCGGTATGCGTCAGCGTGTTGTTATCGCGATCGCACTGGCAGGTGAACCTGACCTAATCATCGCCGATGAACCAACAACCGCACTGGATGTTTCTATTCAAGATCAGATCTTGGGTTTGATTCGCGACCTATGTATTAAGAAGAATGTAGGTTGTATGTTGGTCACACACGATATGGGTGTGGTATCTAATGTTACCGATCGCGTAGCCGTTATGTATCGTGGTGATTTGGTTGAGTTTGGTCCGACGGCGAAAGTCCTTGGTACTCCTGAACACCCTTACACGCACAGTCTTATCTCCGCGGTTCCGCGTTCAGATCGTAAACTTGATCGTTTCCCTCTTGTGAGCTACATCGAAGAAGCACATGAGATGGAACCACTTGATGTGAAAAACCATTGGTTGGGTCAAAGCCAAGATCACCGTGATTACACTGGTCCACTGTTGAATGTTGAAAATGTAAACTTACGCTTTACTACCAAGGATTCTTTCTTTGAGAGTCGTCGTGAGTACGTTCAGGCGTCAAATAACGTGAGCTTTGAAGTACATGAAGGTGAAACTTTTGGTCTTGTTGGTGAATCTGGTTCGGGTAAATCAACGATTGCTCGTGTGATTGCTGGTTTGTACGCACCTAACTCAGGCAAGGTAACGTTTGAAGGCGTTGATCTTACGGGACTTAAATCTGAAAAAGAACGTCGCCCAATGCGTCGTCAAATGCAGATGGTTTTCCAAAACCCTTATACATCAATGAACCCTCGAATGAAGATATTCGACATCATTGCTGAGCCGATCCGATTCCATAAACTTACGCGTAACGAGAATGAAACTCGTCAGATCGTTAACGACCTGCTAGAGCACGTTGGTTTAGGCAAGATGGCTGGGGTTAAATACCCACACGAATTCTCAGGTGGCCAACGTCAGCGTATTTCTATCGCTCGCGCCTTGGCAACTCGTCCACGTCTTTTGATTTGTGATGAACCTACCTCGGCGCTGGATGTGTCGGTTCAGGCTCAGATCCTTAACCTATTAAAAGATTTACAAGACGAGCTCAACCTAACCATGCTGTTCATCAGTCACGATTTACCGGTTATTCGCCAAATGTGTGATCGTGTTGGTGTGATGCAAATGGGAGAACTATTGGAAGTAGCGCCAACTGAGCAGCTATTCCAATCGCCTCAGCATGAATACAGCAAACACCTAATTTCTTTAATGCCTGAATTTACAGGTTTAAGAGAAGAAAAAGCAGTGGCACAAGCCGCGGTATAAAAATCAGCAGGCTGGAGTTTAGCTTGCTAAAAACAATAAACAGACGCAAATACAACAACTAGGGATCTGGATTCCCGCATGAAGGAGTTATGCAATGAAAACCATGAAAAGCAAATTAGCAGTAGCTTTAATGGCAGCTGGCCTAAGCTTTAGTGCAGCAGCAGCAGATATTACCGTTGGCTACGCAGCTGACCCGGTATCACTTGACCCGCACGAGCAGCTGTCTGGTGGCACACTGCAAATGTCTCACATGGTGTTTGACCCTCTAGTACGTTTCACTCAAGAGATGGATTTTGAAGGCCGCCTAGCATCTAGCTGGGAGCGTGTTGATGAAACGACTTTCCGCTTTAACTTACGTAAAGGCGTGAAATTCCACTCTGGTAACGAACTGACTGCTGATGATGTTGTGTGGACTTTTGAACGTCTACAAGCTTCTCCAGACTTTAAGTCTATCTTCACGCCATACGAAAAAATGGTAAAAGTGGATGACTACACAGTTGAGCTAGTATCAAAAGCGGCTTACCCACTAGTACTACAAACAGCAACCTACATCTTCCCAATGGACAGCAAGTTCTACTCTGGTCAAACAGCGGAAGGTAATGACAAATCTGAGCTAGTTAAGCACGGTAACTCGTTTGCTTCGACTAACGTTTCTGGTACTGGTCCATTTATCGTAACGCAGCGTGAGCAAGGCGTTAAAGTAACGTTCGAGCGTTTCAACGATTACTGGGACACAGAAACTGAAGGTAACGTAGACAAGCTAACACTTGTGCCAATCAAAGAAGATGCAACGCGTGTAGCAGCACTTCTTTCTGGCGACGTTGATATGATTCACCCTGTTGCGTCAAACGATCACAAGCGTGTTAAAAAAGCTAAGAACATCGATCTAGTAACGCTACCTGGTACTCGTATCATTACGTTCCAAATGAACCAAAACAGCAACGAAGCACTGAAAGATGTGCGCGTTCGTCAAGCAATCGTTCATGCGATTAACAATGAAGGTATTGTTAAGAAAATCATGAAAGGTTTCGCGACCGCTGCTGGTCAGCAGAGCCCAACAGGCTACGCGGGTCACAACGAAGATCTAGTTCCTCGTTACGATCTGAAAAAAGCGAAAGAGCTGATGAAAGAAGCGGGCTACGAAGATGGCTTTACACTAACTATGGCAGCGCCTAACAACCGTTACGTGAACGATGCGAAAGTAGCGCAAGCGTCTGCGGCAATGCTGTCTAAGATTGGTATCAAAGTTGATCTTAAGACAATGCCTAAAGCACAGTACTGGCCAGAATTTGACCTATGTTCAGCAGACATGATGATGATCGGCTGGCACTCAGATACTGAAGATTCAGCTAACTTCAACGAGTTCTTAACAATGACTCGCAACGAAGAGACTGGCCGTGGTCAATACAACTGTTCTGGCTACTCAAACCCAGAAATGGATGCGATTGTAGAAGCTTCTAACACTGAAACTGACCCAGTTAAGCGTTCTAAGATGCTGAAAGGCGTTGAAGCAACACTTTACAACGATGCAGTCTTCGTTCCTCTACACTGGCAGAGTGAAGCGTGGGGCGCGAAATCTAACGTAGGTGCAGCAGACGTAGTAAACCCAATGGTTATGCCTTACTTCGGCGACCTAGTTGTAAAATAATCTAGCTTGCTAGAATCGAGAGCCTGAAGCTTTCAGGCTCTCAATATTATTAAGATATAGATTTAAGTTTCGGTATTTGGTCTTCCTTCAGTCTGGCTAAATACCTTTTTTAAGACTGAATTTTTTTGTTGTCTAGTCGCGGATTTCGATTAGATAGTCATGGATAGATAAGGGGCAAGGAATGGTTACGTTTCTGGTCAAGCGCCTGTTTCAGGCACTGATAGTGATGTTTGTGATCAGTTTGGTGGCGTTTGCCATTCAGGATAACCTGGGCGACCCGTTACGTGAGTTAGTCGGTCAATCTGTTTCAGAGGCGGAGCGTCAAGCGCTACGCGATGAACTCGGCTTAAATGATCCCTTCGTTACAAAATACTCTCGCTTTGTAGGCGCAGCTCTACAGGGTGATCTTGGTACTTCATACTTCTTTAAGCGACCTGCAGTTGATGTGATTCTAGATAAACTAGTGGCGACTCTGGAGCTGGTATTTGGTGCTTCTTTAATTATTGTTTGTATGTCGATCCCACTCGGCGTTTACTCTGCTATTCACCCAAAAAGCTTTTTTACCAAATTGATTATGGCAGGCAGTAGTGTCGGTATCTCGGTTCCTGTTTTCTTAACTGCAATCATGCTGATGTATGTGTTCTCTATTGAGCTCGGTTGGCTGCCGTCATTTGGACGTGGTGATACGGCCAACTGGTTTGGTTGGGAGTCTGGCTTCTTAACGCTAGATGGCCTTGCACACTTAGTTCTGCCGAGTATTGCTCTGGCATCTATCATGCTGCCGCTGTTTATTCGTCTAGTTCGTTCTGAAATGCTAGAAGTTCTAAGTTCTGAATACATTAAGTTTGGTAAAGCGAAAGGCCTAGCGCTAAACAAAATCTATTACCAACATGCATTGAAAAACACCATGCTACCGGTACTTACCGTTGGTGGTGTTCAGATTGGTACGATGGTGGCATACACCATTCTTACTGAGACGGTTTTCCAGTGGCCAGGTACAGGTTTCTTATTCTTAGAAGCGATTAACCGAGTGGATACTCCGCTGATTACCGCATACGTTATTTTTGTTGGTCTTATTTTCGTCGTGACTAACACAATTGTTGATTTGCTTTACGGTGTTATCAACCCAACCGTTAACATCACAGGGAAAGGAGCATAATCATGGAACAGACATCGACAGTGCCGTCTCGCTGGGAACGTTTTAAGCAATCTGACATTGTGTATTACTTCTTACGCGACAAAGTGGCAATGGTGAGCTTCGCCATTTTCTCAATCTTCTTGGTGATGGCTCTAGCTGCACCTATCCTAGCGCCAACAGACCCGTACGACGTGACATCGATTGATATCATGGACTCAGAACTTCCACCATCATGGATGGAAGACGGCGAAGAACGCTTCTTGCTAGGAACGGATGAGCAAGGCCGTGATATTTTATCGACTATGCTTTACGGTTCTCGTTTATCACTGACCATTGGTTTCTTAGCGGTAGGTCTACAACTGACGCTTGGTATTATCATTGGCTTGTCTGCAGGTTACTTCGGTGGCCGTATTGATAGCTTCTTGATGCGCTTCGCTGATGTTCAGCTTTCGTTCTCAACCATGATGGTTGCGATCATTGTCTCGGCCATCTTTAAGGCAAGTTTCGGTAGTGATTTCTATGCACAATACGCTGTGGTGATGCTGGTGGTGATCATTGGTATCGCAGAATGGCCGCAGTATGCACGTACTATTCGTGCATCAGTATTAGCAGAGAAGAAGAAAGAGTACGTAGAAGCGGCACGTGTGATGGGCTTTAGAGCACCTCGTATCATGTTCCGTCATATTCTGCCTAACTGTTTATCACCGATTTTGGTTATCTCTACAGTACAGGTGGCAAATGCCATCATGTCAGAAGCGGCACTTTCTTTCCTAGGTTTAGGCCTTCCAGTCGACCAACCCTCACTGGGTGCTCTGATTAGTACTGGTTTTAACTACATCTTCTCAGGAGCATGGTGGATCACTGCATTCCCAGGTGTGCTTTTGGTGACATTGGTTCTAGTTATCAACCTACTAGGCGACTGGTTACGTGACGTGTTTAACCCGAAAATCTATAAAGGGTGATAGTTCAGTTTGATTTTTAGTAAAAAAAATCACTAAACTAAGAGTCGTAAGCAATTACGGCTCTTTTTTTGCTTAATGAATTTGGAACTTAGTACCATTGATAGAGTCAATAGTACTTAAAATGGAATTCATGTTTTATCGACATTTGTTCGGTAATAATTAACCCCTAGAGGGTTTAAGTGGTGGTTATGAAGTTGACAATGAATGTTGTATGTCGTGCTGTGGTTAGAAATTATCGTATGGGGCTTATTGCTACATCCCTGTTGGTATCAAGCCAAGTTAATGCCGAATCGGTTCTATGCGATGCGACTCAGGCAAGCACCAATCAGTTACCACAGCTAGAACAATCATGTCCGATTGGTAAAGGTGTTTGGGGCAGTAAAGCACCTAAACATCATTCAGATAATGAGCTGTTTTGGGTTCAATGTGGTTTGTTGAATAAGCCTTTGTCACTGAGCAAAGCAAAGCCATTGTATGAGAAGATTTCAACTAACGTATGGATGAAGCCCGAAGGTGGAGACTATCGCTGCCTAATTGGTCCTTATTCTACTTTCTCTGATGCGAGAAAAGACTTAGCTCAGGTACGTAAGGTTTCTGGCTATGGCGAAGCCTTTATTCGTATGGTTGATAAATCGAAGACCTCTTCTTCACAACCGGTCGTGACCAAAGCAATGAAGTCAAAAACGGCAGAGCCAAAAACGGTTAAGCATCAAGCCCCAGTTAAGGCTAAAGTAGCAGCGAAACCAGCGCCGAAGCCGATAGCAGCTGCTCAAAAAGCTGCAGTCGCGAGTGCTGCTGCCATTCAAGCTTTCCCTAGTCATGGTGCAAATTCAGACAATGATCTGAACATTGAAATACGCATGACAGCGAGTGTTGCGGGTAGTAAATATGCGATTCCTTATCTTTTAGGTGATGAACAACAGTTTTATATGGAGCAAGGTAAACCTTGGAGCCGACTCGATTACGACAGTGCCGAATTAGTATGTGATAAGATTAATATGACGCTGTTGAGTGAAAAGCAGTGGCAAAGTCTCTTAGGGTCGAAGGTCATGGAAAATCAGAATTGGCCAATGCACCTGCCTTATTGGGGCGCAGACAAAAAAGGCCTGTTTACTAACGGTAACGTAAACCAGCTTAAAGGCTCCTCACTACTTAATGTGATGTGTGTGAAATAACGAAGACGTGCGTAATACCAAATAAGCCTCAGCCATTGCTGGGGCTTTGTTGTTTATACGCCTTTCTTTTCAATATCAGGTCGATTTCCGGATACTCGGATTTTCAATACAAATTTGATTAAAAATAGCTAAAAATTGTTCAAATAGAGCAGTTGGTGCGTAGAAAACCATAACTCAAGCAATAAGGTGATTGAGATTATGAGTTTGAAGAAACGATTAGAAGACGTAGCCCCGCTTTTTGAAGCCGGAGGTAAATACGAAAAGCTTTACCCTGTCTATGAGGCGTTTGCCACCATCTTTTATACGCCCGGCAACGTAAACCGAGGCTTGACCCATGTTCGAGATAGTATCGATCTCAAGCGAATTATGATTCTGGTGTGGCTGGCGACTTTCCCTGCCATGTTCTGGGGCATGTATAACGTCGGGCACCAGAGTGTCTCGGCACTTACATCCAGTTATCAACTTAACGAACTTACCTCGGTTATTGAGAGTAGTTGGCGCTTGTCATGGGCATTTGGTGATGCACAGTCATTGATAGTAAGTAGCTGGGGAAGTCAAATGCTGCTCGGGGCTCTCTACTTCTTACCCGTTTACGCGACAGTTTTCGTCGTCGGTGGTTTCTGGGAGGTGCTGTTTGCCGTTGTACGTAAGCATGAGGTCAACGAAGGATTTTTTGTTAGCTCGGTTCTCTTTGCCTTAATTCTTCCACCGACTATCCCGTTATGGCAAGCAGCGCTAGGTATCACCTTTGGTATCGTTGTCGCGAAAGAGCTGTTTGGTGGCACAGGGCGAAATTTCCTTAATCCAGCGCTTGCTGGTCGAGCCTTTCTCTACTTTGCCTATCCTGCCAACATGTCGGGAGGTTTAGTATGGGTGGCAGCCGATGGTTATTCTGGTGCAACACCTTTAAGCCAATGGTATGAAGGTGGTGGCGCGTCACTCATCAATAACATGACTGGCGAGGCGATCACTTGGATGGACGCCTTTATCGGTAATATTCCGGGTTCGATGGGCGAGGTTTCTTCATTGCTTATCATGTTGACGGGGCTGATTCTGATTGTCATGAAGATCGCCTCTTGGCGCATTGTTGCCGGTGTGATTATCGGTCTCGTCGTGACTTCGAGTTTGATGAACTGGATTGGCTCTGATACCAACTCGATGTTCTCGATGCCGTTCTACTGGCACTTTGTATTGGGCGGTGTTGCCTTTGGCACTTTCTTTATGGCAACCGACCCAGTTTCTGCCGCGTTTACTAATCAGAGTAAGTGGGCTTACGGGATTCTGATCGGTGTGATGACGGTCGGTATTCGAGTGCTCAACCCTGCTTATCCAGAGGGCATCATGTTGGCGATCTTGTTTGCTAACCTTTTTGCTCCGCTGTTCGACTTTGTAGTGAAAGAGCAAAACATCAAACGCAGGCAGAAACGAACATTGCGCTGATTTCAGTGCAGATAGGGAAAGCGATTCCCATAAGAAAGGCTTGCATCGCTGCAAGCCTTTCAATTTTTATTGCGATTGATTTGAAGTTGATTTAACTCCACTTCAAATCAATTTCGAATGGTTGGGTGTTACCACAATGCTCACCGCACATCTCATCGTATGCACTGTTGTGTATCAGCATTGCTGACGATACGCCTTGATCACTGAAGTGGTCGCGGGCTTGGTTAACACTCAAAAACTTCATTGGGTGCTGGTGGTCGTCTTTGATTAATTGCTTTTGCTCGCCAATGATTTGGTAAGCCAAGTAGATCCCGCCTTCAAATGATTCAATGAGTAGATTCATAACAAACTCCATGTTGTTCTCGATAGTTCTTTGTTTCTGTATCTACGTTGATGGTTGTTTGAAGGTTCATGTGTGTTAAAAATGAAAAAACCAGAAGCTCAGCTTCTGGTTTATTAATAAGTAATCAAATTAACTCAAAGGTTAGTTGATTTTTTGCATGATGCTCACACGGCCTGTTGTTGATCCGTCTGGAGTCATTTTACGGCGAGTTAGCAACCCTTCATCCCAGTTAGTACCAGCAGGTTGGTATTCCCATTTAATGATGTATTCTTGGTTATTACCATTTGCATCAACAGGACATTTATCTCCTGAACCAGGAATATAATCATTGTCAGTATCATCACAGAAGCGCACAACTGAGTTTAAATCTGTCAGGGTTGCTTTTGATTCACGTCCCGAAATGTTAAACCACCAATAGTCAATTGCAGCAAGCTCTTCATAGGTATACTTCTTGCCTGAGTCTTCAAGATCTGCCGGTGAGTTTGCATTGCACTCTTTCCCTGATACGGTAGCGCCCTCAGAATCAAATACCATTCTCATGACAGCATTTTGTCCATCAGCGCAAATCTGAGTGGTATCCCAAGAGCCAGTAAAGTCTACGTACCTTTCGTCGCTAGGTGTTTCTACGTGATAGTAGAAATTCAAACTTTCTTCGATGCGATTCTTTCCACTAGATTCGTTTGATGGGTCGTTTAACTCAGTTTTTGAACGAATTTGTGTGTATATTTTTGTAATTGGGTCATAGCTACCAGAAAGGGTTTCATATTGGTATGAAGGGTCTGCATCGCCTTCATCTCGATCATCTTCCAGTTTATTTGGCGTGTAGTGGTTGAGGATTTGTTGATTCCCTTCAATGAAAGGTACCTCATCGTAACGTCCTGGCTTAGGTGTGGTATTTTCTTTGCTTTTATCAAGCAGAAGGTAAGAAAACGGAGCGTTTAGAGTGAAGTCTGGGTGAGCTGTTTGATTGCAGCCTGCAGAACTTCCTGTCAATACACAGTTGATATACTCTTCAGCGTCTGCGTATGACAATAAAGAGTCGCTGTCACTTACAGCAATAAGACCATTGGCTGAATCTTGATAAGTGAAGTAAGGCGTGCCACGTGTATGTTCAAACACAGCTTTAGGGAGCATTTTGTCAGCGTGAACTAACATTGTCTTGTCGTTAGGGCGGTTGTTTGGATCGTTAATATCATACTGTCTCACCATGATTGAGCGAATGAATTGCCCATTTTTCGCTACAAATGGATTGGCATCAGTGCTGCCGCGAACAGTCCCTGATTTTTCTCCGAATGCTTTCTCCATATGAGCCAATGCTTCAGATTCACTAGTAATTGAAGTGACTCCCATCGCTGTCAGGAAGTCTGTAACAGAATCACGGTCATCTAGACTTAGGCTTTTCATCTTCGCTAACGTCGCTGCATCAGGTTCGCGCAGCGCATCTGGAATTGTCAGTACTTCATCAGAAGCGCTGCCAGATTGGTTATCTAAAGACTGAAGTAGAATTGCTAAATTTAGAGCTCGGTCGTATTTGCCCGCTGCTTCAAATGGTGTCAGTACATCACGGTTTGATGCTGCCCCTACTTTCAAGCCATTTTCACCACCAATGAAGAAGGTCACCGTGTCGTCAGACTTAGCGGTAAATTCGCCTTCGCTGTTTGTGATGCCCTTTGAACCAGAGCTAGTGCTGTAGTAGATACCTTCAACAGCGGCATCGATAAACTTGTTGGTTGTTGTGGATGGTCCTGTCGGTGTTGTGACACCTGAATTAGAACTGTCGCTACCACAACCTGTTAAAGCCACTGCAATCGCTGCTGCGAGAATACTCACTTTTTTCATTACTCGTACATCCTTCATGTATTAGAGCTAATTGTTTTTTTTATGCGTGTAATTTTATAGCGCGCGATTGTAGTTTGATCTTGATTCCAAGTTAAGTATGTAAAATGCTGTTCGGTTAATAAACATCCCGACCATACGGTAAAAAACAAAAAAAGCCGACATAGGTCGGCTTTTGTATAATATTTCTTTGACTTACAGTGGTTTATCGCATGGTAACAAACTACCAACACAGGTGGTTTCAGCAGTAAATCTGGAAAGGGTTGTATGATAAGGCTTGCTAGCCTTTTCCAGAAAAACAACATGCTTATGTTATTTTTCCTAAAACTTGAGCTTTGATGGTATCGGTTTCCTGAAAACTAGTTTTATCTAAGCTCTCTTTTACTAAAGCTAAATAGACGTAGCTAACGCGAAATAGTTCGATAGTCAGTTGTAGCGTATCATCATTACTCAAGCTTACATGCTCGTCATTTATGAGCTACCATCGACACTTAATGTTTGGTTCAAATCCTAAATCTCTTGAAAGATCTATAAGAGAAGTTAAACCTCGTCATACTGTTTGTATCAGTTAGTGTGCAAAGGTGTTACTAATTTACTTCCAGCTTAAAAAGTTTTTTCTAGCATCGAAGGTGACTCTAAGCTCTTATCATTATGTGGGAGTAGTGACTCAAGGAGCTTGGATAATATCAATGTTAGCTTGTCTTTAGGTGTATCTGATAGTTCTAATCCCAAACATTGTAAAGACGGAGTTATAGGGTTCAAACTCAAAAGATCGTGCTCTTTGACATGAAAGCTATTAAACGGAGAAGATTGTTCTGGAAATAAGATCGTCATAGAGTCGACCACTGTCTTTCCAGTTTCTCTTTGGTGAATACCGTGCACGTATTTCATAGTACATTCAGGAAGTCTTTTCTCTGATGCAATTAGCTCGGTTGTATATTTAGCATCAAGCACTGCTAACTTGAACTCTCCATTAGGTTGCTTGACCTCAATGACTATATCAGGACACCTATGTGAGTATTTATGCGTATGTGATCTGGCTCTTACCTCTGTTCTAGTAACAGTTAAACCTTCTGAGTTAATGAATCGACTATCCGAAACATTTCTATTGAAAGGCATCCAATAAACTGGTTCTCTAAGAAGCGAGATCTCATTGCCATATTTATCTTGCCAGTAACTATTTACTCTATCATTCGTAAGAAGAATACTGTTGAGCGTTTCTGCGACTCGATAATAACAATAAGATTCAAACAAAATAGGGATACTTTTTATCGCAAATAAATTCTCATATATAGACCAATCTGGCTTGCTTTTCTCATACCAGTTAATAAATTCTATAAAAATAGTTCGATAAGAGAGGTCTGATGCCGCTTTAGATGTCAACATCGGCCTTTGTGTTAATGCATGACTTACGCTTAAATGAGTATCTAAGTGAAACTTAAGGTTAGTTGCTGAATTTAAAAGGTTTTCACATCTGGTTACTTGTTCGCTCAAAAGGCGTTTTTTGAATTTTTTTACTTGTTCAAAAAACGACACATACCCTTTGGGGGGAGAAGTAACAGCTGTTTGACCTTCATCTATGCTTTCATATGAGTTTAATTGATTGGAAATTTCAACTATCAATAAATTCACAAAACCATGAATAACTCTATTTTCATAAACATCAGCACTTTCTTTGAGCTCTGAAATTTGAAGAGCACCCGCTCTATACATTCGATTTTCAAAGCGTAAATGTGACTGATGGATATCATCACACTCATCTAAAACAGATAGATTAGACATCAACCAACCTAATGACTCATCATTAAAATCATGATTATCATTAGGCTGAATAACCTTTTGCTCTGGAAGGAGCTTGGATATTGGTTTTCTTAATACGTTCGGAATTAATGAGACTAGTAATTTAAAGCTATACTCCAATCGTTCCAAATTACTGATCGGGGAGCTACTACCCTCCTTAAATCCTGCATTGTACTTTGTGGTTTGAAACAAAGAATGTAACTCGTCATCATCCAAACTAGCCAAGTATGACAACATTAACTCTACATTTTTTGCATTCGCTTTCGATGCTAAAACTTCAATTGGCTGAAAATTAACATAGTGCTGGCTACCATCTTGATTTAGTAGCTTTATTGTAAGTTCAGCCACCCCAAAATAATTGAAGAAAAGACAATCCTGTTTTCCTCCCCACTTTTTTTGGGGTAACCACTTAAAACAACAGTTGCTCTCACCATCATCATGTGTGATTGAACTGACATCAATTTTATGGTCATAAAGAATAAGTTCTGCGTCGGTATAATGGTTGGGTACAGAAAACGACAACTCAATCACTTCATTTTCTTTCACCCATTGCTCTGGTGCTGAAGATGAAGTAATTGCAGATAAAGAGAACTGATGGCCGTACCTTTCTCCACTTTGAATTTTGATATCAAGCTTCATTTGCTGTTACCAATTAAAAATAAGAGAAGGAGCTTGTAAATTCATTTCCACTAGCCAGAATTCGCTCTATTTGAGCTGTAGATCTAGGGTATGAGCGTCCAAGGATGGTCTGAAGGTTACCTAAACGCTTTTTGAAACCTAACCCGTAGCCTTCAATGTGTGGAAGTATATGTTGTTCTATAGCAAAATCTAAAGCAACTTCAGAATCTAGTATTGAACCAACAACTGCACAGTAATTTGTAATGGCATTTACTTTACGTTTACTTATATGTACTGGGTTTCCTAGTTTTGAATCTCGTACGGACAATTGCTCAATAACTTGTTTCAATACCAAAGAGTTTGCTTTAGATAACTCAGCTTCATCAGGGATAAAGAGCTTTTTCATCAAACTTGAGTGAACTGCACCATCAAGCTTCTTCCCTACAATATTATGTGCAATTTCACTAGACAGATCTAAATTGATAATTGGAGCTCTATCAATTAAACGAGGTGACAAACGTTCCGTTGTTGCATCATTGTTTATTGTTGCGATGAATCTGACAGACTCATCCAACTTAAGAAACCTTAGGTCTTCTTTAGGAATGCCTGTATCTATAGGTCTTGAACCATAATCACTGTCACAATGACCTATAAAGTCAGACCAATAATGTTCCATTGAAGAGAGGTTCGCTTCATCAAGCAGAATGAGCTTGTTTGCTTGATTACCATCTCGCTGTAGGAAATTATAAAGTCCCGTCCTTGATTCTTGATATACACCTTTTAGTGAGTTGTAAAAACCTAACGTATCTCGGCTTGACACCCAACCTCGGCCAACTGGAACAAATAAAAAATTCTTATCACCTTGAGAGCTGCCTAGGTGTAACGCTTCTGCTAAACGCGTTGCAGTTGATGTCTTCCCCGTTCCTGGAGGGCCACTCAACACAGTTAAGAAAGACTGATTTACCGAAACTAATAAGTTTGTCATTTCTTCTTGAGAAAAAGCTCTTCCGCCATCTTCTGAAAATTCATGACATAAGCTATCAATTAGGTCCTCGGCATTTTCTGGCTGGCTTTTGGCAAATACAATAGGTTTAGCTTCTAAAGAGGTAGTCTCAAGATATGATTGTCCACTTAAAACTTTATTAATGGCCTCCATCTCCCCAATTTTTTTAGCTAAATCTTGGTTACTTGTAGTTTGTAAAGTATTAACAAAGCCATTCGCTGCAGACTCAAGCATTTTATTATGCTCTTCTAGATACGACTTTCTTTTATTCAGCTGAACTGTTTCGTTGAAGATACCTAATTCTTTAGATTGATTCTCTATATCATTCACAATGTTAGAAAGATCTAACTTGGCAGATTCTATTTCCTTAGAAAGCTCATGTTGTTGTTCTTCAAGGCGTTTTTTTATGGTCTCTTCTTTTTCAGCTTCTATTTTTGCTATATCTTCTTCTACTTCTTTCTTTTTTAACTCAATCTTCAATTCGAAATCATGTAATTGAGTCTCTTTTTGCAAAAATGTATCTGATAGTTTTTGAAGTTTCAGTTTTATCTCTTGTTCTTTTTCATCAGCTTCTTCTTTAACCTTCTCTAAATGCTCTTGTAGCAAAGATAACTTGTTCTCTTCTACGTAAGTTTGCAGAAAGCGCTGGCCTGCCGACGAGCCAAGGTACTCTTTTATCAGAGAGTAACCAAAATCAGCTTCCACCAAGTATTTATCTAATAACTTTTTTAAACGTTCAACACGTTCATCTTGTTTTATTATTTGATTTTCTTTCTCACTGTCAGCAATAAACTGCTGTAACCTTTCAGCTTCTTTCTTGGCTAGAACTTTTGATTTTTTCCCAAAGCCTTGAGCATTAACAACGCGAATAAGTTGGTCATCAGACAAGTAGTCAATGCCTGAGTTGCCTGGTTTATACTTAGATATAGCCTTAAAGGAGGTAATGAATTTTTTCTCAACGCCATTAACAAAAACATCAACAACAGTATCTAGAACCTCTGAGTAGTTGAACTTTCCTAGGTACCCTTTACCAAAGCTTAATAATGGATGAACAAACGGTTCAACCATGTATCGCTTATCATCAGTTTGAGTGCTAGATAAAGGGCCGTACATGCATTGATTATCTAAGATAAAAAATGGTTGCGACGGTGGAACAACATCTAGAGGCAATAGCCCAGCTTGTTTGTCGGGAAGCTCTGTAATTAAAACTGGTAAGAATGTATTTTGAGGGAGCTTCTCCACATCATTGAAGTATGCTCGGTACTTTAAACCTTCTTTAGTTTCGTCCAGATAGTGATTCGATAGCACAAAGAGCTCACCGGCTTCATACTGCTCAGTAATCGCAGGAAAACCTTTTGTAATCAAGATATCACTAGGGTATTCATCACGGCTTAAGCGACGATAAGAACCATCTTCTTGTTCGGCTAAAACTGGGATTACAAACCCTTGGTTTTCGTTAAGAGCTGATGATTTAACTACAATTAACTTCTCAGTTATTACTTGCTGCATTTTCTGTCCTCATCAAATCTCGAAGCACTACACGTACACTTCTAGCATTTGTATGAAATAAATTAAGAACTATAGATTGCAGATAATATTACACTAAAGAGGCCTCATAATAATTGATTTTATGCGTGTAAGTGTAGTGCATCACTATAATTGTTTAGCTCTAGGTAGCTTACTCACGTTCAGTTTTATATTTTTATAAAAAGGCTGAAATTACGCGTTGTTTAAAAGCCCCTAATCGAAGTTCATCTTGTGTGCTAAGACCATCGACTGGGCTCGAACTGCCATTCATTATTGAGGTCCAGTTCAACTTGCTTTCAGGTGTTGATGCGCTGTCGAATAATTCATTTCGACCATTATTGAAGGGATTTCCTAAGTCGTATTCAAGTTCACCTGCCATTTTGGCAAACATATACCCGTGATCATTGAAGGAGCTTGATTTTTTGCAATGAGAAGATCATGCTA
>NZ_JBGOOU010000048.1:0-30402 GCF_041439815.1 Vibrio sp. 1F279 | reverse complement strand
CTGTCGTGATAGCTAAATCACTGAACCGACGCGGCCTCCCGCGCTTATTCTGTTTACTTTGCGCCCAACCGCTTATCGCCTCTTCATCAATCTAAAAGGTCATAGAGCCACGGTTAATAAGTAATTGGTTGTATTGCTTCCAGTTGGTTGTTTTGTAGCGTGGTTTAGGCATGAGGCTACGAGAGATAGTGAACGTAGCAGATCAGATCGTAGGTTCTGGATTTAATTCCATTGAATTACGCAATAAGGCCTAAATAGACCGCTAAAATGGCATATATGCTGGTTTTATAAAATCAATGAAAATGTAAAATGTCATCTATCAATAAATTTCGCCTTTGGGAAAGTAAAGACATGGCGAAATATATTCACGATACCTTAATTAGCAAATCATGAGAGTCTATGCCATTTTTAAAATCTCAGGCTGAACAGCTTTCTCAACCAATCAGTGATGAGTTGGTGTGTGGTGTTTACTTGAAAATGGACAAAAGTGCGTTTCGTCCATTACGGAATGAGTTCAATGTTGCGCAAACCGCATTGCGTAAACTCAGTCAGAATCCGGCAGAAAGCGAAAAAGACGAGTTGATAGCCGCGTGTCACGCAAGTTGGCAGTCCTTGTCCGAGCGTTTGCTTGAAACTTTCGCCCACACCACGCGAGACATCGAGTTAATTTCTTGGTTTATCGCGGCTCAATTTTTGCTCGACCCTAGTCTTGAGAGTGCGGCCAATAGCATCGAATGGTTGGCGGACTTGGCAGAGCAACACTGGGATCACCTCAACCCCGTTTTGACTGAAGAAAAACTCACATCCGACGAGAATGCGGCCATCGCTAAGCAACAAGCTGAAGCGAAAATTAAGGCATTGATGCAATTGGTTGGGGAGAGTGAAGAGAGCTGTTTGCTGTATGGGCCATTGCTTCAACTTCCTTTGGTCGGAACGGTAACATTTTATGACTACCAGAGCGCCGAGCGCCGAAGTGAAACCAGTCAATTAAAGTCGTCTCTCTCAGCAGTAGTAGCTCAGGAGCGCGCTGCCATCACCGCTAAATTGGACAATTTGAGCCAAGTACTCGCGCAGTTGGATAGATTGCGCGTAAACGTCGCTCAGCGAAGCCAAGCATTAGGCGTCAAAGCGGCCAATTTTGGCTTCGTGACGGGATTACTGCGTCGCGTGGACCAAGCGCTATTTCATCTCACTGGGATCAAAGTGACGGCGACGACGGAGCCGAAAGCCGCAGCGCCTGCTGATGAGCCTTCCGTGGTTTCCGAGCCCACGAATATTGAGCCATCGACTTGTACATCGGAGCCTATGACAACGTCACAGCACCTCCATGCCGGGAACTTGTCCGCGTTGGGCGCGCTCAACAATATGAACCGTGATCTGGCATTCCATCTATTGAGAGAGATCGCGGACTACTTTCGCCAAAGCGAGCCGCATAGTCCTAGCGCTTTCATGTTAGAGAAGGTGATTCGTTGGGGCTATCTCCCTCTGCCTGAGCTGTTGCAAGAGATGATGGCAGAGAAAAGCGCTGACTCGGTCAGTGCAATGTTTAATGCCGTTGGGCTCAATCACCTTGAGCAGGTGACTCTGCCTGAAGTGACACGCCCAGCGATCACCCCGGTGCCTTCGGTGGCTCCGCAAGTTTCGGAAGCACCAAGTGCCCAAGAGTTAGTATCACAGACTTCCCCTGTCGATACCCAACCTCAACGAGATGATGAACCTAAATCCTCAGCGAAATCTGGCTTGAGCTGGTAATCGTCTTTTAAAAAATAAGGAAAAAACATGGCAAGTATTTATATGCGCATCAGTGGCTTCAACTTCGATGAAGGTGCAGCCACTATCGAAAAAATAAAAACAGAGAATGGAGAAAGCACAGATTGGTTTGCGATCCAGTCTTATGCGTGGGGTGGTGCTCGCAACGTTGCGATGGACATTGGTAACGCCACCAACGCTGATGGTGGCATGGTCGGCGTGAGTGAAGTCAGTGTCACTAAAACAGTAGATGCTGCCTCAGAAGCTCTCTTGTCTTATCTATTTGCCCCAGGTAAAGATGGCCGTGACGTAGAGATTGCCTTCACCAAACCAGCGGATGGAGGTAAAGGTGTGGAAGTGTACTTCCAAATCAAACTCGAAAAAGCACGTCTGGTTTCTTACAACGTGAGCGGCACTGATGGCTCACAACCTTACGAGAGCCTATCGCTGTCTTACACGAAAATTTCTCAAAAGCACCATTTTGAGTCAACTGGTGGTGATCTTAAGCCAGGTGGTATTGTGACTTACGATCTTCCTACGGGAATTATGGAGTCTGGTCAGACAGGATCGTAAAAGCTGTGCGCATTATTTTTCCAATAATGCGCCTAATTTCCCAATAGAATAAATAGGACAAGCTATGTCATTGAACTCGCAACACAAGCGCGTCAGCAAGAACCGAGTCAGCATTACGTATGATGTGGAAACCAATGGTGCTGTGGAAACCAAAGAACTGCCGTTTGTCGTCGGTGTAATTGGTGATTTCTCGGGCCATAAACCGGATTCGGAAAAAGTCGCGCTTGAAGAGCGTGAATTTACTGGCGTTGATAAAGACAACTTCGACTCTGTGATGGGGCAAATCCACCCACGTTTGTCGTACAAAGTGGACAACAAGCTAGCAAAAGACGACACACAATTTGATGTGAATTTGAGCTTTCGCTCGATGAAAGATTTTCATCCGGAGAATCTGGTTGAGCAGATCGACCCACTTAAGCAGTTAGTTGAGACACGTAATCAACTCAAAGTGTTGTTAAGTAAAGCGGACCGCTCAAGAGATCTCGAGAGTCTGTTAAAAGAAGTTCTACAAAGTACAGACGCCATCAATGGCTTAGCTGAGGAACTTGGTTTAAATCAGGAGGGCGGCGAATAATGTCGGTAGAACAACAAGCAACGCAAAATGTGGCAGAAGCAGAGGCTTCGCTGAGTTTTCTTGATCGTGCGATCAGTGCGACCGCCCAGACGCCCGTCGATACGACGAAAGAGTTGTTGAGCATTATGACGGCCCAAGCGCTAGAAGGGACCGTAACGTGGGATAAAAACTTTACACTGACCATTGAGAAAGCCATCGGCGAGATTGATCGTAAGATCTCTGAGCAGTTGTCTACAGTGATGCAAAACTCTGAGTTCCAAAAAATGGAAGGGTCTTGGCTGGGGCTACAAAAACTCGTAAAAAATAGCGAGTTAGGACCAGATTTAAAGATCAAACTGGCGGATTACACCAAAGAAGAACTGCTTGAGCAATTCGAAGATGCCCCAGCAATTGATCGTAGTCGCTTCTTCAACATGGTGTATCAGGAAGAATTTGGTACGGCCGGGGGGCAGCCTTACGGTGCTCTCCTTGGGGATTACGAGTTTGGTTACGGTGACGAAGATGTTTCTTTGCTTCGTTACATGGGCGAAGTCGCGTCGGCATCTCACTCTCCATTTGTTGCGGCGGCAAACGCTGGCATGTTCGATTTCAGTTCATTCAGTACCTTTGCTGAAGGTAAACCAGTCGCTACAGGCTTTGACTCGCCAGCGTATGCAAGTTGGAATGCATTCCGTGAAAGCGATGACTCGCGTTACGTAGCGCTGACCTTACCTAAGACAATGGCACGCTTACCATACGGCGCGGATACGGTGCCAGTGAAGTCTTTTGCGTTTGAAGAGCTGAAAACGCGTGACAACGGCCAAGCCATTGTTTCATCAGACAACGAGTTTGTTTGGAGCAATGCAGCGTATGAATTTGGCTTACTTATGACCCAAGCTTACACAAAATACGGTTGGTGTACGGCGATTCGTGGTACGGAAAATGGCGGCAAAGTTGAAAACTTACCGAATTTTACGTACGTGTCAGATGCCGGTGATCTATTGCAGCAATGCCCGACTGAGCTCAACTTTACCGATGAACGTGAGAAAGAACTGAGTGATCTGGGCTTCTTGCCGCTCGTGCATTACAAAAACACGAACTACGCGGTGTTTATGGGCGCGCAGACGACGCACAAGCCAAAGACTTACACAGATCCTGATGCAACGGCAAACGCCGCAATTTCAGCTCGTTTACCTTATACGATGGCTAGCAGCCGCATTGCCCAGTACCTCAAAGTTATGGGCCGTGATCGTATTGGCTCTAACTTAGATCCAAATGATGTTGAGCGCGATCTCAACTCTTGGATCGATCAGTACGTAAACCCAAATGCGATCGGTAACGATGCCAAAGCCACCCACCCGTTGGTTGAGGCAAAAGTCACTGTTGAAGAACAAGCTGGCCGACCTGGCGCTTATTCTGCGGTAGCCTACCTGCGTCCTTGGCTACAAATGGAAGAATTGACGACCTCATTGCGTATGGTTGCAAATATCCCTGGTTAATCTGATTCGGGGGCTTGTAGTCCCCGAATGTTTTGCATTGAGTTTTTGATGAAATTTGATTCCGAAATACCACTCAGCCCAATAGGCTCTTCCGCCTGGCAGGCCTTATTAGCTAAGGCGCCACGTCAATCAAAAGCGCAATTCAAAGCATGGCTTAATCGTTTGATTGCTCAGCTTGATGCTCTGCTCAGTGAGCAGTTATCTGAAGTCATTCAGCATCCGCAGTTTCAGCAACTGGAAGCGTCTTGGACTGGAGTCGAATCCTTGACAGAGGTTCAAGTTTCGCAGCGCCGTGTGAAAATTAAGCTGCTCGATGCCAGTTGGCAAGTGGTTGCTTCCGATCTTAATCATTCATTCGATTTAAAGCATTCGGGGCTGTATCAGAAATTATATGCCAACGAGTTTGATACGGCGGGAGGAGTGCCTTTCGGGCTTGTCATGGTTGACCATAAGATCAGTGCAGACTACAACCCAGATCAAGAGTGGGATGACTTATTCACTCTTCAACTGTTATCTGAGTTGGGTGAAATGGCATTTTGTCCAATGGTGTTAGGTGTTGATGAACTCTTTTTTGGGGATGACCCTCGTCGACAACTGCATGATCGAGCTCGTATAGACCGTATTCTAAGCAGCCGTGATCTCGTGTCGTGGCAACTGCTACGAGGGCGCAGCTCGTCACGTTTTCTCCACTTAGTGATGCCAGAGTTTTTAATGCGCCAACCTTATCAGCATTGTCCTGCTGGCTTTCTGTTTAACCAAGAACAACGTGAGCATTGTGCCTTATGGGGGAACAGTGGCTACCTGATCTTGAGTAATGTGATGCGCGAGTTCGACCGCATCAGTTGGTTTGGGTTTTTGCGTTCATACGATGACACTGGTAACTATGGAGCGGTAGTGCCGAACTCTGGATCACTGCGCACGAAAGTAGACTTGTTTGCGGAGGACGATGGCTTTTGGGCCGCGCAGGGATTCATGCCCTTAACGAGCCTTTATTTGAGTGATCAAAAAGGATTTTTTAGCAATCAGTCCGTCTGGCAAGCCCCGAGCCCAGATCAACGTCAACTAGGAATGCTACAGACCAATTTGATGGCCTGCCGATTTGGTCACTACATCAAAGCACAAATCCGTGATCAGGTTGGACGGTACGACAGTGTGGAAAGTTGTCGACGTAGCCTTGAGCGGTGGCTGGATCAATACATCAGCAACGTGAGCTATGGAGAAGACTCGATCTTAGCGCGGTATCCCCTCCGTTCCTGCTATGTGCGAATTGAAGAGTCAGAACACGATAAGACGCGTTATCTGTGTGAAATCATGCTCCAGCCTCAGTATCAGTTTGAAATGATGGACGCCAAAGTAGTGTTGACAGCGTCGGTATCTGGACAAGAAGTGGGGGAGAGTCAATGAGTCTAATGGCAAAACTCAATCAGGGGTGGCGCAATGACATTGATGCCGTCCGCGACGTCATTGTGGATAACGTTTGTGATTTGATCTCGAGTCGGGCACCTCTTTGGTCGAACGAGCCATCTATCCCAGAAGCGACCATTGCTGGTTTGGGGATGCGAAATATTGCTCGCGCACAAAGTAAGACAAACAATGCCGACATTATTGACGAAATTGAAGCGCTAATCCGTTTCTATGAGCCACGTTTAACGCAGGTTGAAATTGAGGTGCAGGAAGGGACAAACGCGACGAACCAACTGAGTTTTCGTCTGTCTGCTGTGGTCCACTCGGATCTTGGCGATGAAGCCATCGTGTTGGACTCCTTTCTGGATCTCAGCAGCAACAAACTTGATGTAAGGAAGTCTAATTTTGTCTAATTCATTGCTTTCCTATTTTGAACAAGAGCTGCGTTTTATTCGCAATGAAACCACACAATTTGCCGAGCGCCACCCAGGGGCAGCGCGTGCGCTCAGTATACGCAAAGACAGTATTGATGACCCACAGATCGCTCGTCTGATCGAAAGTGTTGCACTGATGAACGGTAAGTTACAGCAGCGTCTTGATGACTCTTATCCGGAACTGACCGAAAGCCTGGTTACATTGCTGTTTCCGCATTACTTAAGACCGCTCCCGTCCTATACCATGCTGGATTTTGAGGTGGAGAAGGACGCCAATGCTAAGCATATGATTCCCAAAGAGACGGAATTCGACTTAATGGGTGAAGGGGAGGAGTCGTTCGTGTTTCGAACGACGGAGGACATCGAGATTTTTCCGACCTCCGTCTCGTCAGCCGAAGTGTTATTTGCACCTTTTGAACTGGCTAAGCCATCAGGGGCAGAGAGTGCGAAGGCAATGCTGGAGCTGACCATCACGGCGACCGATGAAGGCATTGAACTCAGTGAGTTGGGTATGGAAAGCCTCACTCTGCACCTCAAAGGAGAAAGCCACTTTGCTTTGCGTCTTTATGATGTCTTGGCTCAAGGTGTTGCTCAGGTGGCGCTTCAATGCGAAGGCGGTGCGGTGCTACTGGGACCATCGGCATTGCAACCCATTGGTTTTGACGCTGAGAACACGGTATTGCCCTATCAGGCAGCCAGTTTTGGTGGGTTCAAACTGCTGACTGAGTTCTTTATGTTTCCCGAGCGTTTTCAGGGTTTTAGTCTCGATTTGACGCGTCTTGGTCAACGACGTCTAGGGGCGGAATGTCGGCTTCAAATCTTCCTTGATGAAATCAGTGTGGAGCAGGCGCGAAGTATCCAGACCCAGCACTTTTCATTGTTTAGCGTCCCTTTGGTGAACTTGCACAGTAAGATCTCTGAGCCTATCCATATTGACTTCAGCCAGAAGCAATATCCGGTGTATCTCGATAGCAATCAACGCAGTGATTTGGAAGTATTTTCTGTTGACGAGGTGGTGGACGTTACAGAGGGTGAACCGTGTGTGGTGCCGCCTCTGTACGGGGAGAAATACACCAGCACAAACAATTCATTGCGATGGCAACTTGTGCAAAGTATCCATGAAAGAGGGGTGCTGAGCAGCAGTTTGAAAGTGGCGGACTTGGGACACGTCAGTGCGAAGGTAGGGGAGCGCGTCTGGACTGTCACCACCACGGCTAGCGATGGTGTGAGCGCAGGTTCACTCCCAGTAACAAGTCAAATTGCTTGTCGTGATGCGCTGACAATACCTGCCACAATGAGTTTGTCACGCAGGCCGACGTTGCCAGTACGAAGTCGAGACGCCAATAAGAATGTGTGGGCGCTGCTGTGCCACTTGCATTTTAACTACCATGCCATTTTGGGTACCGACAATCCAACGGCTACCTTGAGAAATGTACTGGAGTTGTACAACCACAATCAAGCCGTGCAGAACCAAGTATATATTGATGCCCTACTGGATATTACCCAAGAGCAGGTTGTGGCACCGCTCCGTGTCTCTGGCAAAACGTGTTTTGCTTACGGAACAAAGATCGCTGTGACGTTAGAAGCCAGTAACGTGAATGGGGGCATTGCTTTGTTTGCCCACTTACTGGATCGATTCTTTGCCTACTTTGCGGGCTTTAACAGCTTCACGCAGTTGGATGTTTATCTCGAAGGACAAGATGGTGTTTATCTGTCCTTCCCAAGGAGAACCGGGTGCAAGAGTCTATTGTAAGTCGATTGACCTCGGGTGGCTTCGCGGGTCAGTTGGAAAAGGCGTGGCAGATGTTCAAGCATCAAGCGCACCTGGCGGGGCAACGACCTGAAGTCAGGTTCAAAGCCGAAGTTCTTCCTGCCTATTACCAGACTCAGGTGTCTCAAGTCACGTCTGACCGAGCTGGGGCATTCATCGTGTCAACTTCGGTTGCTGCGTTGTCTGGCAATGGAGGAGCGATGCCCCGAGCGATGTACAGCGGCGCGCTCTCAGCGCGATTTGAACGGGGGGACGAAGCCGCCTGTGATTTCTTTGACACGTTTAACAACCGCTATTACCGCCTGCATTGTGAGACCGAACAAAAACACGATCTGGCCTATCAAGTTGAAGAAGAGCATTTCCATTGGAACCAACACCGTCAGTCGATGACTGGCATGCTGTCTTCACTGGCTGGTCAGACGGGAGAAATGCGCTCTATACCCGAAGATCACTTGGTGCAATACACCGGATTGCTTGGGCTGAAGCTGACGTGTCCGCTCGCTTTGAAAGCGTTGCTGGAGGACTATTTTGATACGGAGTTTGATATCGCCCGAACTGGACTAGAGTACCTCCCTCTTACGGAATGTTCGTTAACCCAAATTGGGCAGAGTGGTCAGAATCAACAACTTGGGATAGGTGCGTTGGCAGGGAAGAGTACACCGATGCTCGGGCACAAACTCGCGATCAAAATTTGTCCAAGAAACTACGCCCATTACCTCGCCATTAGGCATGACGAGAAAATGATACATGCGATTGATCATATGGTACGCAGTTACATGGGGGTCAATACCAAGTTTGCTTTGTACATGAAAGTGCGAAGCCAGTACCTGCCGCGAGTCACGCTCTCTTCCGACCATCAGAAAGCACTGCGAATAGGGCAGTCTGCGTGGATGGACAATCAATCAACCCAACCACAGTTTGTGGAAATGCCACTGGCGAAAAGTTAGGAAAAAAGAATGATCAACATTGAACTGCAGAGCTTGGTTAAAAGGCTGACACCAGCGTTAAAAAACGCTTTAGAGTCGGCCGCTGGTGAATGTGTCAGCCATACTCATTTCTCGATAGAGCCAGAACATTGGTTCTTACTGTTGCTGCAGCAAAGTAAAGGATGGGATGTGGCGTTGCAACAAGCATCCTTATCGAAAGCTCAAATCCTCGAGCGTTGTCATGCTCATTTAACAGGGTTACCTCGTGGGAATGACTCGTCCCCCGCGCTGTCACCAGAGTTGGTTGAGTTACTGAAAGATGCCTGGATGTTAGCCTCGCTGAACAATCAACAATCGGTTGTCAACGAGTATCACGTTCTCATGGTGCTTAAACAGCGAATGGAACAGAGCACTTATAATGGTGTCTTGAGTGGCTGGGTGACAACGTTATCGTCAGAGTGGCTGCGCCAGCAGGCTTTGGCGGCCAATACGCCCAATCCAATCTCGGAGACGTCCGAAAGCATGGTCTCAGCCCGTGGTGATTCCACCACGCCGGCTTTGGACAAGTACTCGCAAAATTTAACGGAGGCCGCACGAAGCAGAACGTTAGACCCGATCACGGGGCGTGGTGATGAAATTCGTAAGGCGATTGACATCTTGTGCCGTCGACGTCAAAACAGTCCAATCTTAGTCGGTGACCCCGGTGTGGGAAAAACCGCTATCGTTGAAGGATTGGCACAAGAAATTGTCAATGGCAATGTCCCGCCTGCGCTCGAGAATATTGAGCTGCGAAGCCTTGATCTATCCCTACTCCAAGCGGGTGCGAGCATTAAGGGGGAATTCGAAAATCGCTTAAAAGATGTCATCAATGAAATTAAGCAATCGCCGACACCGATCATCATGTTTATTGATGAGGCACACACGCTGATTGGAGCCGGAGGCGCCGCAGGTCAAAACGATGCGGCGAACATTCTTAAGCCAGCCCTGGCTCGGGGGGAATTTCGCTCTTTAGCGGCGACGACGTGGGCGGAGTACAAACAATACTTTGAATCGGATGCGGCACTGACTCGACGCTTTCAAGTCGTGTCTGTTGACGAGCCGAGTGCTGAGGATGCGGTGCATATGCTACGCGGCGTTAAACGAAGCTTGGAAAAGCACCATAGTGTCAAAGTGATGCAGCAAGCCATTGATGCGGCTGTGTCGTTGTCTGTCCGTTATTTACCCGAACGCAAGTTGCCGGACAAGGCGATCAGTTTGTTGGACACTGCGTGTTCACGAATTGGGTTAAGCCAAAGTGCCACTCCACGTCAAATGGAGGCGGTGGCAGAGCAAATTCGCTATACCCGCAATGAAATTGACACGCTATCGCATGAAGCAGCCCTATGGTCGATGGATGACCCTCGATTAGCGGCGGCAAAGCAGCGGTTGACCACCTTAGAGGCTGAACATCAGGCCATTGAATCACGCTGGAATGAGGAGCGTGATTTAGTGACGTCAATCCTCGAATTGCAAACTCGTCTGGATGAGGAGCTGCAAGATCAGGGCGAGATCACGTCCAATGAACTAAGAGACACGCTATCTGAGAAAATGGCGGCATTGGGTGAACTGCAAGGCGAGCAGCCATTGGTTCTGCCTCAGGTGACGGCACAGACGATCGCGGAGGTGGTCGCGCTGTGGACTGGGATCCCTGTCGGCAACATGTTAAGCCAAGAGGTCGAGCGACTGATGGCGCTTGAGTCACACATTGGTGAACGTGTTATTGGCCAGATCACCCCAATTGCTGAGTTGTCACAGGCGATACGTCTTTCGCGAGCGGGATTAACGGATCCGCGCAAGCCTGTCGGTGTGTTCTTAATGTGTGGACCGAGTGGGGTCGGTAAAACTGAGACGGCGTTGGCTTTAACTGATTTGCTGTATGGGGGCGAGCGTAATATCACCACCATTAACATGACGGAGTTTAAGGAAGCGCATAAGGTCTCGATGCTGCTGGGCTCGCCAGCAGGCTATGTTGGATACGGAAAAGGAGGCGTCTTGACGGAAGCGGTACGCAAAAACCCTTACTCAGTACTCCTGCTGGATGAAATGGAAAAAGCGCACCCAAGTGTGCATGACATCTTCTATCAAATCTTTGATAAAGGGGCGGTTTCAGACAGCGAAGGTCGCCATGTCGATTTTCGCAACACCATTATCATCATGACCTCAAACGCCGCGGACAGTGCCGTCGTGGATGCTTGCTCAGAAGAGCGACCTGACGTTTCTTCTCTGACTCACTCGATCTTTCCTGAACTGCAAAAACACTTTAAGCCAGCGTTTTTAGGTCGAGCAACGATTGTGCCTTATTTCCCACTCAATGACGACGAAATGGCAAAGATCGCGGCGTTATCTCTTCAGCGAATTCGCCAGCGTGTTGATGAACACTACGGGGCGAGCTTTGATTACGACCCACAAGTGATTGAGCAGCTAGTTCATCTGAATGAGTCCCCGGAAACAGGGGCGCGAGCCATTGAACAAATCATCAATCGTCAATTGATGCCTAACTTGGCGAATCAATGCATTCAACGCATGAGCGAGAACCAGCAGGTGGAAGCGGTGCATGTCGGTATCGACAGCAATGGCTTGTTCGACATTCGCATTCAATAACAAGTGATAAAGAGGCGTTAGACCTCACATTAAGCAGCGGTGAGTGATCACCGCTGCCTTGACCAACAACGACGTGAGTTTTTGATTTTTTTTGTTGCTAGGGGCGGTGTCAGCGCTCCCACGTTAGCAACGTTACATGATGAGTAAGTATAGATGACGCAACCTGTTTTTTCTAAGTCACAACTGGAATGGATTCGACATAACCTCATTGTAGCCGTGATCCACGGTGGGGACAAAGCGCGCGCGGAGAGCTTTATTTTCGAGAACTTAAGCCCGCGTTCAACTAAGACGTACGAACCTGTGGCGCACGATATCGCGAATGCTCTGCGTGAATCGGGTTTTCAACATGTGGAGGTATTGGCTGAGGACATTGATCTTGCTCAGCAGTTGAAAGACAAAGCCATTGACTTAGTGATCACCAATAGCGGTGGACTTCAGGGATTTGATTCAATGTGTCACCTGCCATCAACGTTGGAGATGTTGGGCGTGCCTTACGTCGGACATTCGCCAATGACGGTAGGCATATTGGATAACAAACACCTCTTTAAGCATGAGATCCATGCCGCGGGATTACCGACGACACCTTTTATTACTATAGGTATTGACGAACGCTTCGAGGATGAGGTCAAGCAAAGCGCGATTGACCAAATTGAGGCGCAGTTTGCGGACGGGTTTATCGTAAAGCCTGTGTCTGGGAGAGCGTCGATTCATGTTTACCCGGTCTTTTCGAGAGAGGCCTTGGCAGGAGTGGTCGAGAAAGTGCGTGTAGCGACGGCGAACACGGTGATGATCGAACCCTTTCTCGGCGGTCGTGAATTTGTGGTGGCGGTAGCAGGCGAGTTCATTTTCAAGTCTGGTCAGCTTACACAGTCGGATACACCGCTGGCTTTTTCTATCACTGAGCGTGTGCTTGGCGAGGACGAGCCGATTTTTACGTCTATGGACGTGAAACCCATCACCCAAGATCGTCTGATTGCAGTCACCGACGAACCTCTGCGTAGTGAACTGGCAGCTATTGGGCAGAAAATCTACCGCCAATTGGGTCTGCAAACGCTGGTTCGCGTTGATTTACGTATGGATAGCACAGGCAAAGTGTACGTTTTGGAAACGAATCCAAAGCCGGATCTTAAACGCCCTCAAGGGGACAACGTCAGTTTGGTTTGCCATGACTTAGCCCGTGAAGGCATGGACTACACAGATCTCGTCCAGTCACTGGTCTTCAATCGTCTGTCTTTCTTAAAGCAGAAAAGACCGATGGCGTTGGCCCACTGCCTAACGGCGCAATTTGATGCTTTGCAGGAGTGATGGTTGAACATGTTTAAGCAATACAGTCGCTTGATGCTTGGGGCGTTATTGGTCCTGTCGTCACTGATGTTGATCTTCGTCGTGGGCTATGCCCAGGCATTGAAAAGCTATCAACAACAAAGCCGAGACGCCATTCTAGCCCAAACGGAAGCGGCCAGAATCGGTATAGAGCAAGTGCTGAACTCTGGGGTCCCACTGCCTGACATCGCGGGGTTAGAAAAAGTGTTGTCTCCTATCGCAGATGCTGATTCGTCAGTGGTCGATATCCGCGTGATTTCGGGACAACAAGAATTGTATCGCTATACCGATGAAAGCATGCTCGGAAGCTTGGTCAGCATCCCTTTGAACAACAAGTTTACACAGGTGGGAGCATTGGAAGTGATGCTCAGTGATCATGAGATTGCCAAGACAATTGATGGGCATTTCAAACCCATGTTGGGGTTGGTGCTCTTTTTGACCGCCGCGTTTGTGTTTTTTGTTCTTCGTAGTGCCAATCCTAAGATCTACTTTACCGCATTTGGCGGGGTGTTTTTGGCAATGTCCACGAGTGTATTTTTTATGGTGGGGGCTCTGTATAAGTCGGGTTTGGAGAACAAAGCCGACTCCATGGCCAACATCGTAACGCAGCGATTAGCGCCTGTATTGAGTGCTGGAATTGGGTACGAGCAAGTCAGCGGTATTGATCGAATGTTGGACAGTTTTCGTCAGTCCAATCCTGAAGTTTCATCCATCTCCGTGTCACAAGGGAATACGATGATCGCCAAAAGTCAGGCTCGCGCCGATTCCATGGCTGTGGAGAGTATGGCTGCGTTTCTTGTGGAGGATACCAAAGGCAGCCAAGTTACTGTGGCCTTTGATCCCAAGGCATTGCTGGCTCAACTCCTGAAAACGCTGAAAAATTTTGCGATCTTGTTCGCTGGGTGTGCGTTCATCTGCTTTGCATTTGTGCGTTTGCTTTGTCACTCCAAGGCACAGTCTGACAATGAGGCCGTGTTAGCAAAAGTGAAACCTTTGTTACTGGTGACGGTCTTGATGGAGTCATTGATGGCGCCCGTATTGCCGCAATATTTGACGCAGGTAGCGGTGGAGAGTGGCGCAAGTGAAAGTTGGTCCTCGTACTTTTTTACCCTGTACTTCGTTGGATTTGCTGCGACATTATTGCCGGTGGCGCGATTGCTAGAAGTGTGGGATATCCGCAAAGTGTTGGGGGCAGGGATCGTACTGTCGTCGCTGGGTTGCTTACTTTTGGCGTATGACTCTCAATTGATGACGGTGCTCGTGGCTCGTTTGATTTCGGGGGTGGGTCAAGCCACGATCTTCATTGCTGTGCAAGGGTATATTTTGCGCTGCAGCGATCAAAGCAACAAAACGCAAGCCGCCGGCATTATCGTGTTTTGCTTTAATGCGGGCTTTATTTCAGGCGCCGCAATTGGTGCGCTCTTGGCGGACACTGTTGGGGTTCAAGGCATCTTCATGTTGGCGGTGTTTGTTGGTGGGTTAATGTATCTGTTCGCGTTGACTCTCCCTTCGATGGCGATGCAAGCCACAAAGCAGGGGACGTTAAAAGAAAACTTTACCGCCATGGTCAAAGATGCGTCAGCATTGATGCGAGTCCCTTCGTTTATGCGCACAATGTTGCTTGTAGGGATCCCGACCAAAATGATGCTCACAGGTGTCGTGTTTTTTGCCGTACCTATCTTGTTATCGAATGCCGGCGTAGAGCGAGAGAGCATCGGTCAAGTATTGATGGCGTATGCTTTTTCCGTGTTATTTGTTAGCGGCAAGGTGTCACCGATGATAGACCGAGTAGGCTCGGCGAAATGGGCGCTGTGTCTTGGCAGTGGCGTCGGTGCTGTCTCACTTATTTTATTGTCTTTTTCTTTCCGTTTTGAAGACATAACGTATCTGGTTTTAATTGCCACGTTTGCGATGTTAGTCATGGGGATTTCCCACGGATTGATCAACGCCCCTGTTGTGACGCACGTAGTGACGTCGACTCAGGGCGCGAATGCGAACTCAGTCGCGTCAACGTATCGCTTTCTTGAACGACTCGGACATGTTTTGGGATCCATTGTTGTTGGAGCACTGTTGACTCATTTGGGACACTCTTGGGCGTTTTTCACCCTATCGATCTTCTTTGGTTTCGCCGGGGCGACGATGTGGCTTCTTGATCGAACGCCAAGCATGGAGGGGCAGTCATGAAGAGGTTGATGGGAGTTTTTCTGTGGGTGACGATGTCATCGTTCGTTCAGGCGAAATGGCCTCAGTGGTTGGGAGAACCGCTCATAGACAATCATTCGGTGGAGTGGGAAATAAAGGCTCAAGAGGGGGACGTTGTGTTCGCGCCGCGCGCAGAACGTCCGCGTGTCTGGGTGCTTATTTCACGCAAAGCGGACTCTTACGATTTGGCCCTCTCCACCATGCTAAAAGTCTTTCGTCGCGAGATGCCTAATGTCTCATTTCGAGTGTTCTTATTGCCAGCGACTCAGCAGCAGTTGCGAACGTGGACGCATGCGGCGGAACGTGAGGCGGCTCTGATTTACAGCGTGGGATCGCGGGCGACGGTGTCGCTTCATGAGGTTTATTCGGGCGGTAAACTGCCGGTGATCTCAGTTAATGCCAAAGATCCTGTCTTAATGGGGCTGACAGACAACTATCAAAGCAGTGGAAACAACTTTGCGTATACATCCCTAAACTTGCGAGCGGATATCACGCTTAACTTTTTACGTCGTTTCCGACCAAGCTTGACGCAAATTGGTGTGCTGTATGCAAAAACCAACACCAGTGCTTACTTGACTCAGTATCTACCACTGAAAATGGAAGCAGAAAAGCAAGGTGTGCGAGTTTTTCCTATTGAAGTTGATGAAACCCAACCCGGGCAAACGCTAGAAGAAAGCATGGCAGCGCAAACGCAAGCCATGCGAGTTGGTGATCATACGTTTGAGCGTTCACTGCTTTGGTTAACTGGCAGTTCGAGTTTGCTGAGTCGGATTGATGAGATAAACCAGTATTCGCAGCGTTTACCTTTGTTGACGGCAGTACCGGATGCGGTCAATGCCAGTGCGCAAAGTGCGTTAATGTCGGTTGGTGTCGGGTTTGAAAATAACGCACATCAAGCGGCGCTCTATGGTCTTCGTATTCTGAACGAAGGGGTAAAGCCTCATTCTTTACCTGTTGGACTCCTGTCCCCCCCTGATATTGCGATCAGTTTTAAACAAGCTGAGCGAGTCAACACCCCTGTACCTTTCGTTTTGCTCGAAATGGCGAGTGACATCTACGCCAGCGATGGCAGTGTTGTGCGCTCAGCGGGCATGAGCATGGAGGATCATACACCATGAGAACCGTCATATTTCTGCTGCTATTCATCGGAAGTAGCAGTCAATCGGCGTGGGCGTTCAGTCGACCAGACCGTTTACTGCTCGCAACGCAAGAGTGGTTTCCCTACCAGTACCAAGAGAACGGGGTAATGAAAGGCCCAGGGATCGATAAAGTAAAATGCGTAATGCGCCATCTGGATCAGCCCTATCAACTGACCATGACCAAATGGGACCGCGCGCAACTGATGACTGAAGTTGGGTCTCAACATGGTTTTTTCTTGGCTTCACACAACAGCAAACGCGATGAGTATGCTGAGTACTCCGCACCTTTGGAAGAGCAGAATTGGAGTTGGTTTTCTCTGTCGGATTCGACGGAGGTCAACAGTGCGATGTTCAAGTCTCAAATCAAGGTGGCGGCGTTGTTTGGCTCAAACAAATGGTTTTGGTTACAGAAAAACGGTTATCGCGTCAATAAAAAACCAAGAACCCCTAAAGCGTTGATTGAGTTACTGCTTAACGGCGAAGTCGGTGCCATCTTAGGAAATGACGCCGTGATCGACGAAACCATGAAAAAAATGGGCGTTAGCTACCGAGCCATATCTCGTACTCGTGTTCAGTCCCAGTTTTTGGGGGTGTACTTTTCCAAAGCCTTTATCAAGCGATATCCCCGTTTTCTGGCGGAGTTTAATGACGCGGCCGAACAGTGCCGTTAGCGTTCAATATGTATTTAATGACAGGTCAATTATATGCCTCTATCAATCAGAATAATCAGTTCTCCGGACGGTGAAAGCATTGCCGAGTGGAATCAAGCCTTTCCTGAAGACGGTGGTGATATCGGTCGTGCTTTCGGGAACACATTGCAGCTCAGTGATGCCAGTCGGGAAATTTCGGGAACGCATGCGATCATTCGCAAGAATTCGCGTGGGTACCAAATTGCCGACAACAGTACCAACGGGTTGTTTATTAATGGATCTGACAAGCCATTAGGGAATGGAAATCAATCGACTCTTAGCGATGGAGACGTGCTGGATATCGGTCGCTACCGCCTACTGGTGTCGTGTTTTGTTCCCGATCTTGCCGTTGTGAAATCTGGATTGGGGGCGGAGCGTCATTCCCCTTTTGGAGACGATCCGTTTAGTCAAGAGACTCCTATCGTTGGTGAGATCCCAACTGAAGAAGTGGATGAACCGGAGGTAGTGATCTCCACGTTGGGTGTGGTTGATGACGATCCGTTTGTCGCCCATGCCCCTCCTCTTCAACTGGCGGCGGCGTCTTTAGACCTTGAGTTTCAATCTGCGGATGAGGGCCCGCTTGCAGAGGCTGAGGTCAGGGCGATCTTCCCACCGTCGGAGGTGTCTGCTGCACGTCATCCGGATTTCGGCACGTCTGTTCGCCCTACAGCCTATGTGTTAGCGGAATTGCAACATCATGACCAACGTTCCCAAGACCGAACTGACAAAGCCTTAGAAATGGCGTTGACCCGTTTGTTGTCAGACATTTCACCTACTGCCATGGAGAGCATGTTTGATGAGCTGTCTGGTAACGGGTTTTGGTCTCGCAAGCCTAAGTATTGGGAGATGTACAAACATTACTTTCATCGTCAGGTCGACAATCGTGACTGGCAAGTGAAGTTTCAAGCGTACTTTCGAGAGGCACTGCGTCTTCAGAGAAATTTAGAAGGGGAAAAGTGATGAAAAGTCGATTTTGGGTACCGCTGCTGGCGCTGTGGTTGTCTGGCTGCAGTTTATGGAGTAAGGACTTAGGGCAACCAAGGTTGGTCGTTAATCTGACGGCGGCAACAAACATTAACCCGAATGCCGAAGGTAAACCTTCTCCAGTGGAGCTGCGAGTGTACCAACTCACCAAACGCAATGCGTTTGAGCAAGCGGATTTTATTCAAATCTATGACGACGACCAGGGGATCTTAAAGTCTGAGCTAGCGGTTGTGCGTCAATTACCAAGCTTGTTGCCAGGTGAATCGCGTCAAGAGGTTATTCCATTGGGGGCCGGCGTTCAATTCATCGGTGTCATTGCGGGATTCGCTGATTATCGCGAAGCAAAAAATAAGGTTATTTATCAACCTGTTATTGTCCATTCAGCGGCAATCAATATAGAAGTAGATGGCATCAATCTTACGGTGTCTGGGGAAGAAGAATAATGGACAACAATAAAGTTGTATGGAGTGAGGGGATGTTTTTATCACCTCAGCACTTCCAGCAGCAAGAGCGCTATGTTGAGAACTTCACGCGTGAGTTTGCGGGTCAAGTCAGCCCGAAGTGCTTCGGTGTTACGCTCCTCGAGTTAGATCGTTCAATGCTCAATATTGGCAAAGTCTCTGTGCGCCGTGCTAAAGGGATATTCCCAGATGGTACCCCTTTTGTGGTTGATCAAGCGCTGGTCGTTGATGTGCCTAAAAACACGCATCATAAAAAAGTGTACTTGGCGCTTCCGGTTACCCGACCAGGCGCCGTAGATGTGGGTGAGGACGCCAGATTAAGGCACCGTGCTCTGGAGCATCCCGTGTATGACACAAGCCGCGAGCAAAGTGATCCCGCGGCGTTGGAGTTGGCCATTTTAAATATACAACTCAAGCTTGAAGGGGATGAGCTTGAGGACTTTGTCTTGTTGGCCATCGCGGAAATCAGTGAGCATAAGTCTGAGGGCGCGGTTGTGCTCAATCAAGCGTTTGTTCCCCAATGTTTGCATTTTGGGGTGTCGACTTATTTGTCTGATTGCATCGCGGATGTGTTTGCACAGGTTCAGTACCGTTCGCGCGCCATTCATGCCCGTCTCCAGGCAGAGGCAAGCAGCAAAAGTTACCAATCTTTGATGCGTGACTATCTCTGGCTACAGGTGTTGGGGAGTTGGGTGCCGAAACTCGAACAGTGGCATCTCGATCCGACGTTATTGACGCGACACCTGTACCTAGAATGTGTGTCGATGGCCGGTCAGATGCAAGGGCTTGAAGGTAAGATGCCAAAGTCCTTCCTTGCTTGGAACCCAGACGATCTCTACGCGGTGTTTTCGACGGTGTTCTCTGAGCTCTTAGTCTTGTTACGCGAAGTGCAAATTGACAATGTTTCCACCTTAGTTTGGGACAAGCAACTGTTTGTTAGTCGTCGTTTGTTGCGCACCATAGTGGACGATCGCAGCCTGTATCATGAAGGTCGATTTATCATGGTGGTGTCGTCGTCTATTGGGGCGACTCGCTTGGGAGAAGAGTTCCCTCGCGCTGCGAAGTTAGCGGGAAACAGCGATATCGCGGGGTTGGTGCGTAATGCGCTGTCCGGCATTCCATTACGCCATCTGCCTTATGCTCCGTCGGAGCTTAAATCGTTGAACGATGCCGCCTATTTCGAAGTCGACACTAAGTCGGACTTGTGGCAATCCCTAGTCAAGCGAGACGAGGCAATCGCGTTACATATCGACGAACGAATCGATGATATTCGTGTCGACTTCCATGTGATTAGGTAGGTGTGAGATGGCGGGATTATTCAACGAAGAGCCAACGGTGCGCCTTCAACGTACGGCGAACGAACAACCTCAAATACGGGACCGAAAAGAAGCCCCAAATGTCGATACTTCAGGGACCGAACGATTAATCGAAGGACTGACGGTCTACGGGAGCCCTTTAATGAATGCGGCGACCGAACTGCTCGGTATACTCGTCACCATACGTCGTCAAGGCGCTCCGAGAGATATCAACCGCTTTCGCCAACAGCTGTTAGGGGCGATCGAGGCGTTTCGTTTGCGAGGCTTGCATTTGGACTACCACCCAAGTGTGATTGAGAAAAGCTGTTTTGTACTCTGCGCCGCTTTTGATGAAGCCGTGCTGTATACCACGTGGGGGGACCGTGCCCGATGGGAAAACCACTCCTTGTTGAGCAAAGTTTTTTCACAGCGCAACGGTGGCGAAGCTTTCTTTGTGTTGCTGGAAAAAGCGAGTCAGCAACCAGGCAAACTGGTGGACTTCATTGAGTTGCAGTATGTCTTACTGTCATTGGGTTTCAAAGGACTCTATCGCCATGGCGATGATAGTCAACTCTATGACATCACTGCCCGAGCTTACGGATTAATTCGCCACTATCGCTCTGAAACTCCAATGCCTGTGCCTCAAACGCCAGTGCTAAAGGAAGGGAAACAGCCGTGGCTAATGATCAGTATGGCGAAAACGATGGCGGTCACGTTTTTGCTTCTTGGGTGTGCGTATGGCTTTACAGAATATTGGTACCACAGCCGCAGTCAACCGCTGCTGACACAGTTTTCAGCCATCGACATGTCGGGCGTCAGTTTCAAGAAATCCAACAGTGATTTGGTGTATTTGAGTACGGATGATGATTTAGGTCGAGTGAGCGAGACCCCTGATCTCCAAGGCGAGAAAAAGGAAGAGCAAGTCGCAGCATTGGAATGGGAGATCATCTTAGCGGTGTTCTCTCGACCAAGTGATGCCCTTCGGTTGTCGTCTGAGCTTAACCAAGCGGGGTATGAGTCATTCACGCGGGAAAGCGAGCATGGTATCGAGCTGTATCTGGATGCGGGTGAAGACCTCAAAACCATACGTAAGTTGAAGAATGAGCTAAATGTTCGTTTTGGATTAAACGCCACAATCAAAAGAGCGCAGAAGTAAGATGGGTAAAAAGATATTGTCAATATTTGTGGTGATGAGTGCGCTGATGGGGACGCTTGCACTTTGGTTGTGGTTACCTGATGAACAGCCGGCTTGGATCAAGTGGGTCGCGCTGAGCCTTACCGCGGTAATTATGAGTGTGACGGTGATCTACTGGTGGCGCCAGCGGGCAAAGTCTCAAACGACGTCAGAAGAGCACGAACAGTCGGTCTTATTGAAGCAAGATACCAGAGTGATCGAACAGCTGTTTCGTCTGGCGGTCAAAAAAATACTTGGGCAAGGGCGCAACAAGCTTGACAGTTTATACCGTCTCCCTTGGTACTTGGTGCTCGGAGGTGAGCAAGACGCCAAAAGTTCGGTCTTGCTTCAAAATGGGTTTGAACCGATCAATGAACGCACCGAGCACGACAGTGATACCGAGCAGTACCTGCGCTTTTGGAGCAATGATCACGCGGTTGTCGTCGAAGTTGGTCATCGCATATTCGACAGTGAAGGCATCGACGAAGCGTTGTGGGGCGTTCTTGCCAAACAGCTTTTTAAGTATCGTCCTCGCCAAGGTCTTAATGGGATCCTAACGGTGATTGGTTGTGAGCGTTTGGTCGTAACGGACAATAAAGAACGTTCAAAGTTAGCGGCGATCTACCAGGAAGCCATTTTATCAATGGGAGGGGCACTGGATCTGGTTCTGCCCGTCTATATGGCTTTTTCTAAAGCCGATGGCATTGCGGATTTCATCGATTTCTTTGAAGGCTTTACCGCTTGTGATTCTGAAAACCCTTTCGGCATTACTTGTGACTATGATGTGTCACGCCGCTATGACAAACATGACTTTGAGCAACAGAGTCACAAGCTGATTGAGGCGCTGGCCTTGCAACAGTTTGAACAACTCAATAATGCCAATGTGGACAAGGCGGAAGCGATACTCGCTTGGCCTTATCAGTTGAGAATTGTGTTTGAGCGGATCAATGAGCTTCTGAGCGAGATTGGTCGAGAGAACCGTGTGCGTGAAGCGGTTTGGCTCCGTGGCGCTTATTTAATGTCATCGGGGCAAAAAGGCATCAAGCATGACTTGTTAACTCACTCTGTCGCGGAGCGCGGAGAGTTCAATCGCCTCGAGACCAAAGAGCAGCAACCGAGTCGTCGTGGCTACTTTACGCAGCGAATCTTCAGTAAAGTCATACTTCCTGAGAACAATCTGGTGGGCGTCAACGAGTGGCGACATGCGGGATATTTGGCCTTTCGTTCAGCGATCTTGGTCTCAATCATGGCGTTAATGGTGATTGGAGGCCTGAAGTTAAGGGATAACTGGACGGCGGATGAAAACTGGCGCAGTGCGGCTATCTCTCAGGTTCGTTTCTACCAGTCGGATATCCAAGCATTAAGCCAAGACTATTCAATGTCTGATTTGGTGGCGATCTTGGTTGAGTTGGGCGACGTTGTGATTGCTGGTATCCAACCTAAACCTTGGCATAAGCTCGTCAGTATCAAACAAGGTGAAACGGCAGAAACCATCTACAAAACGTACGAAAAACAGCTACACCAAATCTTGTTACCGAAGTTAGAAGAATTGATCAGTAGTGAGTTGTACGTATACGTCAATTTGGGTAATCCAAGCCGAATCTTTGAAATTTTGCGTTACTACCAAATGTTGTTTGACCGCGACCAGCTCAACATAGAAGAGCTGCAAGCGTATCTAGTGGATATTCTGAAAGATCAGGGGGAATTATCTTCAGATGAGTTGGCTCAACTCTCTCTGCTAATCGAAGATTTGTTCAGTGGCGATTACGACCAACAGTTAGTGCCAAATCAAGAGCTGATCGCCGTTGCGACCAATAATTTGGAAGGGTTGTCGCCCGAACGTTTGATATATGCGCGGATTAAAAGCATGCCCCAATACCGTACACAGGTGGATCTGCGCCGACAACTGGGTGAAAAGTTCGATAGCCTGTTTACGTTCTCTACCGGTTTCCATGGCTACTTAGTACCAGAGGTTTTTACCAAGCAAGGGTATGGCAAGCTTGACTTGACGGCTAAATCTCCTCTGTTGAGAGAGCTGATGGGAGAGTTCAAAGCGATCCAGGGCGACATGTCAGGGGCCTCTGTCGTGGAACTAACGGAACTGAGTAAGCAGATTCAAAGGTTGTACTTTGCCGACTATGTCTATTACTGGAAAGAAATGGTCAATAACATTGAAGTGAAGCCTTTTGTCGATGCCGCGGAGCTAAATTACGTCCTGCGCAATGTAAGGACACCGGCCAGCAGTCCATTGCTGGATGTCATGGAAGCGGTGGTCGTCAACACAACACTTGCGGTTGAAGAGCAACCAGATACCAAAGGGCAAAAACGGATAGCCAGTCAGTTGGGGCTGAAAAAAGCCAAGAAAGTGCTCAACAAAGCTAACAAAATCAATCGTGCGGTAGGCGACAAGCTACTTAGACTCCAGCCATCGTTTGTGGTTAATGAGGCCTTTTTACCGTTCTCTCAGTTTGTCAACGGAAGCGGAAAAGGGGCGACCCCTCATGATGAACTGATTGTTGCGGTGACGGAGTTGACCAGTTTCTATGATACGGCGTTGACGAATGCTAATCCGGGCAAAGCGTTTCATGAATATGCACTGGCTCATGCTAAGGGGAGTCGTGATCCGATTGTGAAGTTTCGTTTAGCGGGCAGCCAAGCACCAAGCCAGGTTGCAAGTTGGGTGCAAAGCATCAGAGAACAGGTCTGGGGACAAGTAGTGCAAGGAAGTGCTGACTATTTGAACACTCAGTGGGACGAACAAGTTTATCAATTTTACGCGGCGGCGATTGAAGGGCGTTTCCCATTCGCTCAGCATGGCCGGGGTGAGGTGAACTTAGATGATTTCAGTGCCTTTTTTAAACCCAGTGGCCGGGTTGACCAGTACATTGACCAATTTCTTAAGCCGTTCGTGTATTGGGATAATGGGCGCCTGAAAATCAATGAAGTGGATGGATTGATCTTACCGATCAGTGATTCGACACGAGCGCAGCTCGAACGAACACGACAAATTACGCGTATCTTCTTCGGATCATCTGGGGGAGAGATGGCATTAACGATTGGCTTAAAAGCCCAATCAATGAGTACAGATGTCACGGAGTTTCGTTTACGAGATGCCCAAACGCTCTTTAGCTACCGACATGGTCCACGGGTATGGCGTGATGTGACGTGGCCTTCGCTCGGCGGTGACGATCATCTTAGCGCTGAGTTTTTCAACGGAGACAATCGTCTGGCCGGGCAATCCTTTACGGGTCAGTGGGCTCTGTTTCGAGCCATGTTTAGTCGAAGCAGTCGTGCAACCACCAGTCGATTGGTGCGAACTCTGAATTATGACCTTGATGGTAACCAGATTGGTCTGGAGTTTTCATTGAGAGACTCCAATCAGAGCTTGGACAAGGCGGTGTTTTCACAATTCGCTTTGCCTAAGCAGTTGTAAACATACCAATGGAAAGGGCGATAAATCAAGGAAGAGCGTTCGTTAATCGTAATGCTCTCCGAGTGCCCGCAGGGCACCAAACTCGGTACTGTCATGAGACACCCCACGAGTATATCAAGCAGTTTACCGCGCCAGCCGAGCTGGCGCGGGAATACTCGGCCTTGATTGACTGTCAGGGAGCGTGCGTTCAAGAGGTGTTAGGTGTCGACTGGTCTCATGGAATTTTACGACTGTCGTATGACCCGTGCGCCGTCACGCTAAGCCAGTTTACCTCAGCGGATCTTCCGACGTTTATTGCCATATTGCCACGTATTATTTCGGCCATTGAGCACTGTCACCACCGAGGGTGGGTGCACGGCGATATTAAACCATCGAACCTGCTCTATGTGCCTAAGAATCATCAAGTGCGCTTGATTGATTTTGGTGCCAGTCATCGCATGGGCACCCGGCGTGAAACATTCCGTCACTGGCAAGGAACCCCCATGTTTGCTTCGTCGGCACAGCTCAATGGCGAGGGGCGGGTCGAGACGAGAGACGACTGGTATTCGCTTAACAAAATCATCGAGCAAGTCATGCCGTTAGAGCGTGACTATACAAGACGTACAGAATTGGAGCGCTTAGCGCAGCGTTTATGTACGTGAATCAGCGATAGGAAAGTGTATGAAAAAGAAAAAGCTTGCGACCGAGAATCTTGACTTTGATGTCTCAACAATTAAGAGCAGCAGTGGGGAACTAAACGATAATTTGGGGTGTGCGATTGCCATTGAAAATTGGTTAACAAATCTGTATTCGGTGTGTAAGAAATCGCAGCGCGCTTTGCCGTTTTTAGAAAAAGCCATTGATCTGGTGTACTCGGAGGTGGAAGCTGAACTGTATCGCTCGTCTGGAGGTAAGGCTAGCGCCTATAGCGCAGCCGAAGTAGCGAAACACCCGGTGTGGGATTTTTTTGTACAGCGCGTTACCAAAAGGTATGGCAGTTTGGTGCGGGTAGTGAAGCCGCACCGTTCGCCAACGGAATCAGTACGTTCCAAATTGATCAATCATACTTTCTCTCAAATGCTTTACAACAAGAATCGCGTTCTTGAGCGTTCTAGCAACAGTATTCTGGCTTCGGGCGAGCTTGGCGCGCTTAAAGTCGAACTGCTGGATGCTCAAGTGGGGGCCTTAGTGGATGCCTACAACGGTCATCTAAAGCAAAATGACGAGCTGTGGCCTGCTTTAAACGAGCTGTTTCAAAAGCATGTGGGGACCTCGAGTAAATTGGAAGGCTCAGTGAAGGAGGGCGGGCCTGAAATCGATTTCGCGGGCGACTTGTTTGCTGAGTATAAGTTTGCGTACGAAAAGGTCTGGGATTTTGGCAAAATGCGCAACAAAATCAATCTTGCGATGGAGGTTGGTGCGCGTGGCGGCTTTAAGGGCAATATACATGCTAAGTTTGGGCAAGGTGGGTCGGCCGGTTTTCGTGACAAAAAGGTTGGTGAAGAGGCTGGACGTAAACTAACGTCGACCAAGTACACAGAAGATTACACGCCAGGCAAAGGGGGGGAAGTTAACAAAAAAGAAGATGCGAGCGACGACTCATTTGAAACGATGCAGTTGATCCCAGGCATTGACCTCGAAGTTAATGTTTCCTTAGCGGCTCAGGCTGGGTTGAGGTTAAAGTTTGAACATGAACTCACTATTGGTGACTTCATGAATATGAAAAACGAAGCGGACTTATTTGCAGGAGCAAACGTCAAGGCCGAGTTTGTCGCGACGGCGAACACGGCAAACTATTTCGCGTCTGATGAGATAATCAAATTTAAGGCGGGAGCGAGCGCATTTGCGGGCGTGAAAGCCACAGGCAGCAGCTCCATTTCGTTTAAAGCGCGCGGCATTAAAATGGCGGGTGCGAGTGTGACGGGCTCCGTTTCTGCAGGCATCGGTGTGTCGGCTATGGTTGAAACCATAGTAAAAAGCTCAGGAGATATTCGCTTTAAAGCGGGGGCAGGGGCGACGGTTGGTGTCGGTAGCAGTGTGGATTTTGGTACCATGGTGAATCCTATGCTGGTGAAAATCCTTCTCTGGGACAAATTAGGTCATCGTCTGCATTCACAACAAACCAAGCGAATCACCAACATTCAATACAACCGACAGGTCAATCAAATTGTTGTTAGTCGATGTCAAGATAACATTAGGACGGCGATGACCAATCTTGATCTGGAATATAGAACATTGGCTGAAGAACTGTGGCGGATCCCGACCTTCACCAATGTATCGACTCAAAATGAGGTTACTACGATACATGACGAGATCTCTCGTCCCAATCAACACGTTCTTGATCAATACTTAAAGACTTTGGGCGTAACAGATCACTTGCACATGGATGACGACGACGTTCTGCAAGCTGCTATTGATATCGATAATGATGCGCGAGAAGTTCAGGCTAACGCGAAGCGGGAGAAAGAGGCTGAGAAAGCTTTCTCGAAGAAGGGTAAGCGACTCGAAAGGGCTAACGCGATACGCCGTAAGGCGGGGCCGTCTCCTACAGGGTTGCTCGCGGTTCAGCCCCATACGGCTTAATCGCAGACCTGTGATGGCGGAAATGGATGTCCGCCTAACTATGATTGAATCAGTGGTTTAAAGTACATATGAGCAGTAACACAATACAACATCAATCTCGCCCACTTATTGCGACGTTATCGGACAATGAGGATTACATCGTCACTCATCTCACCGGAGATGAGACCGTGTCGCTTGGATCTAGGTTTGTTCTATCGCTGGTCGCCAGTGCAGAAGTGAATATTAAAAACCTCGGTAAAGCAGTGCGGGTGATCTATTCACAAGCAGAAGAGAAGTTTCACTACACGGGGTTATGTAACTCAATCCAGTTCACAGGGTTCAGCAAAGAAAAACAGCAGTACTTTTATCAATTAGAAATGGTTGATCCGCTTTCTATTCTCGCGCATCGCGGCAGTCGTCAAATCTTTCAAAACATGACGACAAAGCAGATTGTTGAAGACATACTTAGGCAAGCCGACTTAAAAGGTTTTTTTCGTTTTAATGTGTCTGCCAGTGGAAAAAAACACGAATATTGTGTCCAACTGGATGAGTCGGATCAAGCCTTTATTCAGCGTTTGTTCGCCAGTGAGGGGTGGCATTTTCACATTCAGCACTCATCGGGTAAGCCCTTGGTCTGCGTCGGGGATACCAACCAGCGTTTTAAAAAGATCGCGGCGCCAACACTGAGTTATCAAGTGGGAGCGCGTGAATCGAATCGTATGATCAGCCATTGGAGTGATTTACGCCGCGTGGGTACGTCGACCGTGTCTTTTGCTGACCATCATCAGTCGAAAGGGGATGTTTTTGATAGCGGAGAACGTCAGACCGCCAGCGAAGCGTCACTAAAAACATTATCACGACAAGGCTATGCTTATGGTCATGATTCAAAAGCAGAAGCGCGTGATGCCGCCAAACGTCAGATGGAGGCGTTAGATTGCGACAAATTGGCATCGCAAGCGTCGTCGACCATCACAGCGTTGGTGTGTGGGTCTAAATTTACTCTCAGCGAACATCCATTGAAATCTATGAACCAAGAATATCTGGTGACTAATATTACGTATCAAATTGCAAGTGAAGAGTCCCGCAGCGACCTAACGTATCGCAATCAGTTTACCTGTATTCCTGCTTCGGTGACTTATCGACCAGAAATACCGACAAAACCGCGTGTACACAGTTTGCATACCGCCACGGTGACCGGTCCTAGTGGCGAGGAGATCTATCGCAACAAATTAGGCGGTGTGAAAGTGCAGTTTCATTGGGATCGCCATGGCAAGGAGGACGAGAATAGTTCGTGCTGGTTGCCGGTGTCTCAAAGCTTGGCCAGTAAGGGGTTCGGAGCGCAATTCACGCCTCGCGTGGGTGACGAAGTTCTCGTTCAATATATTGATGGCGATCCGGATCGTCCTGTGATCACTGGCTCGCTTTATCACCAGAATAGTGCCCCTCCATACAGCTCTGCGACTCAAAGTGGCATCAAAACTCGAACTACGCCAAACGGCAGCAGTAAACAGGGCAATGAACTGCGTTTTGATGACCAAAAAGACAAAGAGCACGTGTATTTGCATGCCGAAAAAGATTTTGAGATTGAGGTGACAAACGATGGCCTAACGTCGATTAAAGGCTCAAAAACGACTCAGGTGGAAAAGACAGTCGCTATGGCAGCCAAAGAAGGGATCACGATAGAAACAGAGCAAACGCTGGTGGCTAAAAGCAAACAAAACTGGACGGGTGATAGTGGTCAAGACTTGGCACTAAAAGCGGCGTCCAATATTGCTCTTGAGGCAAAGTCGAACGTTTCTGTTGACGGTCAACAGGTCTCTATTACGGGTAAGAGTAAAATTGAACTCAGTGTCGGTGGAAGCAAAATAGAAATCAGTGCGAGCGGGATAAAGATTGATGCTCCGCAAGTCTCGATTGCGGGCAAATCGAAGGCGGAAATTAAGGCCACGATGTTGGCTTTAGAAGCACAGGGCAAAGCCGATCTCAAAGGCAGCCTTGTTTCGATTAATGGTAGTCTGAGTACTCAGGTAAAAGCGGGAGCAATGGTACAAATACAAGGGGCGATTGCTAAGGTAAACTGATGACATTAATTAAAATTCCTCATGATGATGTTCAAGAGATCTTTCGTGCCTATGAGCCGAGTCCGGAAATATTAGAACTGGCGACGGCCCCTATTGCGCCCGCAAAGTTGATTGCTGAGGCGACGCACAGGGCACTGTTTTCTGATGCAGTCATGTTCATTGCTCATGCCTTACCAATACGCGAATCAGTGTGGTGGGCGGTGTGTTGCGCTGACACACGTATGGATTGGAATGAAGATGAAACCAATGCTGTACGCGCTGCGCGTGCTTGGGTGCATACGCCGGATGAAACCAGTCGCCGATTTGCTGAGCAAATGATCGATAAAGCGGGCTTAGATACCGGCGCTGGATGGGTAGCTCAAGCGGCATTCTGGAGTGGTGGTAGTATGATTAAACCAGAGGATCCTGTAGTGCCCCCGCCTCCGTATCTGTATGCTCAAGCGGTAGCAGGAAGCGTCAATCTTTGTGCGGTTCTCCCTGATGGTGAGCACGCACAATCACGATACCATGAATTTATCGACATGGGCCTGAACATTGCTTCAGGTGGGAATGGAAAACGCTAGGAGAGAGTAATGTTACCAGCCGCTAGAGCGACGGACATGCATGTGTGTCCAATGCAAACCCCCGCTGTTGTACCGATCCCACATGTGGGAGGGCCACTACTACCGATGCCGAGTACGGTATTGGTGGGTAATCTCCCGGTAGCGACACTTGGTCAAATGTGTGTTTGCGTGGGTCCACCTGACAGCGTGGTAAAAGGCAGCGCAACGGTTTTAGTGAACAATAAGCCCGCAGCAAGAATGGGCGACCTGACTGCACATGGTGGAACCATAGTGATGGGGATGCCCACGGTCTTAGTGGGGGGCTAAGCAGCCATGGACATCTTAACTAAGTCTTAAGCCGCTATGGCGGCTTAACACCAGCGTCTTTGTCACTATGCGCTAGCGCATAGCTGGGTGACTTTACGATACTGCGTTGGCGTCATTTCATGGAACTTGCGAAATAACAGCCGGAAATGATTCGTATCGCTGTACCCGACTTGCTGGCAAATCTGATCGATATTTAACTTGGTGGTCTCCAGTTTTTCTCTTGCTATCGCGATACGAATTCGCTGAATGTAATTCATGGGAGATTCTCCAGTTGCTGCTTTAAAACGACGTTTCATTTGTCGTTCGCTGAGAAAACTCTTTTCTGCACACAGGGCAACAGATAGGGCGCTGGGCTCTGCATCATGCATCCAATCCTGCAATCTATGGATCAGTTCATCACTGTGTTGACGGTATTGGGCAAAGCTGGTTAAACATAGGGGCTGGTTCGAAAAATTGCCTCCCATGAATTGTTCGCATTTTTCGTGATGGGCAGCACCGAATAAGGCATCAATCAATAAGATTGTTGCTTCATAATATTCGCGAATGCCCGAGGTGCAAATAAAAGGCCCGTCATGGGTGACATTGCGATGCGGCATGAGCTTGACGTGGCTTTGTTGCGTAATTCAATGGAACTAAATCAAGAACCTACGATCTGATCAGCT
>NZ_JBGOOU010000047.1:0-31966 GCF_041439815.1 Vibrio sp. 1F279 | reverse complement strand
GCGAGTTGCTTCCAATAATTCGAAGTACCACAAGCTTCAAACACGATTGTGGCAGGCCTTGAATTTACTAACCAACAAGTAAACGCCTTCGGTGTCATCTCTGTATTTGAGTGCACTTTTCTGTTTGTATAAATACAAACTTGGATCACTTTTTTAGCTAAATCAACGCCAACAATCGTCTTGTTCATTTGAATCTCCAAATTATTTTGAACCCTACTATTGTAGGACTTAGGGTTGGGGAGTCCAATTATCTAAGTTGACATTTTTACGCGACATACGGAACAGGGTAAGCCTGTATACCTCCCTATGGGAAAGCTACCTGTGAAGGTGGCCGATAGGTATGCAGGTAAAGGAGGTTAGAGAAAGCAAATGCCGCTTTGTAATGAAGTGGATACAGATTTTTATCTGGCGCGAAAGCGAGCTGACTTCTAACTGGTCTCCCGTTGCGAAAGAGTTTGAAGAACTTTATTGAAGAAGAAAAGCAAATGATGATTTCGAATGAAATTAGTGCATCTTCTTACAACGAACCGTGGTCTCTCAATTACTGAGTGCTCATTGGCGAGGTATTAAAGCTTCAAGTGCGTATCGCAAAGGTAATTAACACGAAGAGCTAATGTTGCGATCAACTTTTGGTCTCGCTCTAGTCCTATAACGATTTAATTACTGGGTGCTTCACTGTGCCTTTGTGGAGGCTTGAGCCGTATGCAGTGAAAGTTGCACACGGTTCTGAGGAGGGTGGCACCTGGTAACAGGTGCCGTCTATCCGACATTTCCTTTCGGCTTGAAGAGATTTGGCGGATCAAAACCAAACTAGAGATTGATAGTAGTTGGATGTAGCTTGCGTTACTTAACTGAGCCATTCTTGATAACAAACTAAGATCGAGTGATTTTCTCTACTTCCGGGGTTGCGAGGTCTCTTCGCAAAATAGGATATTTAGCCGTGTTAAGCAGATTCAGAGAAAAACAGACCTTGAAGTTCAATTTGAGAAAAAGACAAGAACTCAACAGAGTCTCATGAAATGGATTTTGATGACTTCCAACAGCCAGCAATTTTCTTTTCCAAGCCAAATGCGAAAGCAACAACCGATTAAGTATATACAGGCTTAAATTAAAAGTTGGAATGTTCGATTTTCTTCTTTGATTTGTAGGCTTTCATTGAAATTTTTAAGACAAGTTGTTCTTGTTTCGTTGAAATGAGCTGCTTAGTTAAAGCTTTGTGGTGTAGGTCCGTGATAAAGTTTTTTTCCCAAGGCGTAAGGCGGTCAAACCTTAATAAAATAGTGTCATTTAGTACATTGAACAACTCGTATTGGCTTTTATCCATTCGACTGCTGAGCATTCAATTAGAGCACTTAGCTAGAGAAATGACGTTAAGGCTTTCTACGTTATCATTTTTGCCTAAGGTAATGATTCGATAAGAGACCCCCCTCTCTAATAGTGGTCTTATTTCGATGTTGTCACAAAAACTAACGGCGACTTTTTCTACTAAGCTGTCCATATTCAAAGTTTTCTTTTTTACGAAAATAAGAGTGACACTATTGCCCTCTGACTGAGCATTTACGAGTGTGATTGAGCCTAACTCTTGTGGCAGTTGGCTTGAGATAACCGTCGCTCTATAATCGGCAAGCCCATTAGATTTTATTGGGCTTATCTGACAACCGTTAAGCATGACACTGACGAAGAAAATTACTGTTGTTCGTAGCATTATGCGCTTCTTCTCCCTTTAGGTGCCTTAAAATATTTATGGATATAACGTGAAGACATAGAAGATAAGAGCGCACTGTAATCTAAACTGAATGTGACTTTTTCCCCTACAAGTAGTGGTTTCTGTGAGGATTCAAGGACAAAGTGATCGCTAGTTGAAGACATGATCTTAATCCCATTCGGAGCCTTAAGCCCGCTGACACAAACATCTTGGCGGCCTAATGCCAGAATAGCTTGTGATACCTCCCCTCTATCTTGAAGGTTTTCTTTTTCACCAAAAGCATTTAACCCCCGACTTCCCCAAGGCAAAGTCGGTTTAATCTTGGATTCAATCACTTCAGCGGTCAAAGAAACCGCATCCGTATGTAAGCCTTTGATATTTTCGTGCTCTAAAGGCTCACAGCCTAAAAAAATTGCTTCTCCTATACGAAGGTTATTGACTCGAGTTAAGCCTGTTCTCTGAAGAGCCCAGTTAACTGAAGCAGAATTACCCCCTGAAATAATTTCTAGATTGACCCCAAATGTAGCTTCAATTCCATCGGCAAGATCAGAAAGAATATTCATATTTTGTTCATTTGGAGCGACGCCATACCGACAGGCTAAATTCGCACCAATTCCTTTTATCGTGATGTTCGGTAAAGAAATAATCTCTCGGATAAAATCAATCACGCGATTCGGCATCACACCTTCTCTGAGATCGCCAAGCTCAACCATAATAATGATACCGTGACGGCAATTTTGTTGTTCCGCTGCATGTGAAAGCCTCTGAATTACTTCAACTTCAGAATTTAAACTCATATCACTGTATTTTATTACACTCGCCACTTGACTTAGCATGGGCGTACGTATCAGCATTTTAGGGATAGCAATGCCTGATTCAGTCATCTTTTGAAGGTTTTCCATTCTTGAATCGGCTAACATTGTTGCGCCAGCATCAATAAGAACTTGTGCGATGATAGGGTGGCCGAGGAAGACTTTTGTTACAGGTGTAACGGATATATTTTTTAGTGAGAGCTGAGTGAGCAGGTACTGAGCGTTATGGTGAATCTTCCCACAATCAATGTCTAATCTAGGGCAGTTCACCCTTTTGCGGCCAGTTTTCTTGCTATCATAGGGAAGGCTGACGTTACGATGTGCAGTAGATGTTCGACAGGCTGTGATAATGCATCAGTAACCGGTATACCAAATTCGGTAGTGTAGCTGTCTATCGCACGACAGGTTTCATCTAAAGACATATCTTCATGATTCAGTGTTAGTCCAATAACATCGGTATTAGAAAACGTTTCGATAAGATTTATTTCTGAAGCAATCGAAGGCATTGGGCAATCAGGAAAATCACTACGATATAAACGTTTAGGAGCATGTTGCAATATCACACCCGCTGGACAACTGCCACGTAAGATAAATGCGCTGGTTGAAAACGCAGGATGACTCAAGGCTCCTTGCCCTTCAATAATAATCAGGTCCGGATTTTCTTTTTCATAGGCCTGTACAATGACAGATTCCAACTCACCGGCACAAAATTGTGAAGGGACAGCATCGAGTGCAACGCAGTATTGTGCGCCTTGCATAATACCTGTTTGACCAGTGGCAATCAGAACGACGTTAAGGCCTTTTCTAGTCAGTTCATTCGCCAATATTGTTGCTGTTGTTCGTTTTCCTAGCGCGCAATCCGTCCCCATTACAGCAATTCTCGGACATTTAACGTTGTGTATTTTGCCGCTAAACGTTTTCAGATCGCCTTTACTTTTGGGTTTGCGAGTATCGAATATTCGAACGTTATTCTTTAAGCTAGCTTCTAAAAATAGAGGATCATCAGTTAGGAATTCATGCAAGCCATTTACGATGTTCATTCCTAGTGACATGGCATTTAAAATGATGCTTTTATCTAAGTCAGATAAAAAACCACTTGATGGCGCAATGCCAAAAATGAAGTAATCGGGAATGCTTTCCGCGTGAATGATAGCTTCTTCAGCATTGGCAAGGATCGGTATTCCATTGGCTTTGTTATCAAGTACTTCTCCAGCATCTAAGCCGGCAGATACACTATCAATAACCGATAGAATACGATAGCTTAATGAATGCCTCACTAGCCCATTAGCGGTTTTACCATCAATTTCACCGAAATTACCTTCGCAATATATAATTGCCGAAGGGATGACAGGTTTCACTTTCTGAGCAAGTGGTAGCCAAGGAGCAATATGAGTTACATTGTAGTTGGTTTTGAAATTTTCAATTCTAGTGAATTTGAAGATGTTTCTTAACTTTTGGGTTGAAATGGACATAATTAAAGCCTGCGGTGAGGCTTAGGAGGGCAACTAAGGAGTGCCGAGATGCGAGTTCGGAAAAGAAAAGAAGTCCCTACTAAGCGGTAGGGATAAAAACCAAGGTAACACAGATACCTAAACCGTTCAACTTCCTCATCAGTACGTGTTGGCATTGCTTTGATAAGTCTTCCTCTGCGCTTGGGAGCTCGTCTGTTTAGGTTTGGATGCTCTCACTTTTCGATTTTTAGGTTTACTCATAAACTGACCTGATAATATTCCACGAATGACTTCCCCTATCGCCTCAGAAGATAGCGATACTTGCGCATCATTCACATGGGCAAACGAAGCGTTGACGGAATACGCTTATGACCTAACAACTGCGGTGCCATTCATCATTTTTGACAAAAGACCATCTCAGCCCCGTCACCTCTTAAATTAGACAACCCATTAAAAGGAGCAATTTTAGCACCTTAAAACGATTTTAAGCTGCTTTGGCTCTTCCATACTTAAGATGTGTGATTAAGCTATTTTTTACGGTTTTGCTTAATGCCATCACAAGGATTCTCCATACAAGACGCTGCTGAACAGCATACTTAAAAATAGAACGAAGCACATCAAGGTTACGGTTGGCAGCGCCAGCCTAAGTCAACTAAATTCATCAAATCAACGTTGTACATGGTATGAATCAAGGCTACTGACGGGATAGCACACAAACTCTGGCAATAAATGTCTTTTCAAGGCACTCCTTGCTGTCCCTATCGAATCAAATTTCCATGTCGTGCACACCATAAACCATACATGACTCCTTAACCAATTCATCAAATTTATTGCAGGATTATTAGACAAAAAATCCCTTTATACAGAAACCAGTTCCAACGTGTTCCAATCTTAGCCGAGTGGTTAACTCGCGCAGCTCAAGAATCTACCTTACCGCCTTTTGACCACTTTTTTCTTAATTCAAAAAGAGTGGCAAGAGTTGAAAATGGCGAGTTGGCTACATAACTGTGGAAAAATCACGACACCCGAAGGTGTGGTCAAAAAAGCAACAAAACTGGAAGCGATTTATAACCGGATCCACGAAGTAAGAATACGCTTCAAGCTTCTTAAACGTGAGGAAGAAATTACGAAATTGAAGTCTTTGGTGCAAGCGTATCCAGTTGGATGGTGAAAGCAACTAATAGAAAATTGTGAACAGTTGAATCAATATTTTTAATTTTTAGCTCAGCTTAATTTGGGAGCAGAGTTTATCACACCAACTGAACCTAATATCGTCTCACGAATGTGGACTCTAACCTTAAGTAAACAACTCGGTACATCTTCAGAAGAAATGAAGCAGTACACGAAAAAAGATAAATACCCAGCCGAAGCAATATCAGGCGAATAAAGGATAAATGCACAACTTAGGTATTCAGAGCGGCACGTTAACAGAGAAAGAACGGTTTATCATCAACGATCACATTGTTCAAACCATCCATATTTTGGAGTAGCTACCGTTCCCACGACATATTCGAAACTTGGCAAAAATTGCGGGAGGCCACCATGAGAAAATTAATGGTAAGTGTAACCTATGGGCTTAACGGGCTCAGAGATGCCTCTTACCACAAAAGTCATGGCCATTGCCGATCTCTTTGAAGCGTTGACCCTGCTCTGTTCGCTTTTTTTTTAAGTTCGAGGGTTTGTAAACGTCTTACTGATGACTATTTACAGCCTGAGCAAATTGATGAAGTAAACATTAACGATTATTTAACGTGATATCGACGTTAAGAGCCTGTTCCTAGTCGTCATAAAGAGAAGAGGCCGATACGCGAACGTTGTTTCTCTCGTCCTTTCTACTTTCTTCGCAAACGTAATCTTCTCGCATCGGCTCAAAACTTGTTACGCCGTCACAATATATAATCCTGACACCTTAACCTAGATTGCCTTCTTCTAGTCTTATGGAGTCGGTAGATTCGAAATCCTTAACGAGCACCTCATGTACCTAAACCGCCTTTACGGTGGAGTCAAAATCGGTCGAATTCACCTAGATATGTCTCGGCGGATCTTGTGGGACAAACTGTCATGCGGCCTCCTAAAAACTGCATCGAACATAAAAACAAAACCCAGTACACTTAAACGTCCCCTCAACCGTTTTCATGAAACGTAAAGCTGGAAAAAACAAGCCCTATTTTCGTGCCAACCCCCTCATTACAGCGCTGCAAGATGTGTTTTCTTTCCATCTTGGTGGTGTAAATGATCCGGCCTACATAGCTATTGAGCTCCAAATAGCACAAATCATGAAAAACCAAACCGGCTTTCTTTTGCGCGAGCTGAGCGGTAATTTGCAATGCATCGATGGTATTACGCGCCATTCAATCGACTTTGGTAACGTGAATAATGTCCCCTTCCCTCGCAAAGCCCAACAACTGGTTTAGCTGTTAAATTTGAACGTCGGACGTTTAGTCTTGGGTACTGACACGGACATAGACAATTTTCATGAAATAAGCCTAGAGTAAAACCAAATTTGGCGCCTAGTACTGTTGCCATTATCCGACACAGCATTGAACCATCCAGTTGCAAATTCTGATTAGCAATATAGACGATGATTTTATTTTCCATGCTCACTTAGAGTGCTTTGAGCACTTGTGAGGTAAGACGTGCAATACGGCTGACTTCTACAAACACCAAATTACCTATCCCAACCTTTTTGGTAGAGTCATAGAGCCCGTGCTTTTAGTTTGCTACATATTGGTTGTCTGAAGAGACTCCTAAATATGCGTAGTTCACCATGTTTTCACCTTAAATAAGATTATCTAAGGTAGACAAAAAAGTGAACGGATATAAGAAAGTGCGAACAGAGTCAGACAAAAAGACAGCACCGAAATTCGGTGCTTTTTGAAAATGTGAGAGCTAGCTTACAAAACGTCTCTGAGGTTTTTACGCTCTTCAATTTCTTCTTGTTCCGGGATAGTTCCAGGCAGCGTAATTTTTTTTGGATTTTGCTTAATACTTTGCACCGATCGAACAGACTTAGACGTCTTGGATTTCAAACTGAATACCTGTGGATTAATCGTAAGGTTTTGTCTTACTTCAACCGCAAACCCTTGATTTTCATTTTCAGGTAAATAATTACTCTTAAGGTACTTAATCGACAGGAAATCCTTGTTTCTCTTTAACGTAAATAAGCACTTTGTTAATCGCATTATCGACGTTAAACCAGCCCCAGATGCCATGGTAATTTCTTGATTACCACGAATTTCCTCTTTATTCACATGATGAACAAGCAATAAACTAGCGCCTGATTCACTGGCAAGGCTTTGGAAGACATTTTTGATTAAGCGATCGTGTTTGACTTCCTCACAACGGCCTATTGACTCAGTCACGGTGTCTACTATCACTAAATCGAATTCAGAGAAAATTTGTTTGAGTTGTTCTAAATACTGCTTATGTTCTACTTTTTCTTGTGCAGAGCTGTCGGGCGGGATCACTATCGGTTCAATGTCCGTTAAAAAATGTAGATTTTTTTTTAGCTCTGACTTAATGGTGGCAGTGCAATTAACCAGCTTTTCTTTCATTCGAGATTGAATCACGCCAGCCCCGTCTTCTGAACTCAGTACCAAGGTTTTAGCCGGTTTGTCGGCCGCGCTCATCCCTAGTAAAGACATTGAAGAAGCGTGTTCCATCGCAATACAAAGTGCAAGGTGAGATTTACCGACATTCGGTGCGGCAATCAACATACCTACATGCCCTTTGAGTAAGCCTTTTATACTGAACTCTAGGCTTTGGCTCGCAGGTGAAGACATCAAGCTATCAAGAGATTGAGTAATCATGATTTACCCTCCCCAATATAAAAGATCTGTATACCATTACCAACATCGCGAAATTGAAGACTAAAATCTTTTTCAATTTGCACGGCATTGGCCAACAAATCTTTTCTTAGATCGCTACGGAAGCTATGGCTGACTTTAGAAGCAATAGACTGAATGTAACTATCGAGCGCCCATTCAAACTTTTTGTTATGTAAAAATTCTGCTTTGTGCGTGGTAATGTATTTTAAGAATGAGCGAACTGACGGTTTACTATAGTTGGTCATTTTGTGTTGTTCTAATCGATAATAGTAACCATGGTCGCGTATCGCTTGTAGCAAGCGCATGTCTGGCACTAAGAATACATGGTTAGTTAGATTCTTACTGTTTTTACGGCCGGTTTTGAATTTACTTCGATCACAATAGAAACGGTAATCTTGCACAAATTCTAAGGGCTTTTTGCCTACAACGTTCTGTTCTTCATCGAGTTCATTAATCACCAAATGAGCCGTTGCCAATTGAGTAATACGACGCTCAATTTGATCGTAGTTCGGACGAGTTGTCGCCATTCCCATTCGGGTTGCTAGCTCATACATACTCATCGATAAAACGGTTGCATCCCGGTCAATAAAAGAGTCGAAACCATCTTGTTGAGTGTCAGAAATATCACCATCAGAAATGGTTTGATATACTTGGGACCAATTTAAACGAGATCCCGCTTCATAAGAAGCATCGTCGAGTTGAATAGTTTGAGCATAGGCCAGCATAGTCTCGAGGATATCGCGATGAGGTTGTAGGAGATAATCTACATGTAGATCAACCCTGAAGCTTTTCCCATAGCTATTAATATTAACACTCTCTAATGGGTGATTTGGATCTGTACCACCACTCTGAGCAATTTGAATCAATTTTGACTGCATCGTTGAAGTCAAACGAGAAGCAGGATGAAAAATAGTTGCTCGAGAGAAAAGAATCGATGAGATAAACCGATTTTTTCGGTCTTCTTCATTAATAACCGTCAGGCTAGAGTTGGATGATAACGTCATGATCATTACCTAAGAATGAGATAGTATCATTTTAACAGATAACCTTACTTACCTCATCAACTTCGGTAGATGTCTATATTATTTCGGTAAACATCTATAGCTCTTAACATAAATTATGTATAAATATCGGTAAATAACTACTTGTTTCGGTAAATGTTTAGTTACTTCGCAATGATCAAACTATGTATTTAATTCATAATTTATCTAATGCTTTGATCGTTTTATAACCAATTTAGGTTAATTATCATAAGTTAACTTAAATTAATGATCTTACCTTTCTTTTAGATCGGCTAATGTTAATACTAAAAAATCTTATTCCGGTAAATGTTTATATGTTTGATCGTTTAATATCAATATAAAATCGGTAGATGTTGATATTGAATCGGTAGATGTTGATATTGAATCGGTAGATGTTGATACATTTAGATGAACTCTAAGAAACTAGAAACTTTAGGATCTAGTTTCAAGATATACCAACTTCACTTAGGCTCAGTCGGTAACCCAACAACTAACATCAAATCTCGAGAGATTTTTGATGTTAGTTGTTGGGTAAATGTTAGTTCTCTAATAATTTTATGTCTTACTCTTAATGTTTAGCTATATTTTTTACCAATTGCATGTAATTGATAAATGGGTTGGGTTTGTAGTGGTCTAATGATCTTAGGTACTAAACTAGGTGGTAAATCGCTACTATTAATGCGGGCTCTTATGGTGAAGATCTTTTTCGTTTTTTAGATCATCCCAGGCTGTAAATCAGTTTCATGCATTACTCGTCACTGCGCCTGACTGAATTAAACGAGCTTGCTATGTCTCCTCGATTTTTTATGCAGTCAAACCTATTTATCATTTAAATCTACTTACGAAAAGTTTCTCTCATGCGAACTAAAGAAAGAGCTTCAACATTAATGGAACACTTTGGTGTGATCATGTGTAGCTGCGATATTGTTGGTTACAGCATGTGCTAATCTACAGAGGTTAGGCAAAGAGTTTGCATTTACCTAACCTCTTTGAAGTGAGTTCGTTACAAACTTCATCACGAAAGACATCCTGACACCGATGACAGTAGTTTTGATAGAATGAGAAGGATCCTAAGACAAAACTATATGTAGCGAAGAGAAGCAGAGGGACTTTCGATAAGAGAAACACAAAGATTTTTGAAACGCTATATCGTTTGTAAATTTCCCTCCATTATATTGAAAGATTTTTCAGTTATGATGTAAGTATTGACATGGGATCGTCAATGCTCCCATGGAGAAGTTATTCATAAATTTGAAAATCGAGTGGACACAAGCTCAGCCGCTATTACCTGATGAGCTACTACAATCGGCAATAGCCTCCTCAAGCAAATGATGAGGCCTATAGATGTTAGGATTGGACAAAGGTTGATTCGTGTTGTGATGAGTTGTGTGTGTTGAGCGCTGATTATATTAATGACAGTGGGATTAATTTGCCTTGGGAAGAACCTTAAGTGCCAACGCCAGAAATCAAATATTACGAACTCTCGAATTTCAAAGGTTAAGTCAATAATTATAATTTACCGCCCCTTTCTCTCACTCTTGGATAGAAATTGGCTTCAGAGGCTATTTCTACTATCGTCCCTGAGAAGATTAACTTTAAACCTTGTTGCGTAAATGAAATCCAACTTTGACGAATGTGTTCCTGAAGCTTGCTCTGAAATTACTGATTATTAAATTGAAATTGTCGGTAGGTGCTGTTCCACTCCACAACCGAACAAGCTCGCGAACGTTGTAGGAATACCAATGTCATGCAACCACGCTAACTTTGTAGCAATCTTTATCAACCCTTAGATGGGAAATTACGTTTATCGCTTAATTGGGCTTTATCTTTCTTTAGAGGCAAGAGTATAGTGGTCCAATAAAATTGGTCACGGTTTTCAAGACAATCAATCGTTCTGAGCCAATGAGTGTCAGAACACCATTATACTGATATGGCCTAAGTTGGCTGGAATATCTAATTATGTATTGGATGATTTTTTGAGTCTCTGCAAAGCTGCGATAATTTATTGCGGGAATCCACTTAGTATTTAAGCTTCTAAAAAACGTTCGATTGTCGCCTACTCCCTGCAATTTTTTCGTCGAGATAAGTTTTTTATCTGGAAGCACCGCAGTAATTGATGATACTTTCCACTTATTTAGTGACAGCCTTGGCCGCTGCGGTCCATGATATTTTTAGGTTTCCGACGAGCTTGTAAGCCATCGATAAACTTTATCTCTTGTCCGACTGTTAAACTATCAGCAGAGTCGTGGTTTTTTTAATATTTTCCCCGTCTTGAAATATGTTTATACATTGAGGACTAATTATGACCATCCCAAATAAACACTACGTTAAGAGCACTCAGCGAGATTACACACTAGGCTTTAAATACAGGTTGTGGATACCATTGAAAATGGAGAAATGGATTATTTAGTCAGTTCAAGGAAGAGCACGATGCCGAAATCACCGAGGGCGGCAAGAAGCCTTCGAAAAGAAAGTAAGCGTAATTAGGGCTTGTTCGTTACGCGATATTTATCTTTAATGTGTATATCAGAGAGAAAAATTGTCAAGGTGAGCTTGCACTAAGGCGCTTCATGTCTCGACTAGGAACTCACAAGCTTCACTTCTCTTACTAAAACCTCAATTGATAGCTAAAGGAATAAAGCTGGGCCGCGATGTTTAGTTTAACTACCTTCAAGAAGAGCGGTTGCTGGTTAAGCCAAAATGGAGCTACACCAAAACAATGAAAAAGGCATTGAATGAAAAAGCATCCGAATTTGGTAAAATAAATGTTTTCTTCAAAGGTAGAGGAGTTTTTGGTGAGCTACATGACTTATGTTCAATCTGATGAGGGCGTTCATTAGTTGTCATTGTCAACGGACGCCTTCATTCGTAAGATGAACAGGCCAAATAATATGTATGAAAAAACAAAAAATTCCGTTACAGGCTTGCTAAAAATCGTCAACCTATTTAAGACGAGATACCTTCTTTTAAAATTCACGAATTTCTAGTTGTCCAGATGTCATAGGTGAGGCATTAGGGCTTTCTCTCGTAGATCTGTCTAGCGAATAGCAGAACACCGCTTAGCTTTAATTTCGATGTTTGAAGCCACATATGCCAAGCAGATGAACTGTTCTCTTCTAATACTCTCCTACCCTGCCCTCCTACCAGTATCCAAGCACAATGTAGTGTCTCAGTCACACCTTAATTACCGGTGTGATTTACGCTGTGGTATCGACGTTTCATGTTGCTATTTTTTTCTGGTGCAACCGACATATAAAAAATCGAGGTCCAAACTCCTTGGTTACTCGCTGTCTCGCCTTTACTTTGGTTTGGGATAACCAGGGGGCTTGGGGCAATTTATAACTGGTGACCGATTGAATACGTTATTTTAGCTTGGGTCGTAGTGGTGTGTGTTGTCTTGTCTTTTCGCAACTCACTGGCAATATTAGTTTCGCCCTTTTCTTTTTGATTGGGTATCAAGAAGGTTTGATGGGCTTTTATAGAAAAACAGCTTTAGATTGATTTGATTGTGGGAAAATTTGTCAATGCTCAGCCTGAGCATTGACAAATTTCATGGTTTTTTGAAAGATAATGATTAGTGTGCTGATTTGTATTTTTTCCAATAATCAAAGCTGTTGAGTAGGGCAAGCTCAATACCTTGTTCATGGTATTTATACGACACATAAAATCGTTCGATGTAAGCGTAGAAAGATGGGAGACGTTGTTGGAGAGCCGGCCTTTTTTTAGGAGGATGGACACTAACCATTAGGTAACCTATGACTTGTTTATTCTTTTTTGTTTCAGCGACAAAAAAATAGATATTTTTATTGTTTAGCTTCTCCTTCATCATTGATTCCGTAAAAACTAGATCAATGATTCTGATTTTACTGAAATTGTAATCACTTAAGCTGTATTCGTTCTGCTCTCTCTTGTAATGGCTAATTTTACTGTGGCTGCCTGTTAGTTGCTCGTGACACAGAGCATTGATAGAGGATATGTCGTTGAGCGTCGCTTTTCTTATTAACACCTTAATCTCCTTTTTCCTGTTATCTTTTTGAAGCAAAACGCTAAAATGCGAATTAAAAGATATGTGTGTCCCCTAGTAATTACTAGGGGCTAATAGATGGGGTTGCATATTCGTAATATTCTTTTGCGCGTTGTTTTAAAGCCTGGATTAGCGTATTTGGTAGGTTTCTTTCTTTTATCCAATTTTCAAACACTTCTATTGAGGGAAATGTGACAGAAGAGATTAGGCTTGAGCTTTGAACTAAGTGGTTAAGCCAATAAAGGGTCTGTAGGTCTTCTAGAGGAGTTCTGGGGAGTAGTAGTCTTCCTTTTATAACTTTTCCTTTGATATAAGGTTTGGCTGAAACCTCAAAGGTTTTACCTTTTGAAAACGGGTCTGGGTCTATCAGGATTGTGCTATATCGTATGTAGAGTAGATATTCCTGCTCTATCTCATCAAGCTCGTTGAAAGAGACTATTTTGTCCTTGGGGATAGTCTTTTCATGTACTCGGTGATGTTCATCATTTAGCAACTGCAGTAGATTAATCGGTTGAGCTGAGTAATGTTCAAGTAGGCGAGAAACTGATTTCCAGTGCAGTAGTAAATCCCTAATCGAACTCATGGTGATTGGCCCTTCTGGGTACAGTTTATACATGTACTTAACTTCGTCTTCCTTAGACAACATGTGATCTAATGAAAACGTATTGATAATAAAAGCAGGGTGTACATAAGTAGCAATGTTTCTGCCTTCCACACTGAACGAGTTATCTAAAGGGATGACTTGAACATCAATTTTTTCTAAAGCGTTTCGCAAGGCGCTCAATAAACCATCATTGGATTTAGACTGGTAAATATAAACTCGTTTTTTTACTGTTTTGGTTCTGACCGTGAGGACCCTATTTTTGTCCGTCGGGTTAGAAGTAAAATAAGACGTCGCAAAGTAGCTAGAGAAGAGCATTATATTTGGAGAGGCTCCTTTCTTTTTTAACATTCCTTCTAAAATAAGACACCCGCCGAGCATTGAGGACATAAGAATGATTTGTTTTAAGTTCTTTAATAAAATTTCAGAAAAGGAAGACAACACATCACAATAGGCGTGAGCTGGAGTGGCTAAAACTAACGTATCCCAAGAGGAGGGAAGGGGAGATAGCTCTGTATAAAGTTCATTAAACTTAACTAATCCGACTAGTGTCGCTAATTGTGGTTCATTCACCTTACAACAAACAACGTATCCGTGTTGTTTGATTAATCTTTGCCTATTTTCCCACTGAGGGGAGCTTTTGCCGATGAGGGCTATTTTTTGACTAAGAGGAGCCATAATTTGGCTAGTTTGAATGCCGACCGGCCCCGCTCCAGCAACCAATGTGTTCCCTAGTATCATAATGGGCTCTCCATATTTCCATTTTCCTTCTAATTTATATGCTCTAGGTATATTTTTCATTCTCATACCACTACTTTTATAGTGCTACTTTCTAAGTCCATTGTTTATTTAATTATCTTTATTAATTAAAAAAACGGTGATGTCATTTGGTCAGGTTTTCTCATGGCTATGATGCTTTTTTAGAGGGCTTTTAGGTGTTGTTAATATGTTTATTAATATTTAATTTACGCTGAAATTAATACCAAATTTTATTTATTTGATTAATCTTTATTTAAGTTGGGAAGGAGAGGTTTGGGTGTCCGAATAATGGGCTTCTTTAGTTATTTCTAACCAACTTACCCTTAATCGTTGGAAAATGTTTGGAGAGAACCCTATGTCAGCAATTAGCAACAATCAAGAACAGCCTATGGATTCACACTATTTGCCGGAGCCGTATCGAATCCGGGTTATTGAACCAGTTAAAAGAACAACAGAACAAGAGCGAGAGCTGGCGTTAATGAAAGCGGGGTACAATCCTTTTTTGTTAGATAGCGATAAAGTGTTTATCGATTTACTGACCGATAGTGGCACCGGGGCAGTAACGCAGGCCATGCAATCCGCAATGTTGAGAGGTGATGAAGCGTACAGCGGCAGTCGAAGCTATCGGACGCTTAGCCAAACGGTAAAAGATATATTTGGCTATCAGTTTACTATCCCTACACACCAAGGACGTGGCGCTGAACAGTTGTATGTACCTGCCTTGATCAATAAGCGTGAACGAGATAAGGGGCTAGAACGAGAAAAGATGGCCGCATTTTCAAATTACTTTTTTGATACCACTCAAGGGCACACTCAAAAAAATAACTGTCGTGTGATGAATGTGCCTTCTCGTGATGCCTTTAATACTGAAGTTAAGAGAGATTTTAAAGGCAATTTTGACTTGAAAGCGCTCGCGTCTGGCATTGAAGAGATCGGGGCTAAAAATGTGCCCTATATTGTGAGTACGATTACTTGCAATTCTGCAGGTGGTCAGCCAGTTTCTCTTGCCAATTTGAAGGCTGTTTATGAGTTAGCGCAGTTTTATGATATTCCCGTAGTTATGGACTGTGCACGGTTTGCAGAGAACGCCTATTTTGTAAAGCAACGCGAAGAGGGATATGCTGAATGGAGCATTCAAGAGATAACTAGCGAAGCTTTTAAATATGCCGATATCTTTGCTATGTCAGCGAAAAAAGATGCGATGGTTCCTATTGGGGGATTGCTTGCTTTCAAAGATGAAAGCTTGTTAGATGTTCAATTAGAATGCAAAACATTATGCGTGCTATTGGAAGGCTTTCCAACCTATGGCGGGCTTGAAGGCGGTGCTATGGAGCGCCTAGCTGTCGGACTCTATGATGGGATGGAAGAAGATTGGTTAGCTTCCCGTCTTCAGCAAGTTGAATATTTAGTAAATGGTCTTGAAGCGTTAGGGGTTCGTTGCCAGCAAGCTGGCGGTCATGCTGCATTTATTGACGCAGGTGTGCTCTTACCTCATATTCCGCCGGAACAATTCCCTGGGCATGCTTTATCTTGTGAGCTTTATAAAGTGGCGGGTATTCGTGGGGCTGAAATAGGGTCCTTATTGCAAGGGTGTGACCTTGAAACTGGTGAACAACTGCCTTGTCCAGCGGAACTGTTGCGTTTAGCCATTCCCAGAGCAACCTATACGCAAGCTCACCTTGATTACATTATTGCTGCTTTTAAAGAAGTGAAAAAACGCGCCTCATCTATTTCAGGTTTGAAGTTTACTTATGAACCTAAAGTATTGAGACATTTTAACGCTACGTTAGAACCTGCACTCTAAGTTGTACCCCCCTTTGCTGTGAATAAGGGGGGATTTAGTTATTAATAACTAAATTGACGAGGTGTTAGGGGTTTATTGAAGGTTTTTTGCTTGCCTGAACTTGGGAAGAGGCGAGGATTAATTTCAGTTCATCCTTTTTTGTTAAACAGATTTGGCTTGATTGATTATTAAGGTTCACGTTAACAACTTCAAGTTCGTATCGAAAATAGAAATAACTGATTAGTAGGACCGCGAGGGTTGTTGAAGATAAGCCGATGAAAGTCCATTGGTATAATTTTAGATGATTGGTTGCTTTTTTGAGAGGACACGAAAACTTAGAGTGACGTGGTAACTTTATATCTCTCGGCGGGTCTAGTGAGGTTTCAAATTCAGGAATATGAATCTTGTAACCTTTTCTTGGGATGTTGACGATTTTGATGCTATCAAGGTCTAGAACTTTTCTTAGGTTAGTTATCGCGACTGGTAAAGAGTTAGGCCCGATGATATCTGGGCTCCCCCAAGCGGCAATAATTAACTCTTCTTTGGTTGAAATGAGTTGTTCTTTCTTAATCAGAGTTTCAAGGATACAGCTTTCAGGTAGGGTAATTGAAAATGACTTTTGATTGCTAAGCATCAATTGAGCCCCTGATTCATCCCTGTGTAATATACAATTACCTATAGGTAATTGTAGGTTTTCGAGATGTGCTTTTAACATAGTGTTTCTCCATATTTCTAGAGAGCGATGGTTAAGACAGTTAGTTTTTCTAGTGCTTTATATAATGGCTCATTTTTTGAATACTATTTACAAAATTTTGAATAAATTTGAAGTTAAACGAAATATTAGTTAAGGCGTTTTGTTTCATATGAAGCTAAAGGTCAGCTCTTTTCCTCCTTTGTCGTTTAGGTAAAACTGCATCCAACGCCAGTCCTTCTCCTTACAGGCCTTAAAAGTGCAGTGGATATTTTTTCCTTTAACAATATCGTTATCGCAGAAATCTATAAATGATTGAAAAGAGCGGCAGATCAGTGTTTCCATATTAGTAGTCCTTTTGAAAATTTATTCATATACACATCTCTAATTTATCTGTGTAGATGAATGAATTTTAATAAAAAATGATTATTAATAATTTTAGATTACCCATTTGGCAATGGCTAAAATTTAGGCCATTCCTCATAGGATTTTTTTGATAATTTATAAATAATTTATCAAAAAAATCATCTATTTATAGTGATATTTTAGTTTTTTAAAACTGGGGTTTTGGAGGGTTAAATAACAATAAATTTTTGACTAATACTCTCATTCTTCCTGTTTTATATAGTTGCTTCTTCTCTGTCTACGAGATCCCTTGAGCCTGTTATTTTGCTTTTATTCCTCAATTCGTTACGAAAGAATCGGAACTCTTAATCGAGCTGCAGCTATTCATTTTTTGGTGTACTTACTAATCTAATGTTTAGTAGTACAGATTTCATTGCGTTTTGGGGGCGTCTAGCTTGAACTTGGGTCACTAAAAAATAAAATAGGTTAGCTTATGGTCTTTGATGGTCGGCGGAATATTGATTGTTCTAGGGGGTGTAGTGGTCAAAAGTACCGGACACTGGCTGAAGGGCCATTAACTGGTGACAACCCATCATTTTCTTGAGGGCGTTGCCGATTGTAAGGACTCATCAGATAATAGCCGTTGTCTTTCTTGTCCTGAGCTTGTTCCAGGTAGCTTGTTTCTGGTACCCACTCGGCTTTCAAGCTTCTAAATAACCTTCTATGGGAGTGTTTTCCCAACAATTACCACGAAGGCTCATGCTTTGAGTTGTCCTGGCATCCTTGATATTAATAGAACATCATGTTCTTCGCCGTCCCCGTTTCTCCTAAGCCAGCCCTAAAGCTTTAGATGCTAATTCAGCATTGGACTTATCTGATAAAGGCCAGCCCACAACGCGTCGACTAAATAGGTCAAGCACTACTGCTAAGTAGGCCCACTTCGAACCAGACCTAAGATAAGTAACCTCACCTTGCTCAATTTTGAGTTATTCGACCCAGTGTCGTAAAGCTGTTTCACGTATTCCATAGAGCTAGCTGCTTCAGGGATGGAGCCCCCTTGGTCAAGAACCAAGCTTGCAGCATATATTTTTGAATTCAGTAGAAAATGTACGTCTTTGTCGTTTTGCCATTGAACCCCTCATTTATGAGGTCCGGGATCAGGAGGCCACTACAGGAGAGAGCCTTTTGGACGTGAGAAGAATTAAGCCTTATCATTATTTATTAATAATAAATTAATGGTCTTTATATTTGGCTAAGATAATAATTCGATTGTTAGGTTCACCTAGAACCAAACACTCTGCACTTAGCCAATTTTTGGGTTATAAGGATGAAGTTACCCTAGGTCAAATAGAATAAGGAAGGAAGTTTCCCAAGCCAACTTGTTCTTGATGGTTTAGTCGCTTGTAGTCATCCTATTTTTTCGATTTGGCATAGAGGGAGGTGACAAACAAGTGGTTAATTAAAATGATGGATGTACTTCATCGGGGGGGGGGGGGTTTTAGAGTTTGACGAGGCCAAACTCATTGTAGGGCCTAGTTTTTACTGATTTGGAGACCATTTTCTTTGCATCCTCAGCGAGTATTCTATCTTTAGTCTTCCATTATCCTTTCCGCAAGTGCGTTCTGATAACAGTCATAATTGTATTTGTAACTCTCTAATTTTATGTTGGATATGTGTCAACCTTATTTAGGACGGGTTAGGTGAAAGATAAAGGCCCTAATTTGAGAGCCTTTATCTTTTTATAAAGTTGATTGGTGGTGTTTACCTAACACTGATTGGATAGCTTTATCGAGTTCAGCTTGGACATCCTTTGATAAGCGACCAAATTCATACGAAAAGTTTCGACCTTTAACACGCTTACGAGCAAACATACCTTTACTGTCGAACTCTGCTAGAGGAGTAATGACAGCTTTGTCTAATTCTTGCTTGGCTTCAACGATCTTTAACTCATCTTTAATGTAAGCAATCAGAGCGTCTTTAGCGTCTTCTTGGCTCTGCTCAGCCTGAGCGTTGACAGCATTATCGGCTATTTTTTTAATGAAGCTACTCAAGGCTTTCTTGTCATCGGCGAACGCTTTCATCACCTTAGCCAAGAGGGAGTAATCAGCATGAGACAAGTCGTTAACGACAGGGAATAGGGCAATCAGCTTACTGTCAATACTGGCTGCTTTCAGCGCTCGACCTACCGCTTGACGGCTAATATTTAAGATTTTTGCCGCATCTTCTTGAGTTAGCTCACCGTTCTTCATCAGAGTTTGACATTGCAAACCAATCTCACGCTGGTTGTGCTCTTTGGCGGTTTGCAGCTGCTTAGCCAGCGCTTTGGCATCGGTGGTAGAAAGCTCGTTTTGAGTGACTAGAATTCGGAATGTTTTTACACGACCTTCTTGAAATAAAAACCAAGCACGACGGCGAGAGCCATCAAGAATATCAATGCGACCATTAATTTCTCGGCCAACGGCTGGATAGAACTGCTGAAACTCTAACGAGTTCAAATCTTCCAATGATTCTTTGGTTAACAGAGACTGGTCACGACCATTAACATCAAAGGTCACAAATGAGTTCTGCTTAACTTGTTCGTGTGACAGTGTAACTTCATTGAAAGTGGCAGTTGAACCAGAAGCTAATTGCCAAACCATTTTCTGGCCAACAGACTCTAATCCAAACTTAGTTCTAAGGTAGTCTTCAGCGTTTTGCCCGCTTTTCTCTAGCTCGGTGCTGAGTTGACTTGTTAGAGTGTCTAAATTTGCTTTGGCCGCTGATTGCTGCGCTTGAGCTGAACCAGGAGCATTGCCTAAAGGGCTCCCGCCACGTTTCTTCGCCATTATTTGTTCTCCTGTTCACGCCAAACGTTCAGAATATCGCGCAAGATCTGACTTGTAACTTCATAGCTGTTTTGTTGCGCGCTTTGGAAAGTTGCTTTGCTTTTCGGGTATTCACTTTTCGACATATCAAACACCGTCGAGAGTAGGGAAGACGACTGACGAACGGCCTCACTATGCTTAAACTCTTTTGAGTACAAGTAAGGAGAGAAGTTGTCGTACAGGTTGTTCATTAATTCGGTAGTGGTTGAGCTATCACGATGGTTAGTCAGTAAGATCTTCATGAAGTCGTAGCCTTCATGGTTGGCGTTCTCTAACAGGGCCCACACCTGAGGAATGTAGCTGAAGTAAGAGCAGGTAGCATCAATGTCGTTTTCGGTAATCGACAATGGGAAGACCACATTCGTTGCGGCAAAATACGCATTGAAGGTTGCATAACCTAGTGAAGGAGGGGTGTCGATAATAATGATATCAAACTCATCTTTTACACTATCGATGATGTCTTTAAGTAGTGAATAAGGTGAATTTAAGGTTTGACTGAATACTTGCTCATGAAACCAGCCTTCCATCGCTCGGTCACTTTGCGCGGCAGGCAAAATGCGCAGGTTTGGAATGGTAGTTTCAAGAAAGGCTTCAGAGATGACTTGATCAACGGTTTCGCCTTCATCGAGGTCGAACGTTTTCATCATCAAGTCACCAACAGACAAGTTACCTTCTTGCTCGGCTTCGGGCGCGTAGTACATCGATAGCGTGGCTTGGCCATCCATATCGATTAGACCAACACGATACTCTTGATGAAACTCGGTCGCTAAACCTGATGCGATAGTCGCGGCAGAAACGGTTTTACCAACACCGCCTTTTTGGTTCTGGATAACCATCACTTGCGCCTTTTGCTGCTCACTGCGTATGAACTTAGCGTCTTTACGTAGATTATCTGGTAGTAAGTTACGTACCTTGTACATTTCCGCGATATCGATCGACCATTGTGAGTCTTCATGACGACGGGGATCTATCGCAGCGGCGGTAACATACCGATCAAGCGTTTTTGCATCAATGCCAAGGTAGGCCGAGGCTTCTGCTCGGGTAAAGTTACGCAGCTCTTTGCGATGATTGGCCAGTAAACGTTGATTACGACGCTGAATGTAAGCGTCTGCACCGATTTTAAGCGCTTGAAATGTGTTTGTAGTGTTTTGATTATCCATTTCTGCCTCCGGGTAGGGATAAGAAATAGTATATACCTCAATTTTTGATGTTGGTATAAAAAATTGAGGTGTTTTCGATTTTAAATAAATGATTGTGACAGGTTGATAAAGGAGAGCGCTTAAATTACCTATTAATTACGAGTATTCATTTTTCAAATCCCTCTTAATAACTCCTGACTAACAATGAAAGTTGAGCTGAGTCGTACAACTTCGATGAAAAAAAAAGGAAGTTATTGATATGATTGAGAATGTAGCATTTACGAAAAAGACTAAGCGTTTTTGGCTAACGCTTGTGGGATCGGTTGTGTTTGTTACGCCAACGTTGATTCATGCGGCTGAAGACCAGGATTTAAAGGGAGCTGTGGATTATTATGTTTTTGGTTTAACGTCCAGTGAGAGCTTGCCGAACAAAGACAGCAGTGCGGCAGCTGGTATTGCACGGATTACATTGAATTGGCGAGCTTACCAAAAAGAGAGTGATACCGGAGCTTTGCAGCTGAGGGTTGATCATAAGCACGGTTATACAGAGAGTACGCCCTCTGAATTTGTCATGGAGAATGGCGGAGGGTTTGGTGTAATCCAACCAGCTTTTAGTGATATAGGTTTAAGGTTAACGAATCTTTATTGGACACAAACCTTTAATAAACAATCTACTGATATGATGGTTGGTTTTTTAGATGCAACTGATTATGTTGATACTTATCAGTTGGGTAACCCTTACTATGGTTTTTCTAACTTACAGTTTAGTACCGGTTCCGGTTCTATCCCAATCCCAGATGAATCAACATTCGGCGGCGTTCTACGCCATATGATGTCGGAAAACTATTATTTTTATGCAAGTTTCTCTGATGCAAAAGCTGATTCGACTAAGCCTTTCGATGGTGTTGAACAGTTCATCAATGATAATCAATATTTTAAGTCCCTAGAAATAGGTTGGGTGGAGTCGAAAGACGATTTTTATTTGAAGAATTCACACCTAACAGTTTGGCACAGTGATGGAAAAGAGAAAGCTAGCGAAAACTATGGCGCAAATTGGTCGTCCATATATAAAACCGGCTCATGGATACCATTTTTCAGAGCCGGTGTCGCGCAAGGACCTGAGGCTCTATACAAATCTTCGGTCGTGTTTGGTACTGGGTATGAGGCAGGACCTGGCATGCTAGGCATCGCCTTGGGTTGGGCTAAGCCCAACTCTGCTAATGTAGCTGATGACTCTTATAACTCTGAAATCTATTACCGAATGAACTGGGGTGCGCTCTCGTTAACTCCTAATGTTCAATATCTTTATTCTTTACCGAAGAACTCAGAAGCTGATGACAGTTGGATTATTGGTTTAAGAGGTAATCTTCACTTTAGTTTCTAGTCTCTCAAAGCTCTCCCGAGCTTGAAATTCGGAAGAGCTTTTCTTTAATATTGCCCTTATAAATAAATTAATTATTAATAATTAATTTATAAAAAATGCAAAAGTTATTTATTTTTATTTGAGTAGTTAATGACATTGTGGAAATCATGATTGCCAATAAAAAAAGAAGAGAAGGCGATTTCTCTCGAGATAAAATTCAGCAAAAATACAATGTGCTTGAAGGCGCTCGACAAAGAATTTGCTATCTTTTCGACAACTTTAACCATTTCTATGTCTCCTTCTCTGGAGGGAAAGACTCTGGCGTCCTTTTAAATCTGACTATTCAAGAAGCGAAAAAGCGTGGTCGATTACCTGTCGATGTACTCATCGTGGACTTTGAAGCTCAGTATCATGAAACTCATGCCTTCATTGAGCGCATGGTACTGGACGGAGAAATTAACCCCTATTGGGTTTGTTTACCGCTCAGCTTAAGGAATTCAATCTCACAGTTTCAACCTAAATGGCTTTGTTGGGATCCTGCTAAAGAAGCGCAATGGGTCAGGGACCGACCACCGCATAAAGGCGTGATTTCAAACCCGGATGTATTCCCTTTTTTCCAAAACGGGATGGAGTTTGAAGACTTTGTTTTTAAGTTTGCTCATTGGTACCAAAAGGAAAGGGGTGAGCCAATCGCTGTGTTAATCGGTATACGTGCTGATGAGTCTTTACATCGCTTCAATACCATTAAAAATAGGTCCAAAAAAAAATTTTCAGATAAATATTGGACGACTAAAATGCAGCCAGATGTGTATATGGCTTATCCCTTATACGATTGGAAAACTAAAGATATTTGGGTTGCGAATTACCGCTTTAGTTGGGATTACAACCGTATTTACGACTTAATGCATAAGGCCGGCGTCCCTCTTTCACAGCAGCGGCTTTGCCAACCTTTTGGAGATGAGCAAAGAAAAGGGCTGTGGCTATATCAAATATTAGAACCTGATACCTGGCAAAAATTAGTTGCCAGAGTAGAAGGATGTAACTTTGGTGCTCGATACTCAAAAAGTCAGGGGCGTATCCTTGGTTATTATCGCTTTGAATTACCACCGGGGCTTAGCTACCGGCAATACAGTAAATACCTTCTGAAAACCATGCCGCCACATGTAGAAAAACATTACCGAGACCGAATTTTTAAGTTCTTACAGTGGTGGCGTAAAAACGGTCCTCAAAAAGGAGTGACCTGCATCCCTGATTACGCAGAGAGTAAATTGGAATCTAGGAAGCAAGTTCCTAGTTGGAGAAGAATTTGTAAAGTACTGATTAAAAATGACTATTGGTGCCGAGGACTCTCTTTTGGGTACAACAAGTCCTTAGCAAAACAATACCATGCCCTCTATGGAGAAGAAGAGTGATACGAATGGAAAGTGAACCTACTCTAGCTTATCAGCATCGCACCAAGAAGCCGTTGAAATCTATCAATAACACGGACAAACAAGTCATTGATAAGGTCGCAATTTACAATAAAGCAGCCAAAGTACTCATCGAGCTTATTCCTGATTTACCGCCAGCTTGTCATGTTGAAATGATCCCACTTGATGAAATAGAAGCTAATCAATACAACCCAAATAAAATGGCGCCTCCAGAAAGCAAACTCCTAAAAACGTCGATGGAGAAAAATGGTTTAACTATGCCTATTTTGGTTAATCGTTTGAATGCTTCGGTCAAAAAATACGTTGTCATCGATGGGTTTCATCGTTATCAATTATTATTGAACCACCCAGATCTGCAAACCCTAACGGGGTACATCCCCGCGGTGGTCCTTAATTTGCCTGAAGAAAATTGCATATCGACTTCTGTTCGCCATAACCTGGCGCGTGGCTCACACCAAGTTGAACTGATTGCAGATCTGATTATTCAACTCAAAGAGATGGGATGGGCAAATCATAAAATTTGTTACGAATTGGGAATGGATAAAGATGAAGTTCTACGATTACAACAAGTCACAGGCCTCGCTGCTGCCTTTAAAGATCAAGAATTTTCACAGTCCTGGGAGTAATTGATTTTTTAGCAATCACGCCGTAAACCCTCGCCAGCTCTGAGGGCGGGGAGATAAGGCGAAAGTGCGATAGCACTTTAAGATAGACAGCCCGAAGCAGTTGATATAAGACTGTTCATGAATACAGTTAAGGATTTTGAGTGTTAAGAGCAACTAAGGCACGCATTTACCCAACGTAAGAGCAATCTGAGTTTTTAATAGCTCAGTTTGGCGTTGTGCGTTTTGCGAACCACAAAGCTCTACATTTAAAGTCGCATATGTACCGCAAGCTTCCGAAAATGAAACCTGTAGAGGCGAACATTCACCGTGAAATTGTAGGTAAAGTTAAAAGTATTACTGTCAGATTGAGTAAAACAGGTAAGTTCTACGCATCTATCCTTGTTGATGATGGAGTGGAAGCGCCTAGTTTGCTTCATACAGTGAGTAAGGTGACAGGTATTGATCTTGGTCTGTCTCACTTTACTATTGAATCGAACGGCAGAAAGACAGTTAACCCCAGATTTATAAAGCGTGCTGAGAAGAACCTCAGACGTAAGCAGAAGTAGTTATCTCGTAAAGCTAGATTGCTATTAGCTAAATGCGATGAAAAAGTCGCTAACGCTCGCGCTGATTTTCAACACAAACTCTCTCGAACTCTCGTAGACAAAAACCACGCTGACCCCCCAAAAGATAGACGTTATTCTGTTAAGTGTAAGTGGTCAACATTTCGGACACTGATTTAAGCCTATTTTCGGCATTTACTGGCGACAGCCCATGAGTTGCGTGCTGAGGCTGAGGCCGATTGTAGTAACTCATCAAGTAATAGCTCATATCTTTCCTTGCCTGAAATTGTGGCATCAGGCTTATCTGATAAAGACCATTCCACAACGCGTCGGCTTAAGTAGGTCTACTTTGAACCAGACCCAATCTAAGTAAGATCATCGCGTCTAGCCTCTCCAATTTTGCATGTTTATATCTATGCGAACCTGGCTGATTACTCATTAACCAGCTTCACGCATTCTCTGACGAACCTTAAATCCCCCCGATTTTGACACCTTCTGCACTCAACATCGAAACAATATTTTTTAGTTAGGTTAAATAGGTAGAAATATTAGGCTAATTTAGAATTTAATTAATATGTCCTTCCTAAAATTAAGTTCTAGATTCTAGGTTCTAGTGCTTTTTTGTGCCTCCCTAGCTTGTAAGGGGAGCAGTCTAATAAGAGCAATTGAACTAACGAAAGAAAGGTATTTATTTATGTCTAGTATGAAACAGGTAAGGAGCACAACCCCGCCTTCAATGATTGGAGGAGCCTGTATTGTCGCGTGCATTTGCGTCGGCGCTGGTATGCTTGGACTTCCCGCTGCAGGGGCTGGGGTCTGGACCATCGGGGCTTTAATGGCTTTGCTCTTCACTATGCTCATTATGACAACCAGTGGTTGTCTGTTACTCGAAGTTTTAAAAGATTATCCATACAGGTCGTCTTTTTCTTCCATCACAAAAGATTTGTTAGGAAAAGAGGTTAATTTTTTTAATAACTTAATGATCTACTTTGTGGGAGGGATTTTACTGTACGCTTACATCACTTCATCTGGACTGATCATTAAGGAGTACTTTGGCCTTTCCCCTAAACTAGCTTCTATCCTTTTTGTGCTTATCTTTTCTGGACTAGTTTGGCATTCAACAAAAACAGTTGACCGCATTTCCATGGTGTTGATGCTATTTATGATTATCAGCTTTATTTTTGGGACTGCTGGCCTTTGGTTTAATGTTAATCTTGTTACTTTGTTGGATACTGCTCACTTAAAGTTTGAGTATGCGCAATACGTATGGGGGTTTTTCCCTATTGCTTTAACTTCATTTGGATACCAGCACAGCGTCTCCACTCTGCGAGACTACTACCTTGATGAAAGGCTCGCACAAAGGGCGATTGTAGGCGGAACGCTCATGGCGTTCTTTATCTACACCATTTGGCTATTAAGTATCTATGGTAATTTACCAAGAATTAGCTTCGGCCCTATAATTGCAGAAGGTGGAAATATAGACATCTTACTCATCAGCTTAAAAGCAGTGTTGGCTGAAGAAACCCTATCAAATGTCATTAGTGCTTTTTCAGCGGCGGCCATTTTGTCGAGTTTTATTGGGGTAGGGTTGGGTGTGTTTGATTTTTTGGCCGATCTTTTTCAATTTGATGCTACCTCCAAAGGAAGAACCAAGACCTGGGCGGTTACATTTATTCCGCCTCTTATTTTTTCTCTTCTTTTTCCTTTTGGTTTTCTTAGCGCAATTGGTTATGCAGCGTCTGCCGCTGCGATTTGGGCATGTATCGTACCGGCATTGTTAGTAAGGAAATCGAGACTACAAAGACCAGCGTTTAACAACCTTGAAGAGAGTGAAGAAGATCAGAAAAAATCGAAGGCTTACCAAGTGCCTGGAGGAGAGTTGGTGTTGGTTGGTGTGTTTATCTACGGTGTGAGCATCATCGTTATCAACGTACTAGTCCTGTTCGAAGCGCTGCCCGTTTTTGACGGCGTCTAGCCTTATTAATTTTAAAATTACCCACCCAAAAGATTCAAATCACGGTCAAGGACGAGCAACCCGAGCGCTGAGGGGCGTGGTTATTTGCCGATCGAGCCCTATTAGGACGGTTTTAAAATAAACTCTAGCGGCAAAATCTTGGGTTCCGAGTAAATTTAAATAAAGTAAGCATGAACAAGAAGGATTAGTGATGAAAGTGAGTGTCTATATCGATCAAGTGTTGTTCAAACAAGCACTCAGAGCCGCCAAAAGCTCTGGACTGACCCCGTCCCAAACCATTGCCCATTGGGCGGCAATGGGTCAATTCATGGAAACCAAATCCCTCGGATCGCTGAGGCTCATACAGAGTGGCCCTAGAAAGAAGTAAATTTCCAGCCCGTTTTCATCGCTCTGGCGAAACCTTGGAGCCCCAGTAAACATCGTTAATAAAGACATTGAAAAGCCGAGCCAGCCCTCGGCCTTTCGATAGCGTTGCCGACGGAACTTGAATGTTCCGTACACAGATGGCCAGAGAAGAATGGCTCTTATGGATGTTTGAAATTCTTGAGAACCAAGTGATAGACAGAAACTCTGAAGCGCCGGCGGATTGCGTGGTGATTTCTGGCGCAATTTTACTCGACGTCCAAAAGAAATGAAGCGTTGGGAAGTATGAATAGAACTCCCCATGCTCCTTGGTGAGCGCAGTTAATTCGGGGACGGTTAGCTTTGCTAAATCCTTGCAATAACGGTCATATTGTCTACCAACACTGTCATTTTTCTCGCACCATCTTGTTGTCGAAAATTTGCATAATGTCCGTCCATCGGGGCATTCTACTCTAGCGCTTGAATGCTTTTTGCGTAAGACCGCACCACATTATATTTCATCTCATTAACGGTATAATTGAGTTTTTTAAAATCCAAACTTGGGGAAGAACTAAAATACTTACCGTTTGTGTCGCCAAGTTAAGCCTTCTATCACTTTAAGCAATCGCTTTTCGTATTGTTCCGCTCCGTCTCATTAAGTGAGCAACACATTTTCAGCGGTGGTGTTCGTGATAGTTAATAACGGGCTGATGAGCCTCTGGGCCTCAACAGAAAACGTCACTTTGCCTTGTTTTATAACGATAATTTTTCCCGTCTCAGCCGTATAGCCGTGGGGTCGTTCATTAAGGTAAACTGATCACGGTCGAGTACTTCAAGAGCGTCTTGAGACGTTTTTAGTTCAACGGTTAGTTCAGCTGAACTAAAGATGCACACCTTTAGCTTGGTAAAAAACACGGCAAGGATTAACCACGAATTCACGAGAATTGAGGTGTTTAAGATCAGGAGGAAGACGCCCAGACTCGGGAAATTAGCTGAGGCGTTCGACTCTTTCGAAGATGTTTTGAACGAGTTGTTTGGCAGCGAGCAGGTTTTCAAGGGCAATGTATTCCGCGAATTATTGAGAGTCGATAACGCGGGCTCACTCCAAATCCCTTCAGCCATTTTGACATTTTTCCTTGCTTCATCAGGACCCAGTGCTTTGCCTTTGAGATTGCGAGTTCACCGCCAGCAAGCCCTTCGAGAATAGCCAAACGGTTTTGCATAAACTGGTGTCCACATCAACCAGATACGTAGAGGGGGTCCCATGTTCGGTGAACAGCACTGGCTAGGTCTGTGAGGGTTTTGGTCGCTTGACGCTTAAGGGAAGTAACAAGCTCGACTTTCATGAGAAGGACTCCAACAGAAGACTCAAGTGATACTATTGAATCACTTGAGTCTAGTAAGTTTAGTGGAGAGAAATGCAAAGCGTTGGGAGTTACACTAAACAGTTTGTTATGCCTTTAATTGATAGGTCGCCTTTGAGGTGTATTCTGCCACACCTAAAATGCTAAAAACCCCGCCTATTGTTGTAAAATTGCACGCCCCTTCTTTTGCACAAGCAGAGAGGTTTTTATTAAACCAAGCTCTCGTAAAATAACCCGATTCTTTTAAATGTACGTAAGCGAACTGGAATTCAGAGAGAGTCACTCCTTTTTCATAGAAAGACGCTTTTTTAGAATGAGAGGGAATACGATAGATTAACGCCTCTTCACCTCTTCGTATGCCGAGACCTTTGATTACAAAGTCAGTTTTCATTTCTGGTTTTTGAATAACTCGACCTACTTCTTTAGCCAGTTCTCGGATGACCTTTTCCATTTTTCCTCCTGAGGTATAGATGGCCTTGTTAGGTGTCTTATTTTCGATGTTTTAGTAGTTCTACAACATGCTCTTTAATTTTGCTATCGCAAGGAAGTTGAGCACAGTACCTTCTTGAAACCAATAGAAGGTACTATCTAAGTTTGATTTTAAGGAATCAATTTGCTCAGTAGTTAAGCGTACCAAATATGCTCTCATTCGGATTTTTCGCGCTGTTGATGACAATTACGACATAGGCACCCTGGAGCTAAAAAATTACGAAACGTTAACGGCTAAGGTGCGACAGCAACGGCCTCTATCTCAATCATGGCATTGAGAGGGAGTTTTGACACTTCGATACAGGTTCTTGCGGGAAAATAATTGGCACCATGTTTAATGAAAAAATCATTATAAATTTCATTCACAATTGAAAAGCTCACCATATCGGTAAGATAAACGGTTGTTTTCACTACGTCTGACACATCAGTATTCGCATGTAGCAAAATGGCTCTCATGTTCTCTAGGCATTGAGTCGTTTGTTTTTCAAGGCAGGATTTAACCATCAAGCCTGATTGTGAGTGAAGCGGTAGCTGTCCGGAAGTGAAAATTAGCCCTCCAGAAATCACCCCTTGAGAGTATGGGCCAATAGCTTTAGGGGCTGACTGAGTTTCAATTATTTTTCGCATATTATTTAACCATAGGTTTTTGATGAATCAACAAAGCTATAGGATTGGGTAAAAAAACACTTATTATTTAACTATAATTAAAAATGAGATTTGAAGGGAACGGAGAAGCTAGGCAAGACAATTGCTTGCTTAGACCACTCACTAACTTTTAAATATCCTTTCCTTACTCCCTCTTGGCAGCACTGTTTTCATTGTGAAAATCGCGTAGCGTTCATTTCACTTTTATGATGGAGGAGAAAAGTGGCTGACAACCAAAGCACGCTAAAACTCAACCAAGTGAATTTAAAATAAAGGCGTAAAGTAGACCGCCCCGTATAAACCTTACCTCTCCTTAAACCCTCTACGCTGATAATCAATAAATAGTGAAAAAATCACTAGATACCCCACTTGCAACGCAATAATACTAATATCAACCGCCTCCCAAGGGTTAAAGTGAAGCTGAGTGCTTAAATAATAGACAAGATCATAAAGTAAAATAAACAGGTTATGGCAAGCATGAATGACAATGACTACTCCTAGGCGGCGATATCGCTCAAAGACCCAACATAGAAACGCCCCAGACATAAATGCGTCCAGCGCCCACTGGTGTATTGAAGCAAATATTAAGCTTGAGAGTAATGCGGCGTTAGTAACCCCAAAAATGGACCTGAAAATAACAAACAACAAATAACGAAACAGGAGCTCCTCTATCACGGGAGAAATGAGCACACCGTCTAGAGCGCTTCGCAACACACTCGACCAATCAATTACTCCATCAGAGGCCGAAAATAAAGGGGTAAAATTGTAGGATTGGGCCTGCCAAGATCCCGGGGAAAACCAATCAAAAATAATATATTGAAGATAATTTGATACGGAATTTAATGAAATCACCCCAATCAATATCAACGCGCCTTCACCCCATGTACATACGTTTCTGGGCCAAGAGGTTAAGTACTGCTTCCAATGCTTATCTCGCCGAGCACTAACAAATAGCACGAAAAAAGCGATAACAGGTAGAAAATAGTAGGCGAAAGCAGAGTAGAGTGCTCGATCCAAAGTCGGATTTAATGCCCACTCTCGGGTAATGCTCAGGTAGTAATCAAGCAGGACATAACTTGGAAAGAAATAGCCTATGTAAACCACCACCACAGCTGAAATCATTAACCGCATCGTAAACTCCAAAAAATTAATAACCATAAGGCAGTTTTTGCCGCTTTTATCATGTTGGTCGTTTAAGCTCACTTCGCGAACGTGCTGCGCTGGTAAGGCTCACTATAACGAGCCCTTTGCAAGAGAGGTGCACTCTATCAAGCGAATCTGGGAGCTAGCTTTTAATCCCACGGCCTAGGGTTACCCCCCAAAATTTTCCAACCTTATGAAGAGTAATTAATAATTTCATAGTTAAATTCCCCCTCTATTTAACTGGAGAGCGAAACCAATGTTTTAGGTTTTAAAGGAGTTATCTTCCCAAATAAATTGAATGAAATGTTAGAGTTTTTTCTATGGTTTAATTATTTAATTATAGGTAATTAAATAAAAATTTAATTTTTTGAATCGGTCATTGAAGCAGCCCAATTCATGGATGTGGGTAAGTCTACGTGGGTTCGCCAACTAAAAGCAAAACGCCAGGAAAAACTCCGAAAGTCTCACTTAGGACGCCTGAACATTTAGGTTGGCTCATTTGTCCGGATTATACTTGTATCAGCCTCAGAGCAAAGCAAGTCGAGGTCTCATGCAAGACAAAAACGTGCGTAGAGATAAGTGCTCCCGATCTTACTCAAACAAATACGGGGAGCTGGAGGCGGTGCTTATGACGCGAGATTGCGCCGCTTTCTTGGAACGTGGTCACCCTAGAGCTATTGATTCTAGTTGCTATGAAGACTGGGATGAAAAAAGGGGCGAGGTTGGGAAGACATCAAAACTATACAAAGAACCCCCTACTTTAGTCGGTGGTTTAGGGCTAGAATCACAAGCGCGAGGGTTCAACCGTGAAGGGTCTGAGACGCAGGGGGCGCTGGCATACTGGTTCCTTCGCTGCCATTTTTGAGTCTTACACTCAAACCAGGACCTCGATTCGTCCCTGACCAGTAATTTATCCTGAGCGCCTAGACTCGCACGATAAACATATTACCGTATGTATTAAATAACCCTTTTATACCCAGTTAACTTGAAGATGCGCAGTTGAGCACCTGAAAATTATCATTTA
>NZ_JBGOOU010000046.1:0-35052 GCF_041439815.1 Vibrio sp. 1F279 | reverse complement strand
AGCTGATCAGATCGTAGGTTCTTGATTTAGTTCCATTGAATTACGCAACAAAGCCCTTAATATCCGCTCGCTTCGGGCGTTCTCTCGTGAATTAACACTTGAGGAACTTGAAGAAGCACTTAAGAAGTTAACGACCGTCTTTCTTAAACGCCAAGAAACAAAATTCGCTGAAATCGTAAATCACATCAAGGTTGATGTTGAAGCTCTCATAGAAGCTCTATCAGGAAAATCAAAAAAGAACACAAAAGGTAAACGTAAGCCTCGCCCTGCTAAATATAGATACACCGACGGGAACGGCAGAGCACAAACATGGACTGGTCAAAGTCGCACCCCTTCCATAATTCAAGAACAGCTTGATGCTGGTAAATCACTTGATGATTTCTTGATCGCGAAATAGTCGCTTCTTTCCCCCCTCCTGCAGTAGGAAGATTTGATCTTGTTGTTAACAACAAGATCAATATTCATATAGAAACGAAACAGAAGCCTTGTTTAAGTTAGTTCGATAGGCCTGAAACCGAAGGCGGGATCCCCATCCTTATTAATGATAATATTAAACGCAGTATTTGGGAAAAATCTCCTAGATTGAATCATTATCTATAAAAGTTAAGTCCTAAGACACCCAATGAAGGCGATATATAAATGGCAAAAAAAAAACGAGCACTCACTTCACTCACTCTTTTTTACAGCCAAGTTTTCTGCAAGGTGATTGCAGCTTTGTCTGTTCTCATTTTAGCTTCCTATCTTTTTGATATTAAATGGCTCTATCGACCAACAAGCCATGGGGCAGCTACGCATCCTATAACTGCTTTTATCTTTTTACTTCTTTCTTGCGCCTGTATTTGGCGGAAAAAGAGTCTGAAGATAACCAGAAGCCTCGTAAGCCTTGCTTTTTTCATACTTGTCATTCGTTTCTATCAACAAAGTACTGGAATTAATTTAATTGACCCTGTTCTAAGTTATTTCATCTTTTTTGATACCCCACTTCACGCAGAGTCTCCCATCGAGATGGGGTTTAATACATCAGTAATGCAACTTTTTGCTGTCATAGCCATTTTTTTCCTCTTAAATAGACGTCCTTGGTATCTAATACAAATTTTTGCCATTACCGCTATTTTCCTCCCATTTGTCTCAGCCGTTGGTTACGCTTATGGTATTGATTCATTTTATGGCCAGATGTCTCCGGTCACCACTATATTAGGGTTCTTTTTAACCATATCAATTTTTGGTCTCACAGCCCACCGAGGCGCACTTAAAACACTCTTATTACCTACTTTAGGAGCGAAAATAGCGCGTACGCAGTTAATCTTTGGGTTGTTATTTTGCCTAGCTGGCGGCTTTCTCACCACTTATATTTTGGATGATGAAACCAGCGGTTTTGCTATCTATGTAGTGGTGGTCTGTACGTATATCACCTTTACAATGCTGGCTAGTGGTATTACTTATGAGCAATTCGATAAACGTAGACGCCTCCTTGAAAAACAACTCCATAAATCCGCAATTACTGACCGGTTAACTGGATTGTATAACCGATCAGAGTTCGATCAAAAAATCCAAGCAGTATTTGAGCAACAAAACCTGAACCAGGAAATAAATAGTTTACTATTAATAGATATTGATTTTTTTAAGCAATTCAATGATACCTATGGGCACTTACTAGGGGACAAAGTTTTGCAGCTCGTCGCTAATGTTCTGAAAAACAATACACGCTCTTCTGATCTAGTTTGTCGTTATGGTGGAGAGGAATTCACTATTTTACTTCTTCAAACAGATCTTGAAATCGCCAGCAAGATCGCTGATAACTTAAGAATATTGGTGAGTGAACAAAACCTCACAGCCCCCCTAGAATACGAATCAGATCAGCAAGTGACCATCTCTATAGGATGCGCTAGCCTCTCACAAGCGGAGACAGTCAAAGAGGTGATTAAGCTAGCGGATAATGCTTTATATGAAGCAAAGAAACAGGGGCGAAATAGAATATGTCTCGCTCACGATAAGAGTGAACGCAAAACTTATGACAATTTTTAGCGGCATCGAGAAATCCTAAGAGCGGTTTTGTTGCGTAATTAAATTTAGAGATAGAGCTACCCCGTTTCGCATGCTTTTTAGTCAATACGACAAGTTTCAGGCATACCTAACCCAGTAAGCTTGTTCAACGCTTTTATCATCGCGTAAGTTTCACCCACCTGCGCATTGTAATTTCTTAAGCTCAATCGCCCTCCTAGCAACTGTTTAACTCGATACATCGCTGTTTCTGACAGTGAACGTCTGTGGTATCCATACCGCTCTTTCCAATACTTATGTGAGCCGTATAACTTCTGGCAACCCACGGCGAGATTTTGGGGGTGACCACGCTCCCAGAAGGTTGTTCCTTCTGACTCGCTTAATCTTAATAGCTGCGTGCCACGCTCTCGTGTCGTGAGCGCCATCACCAGACACCTCAAGGAGGCTTCGGCGTGTTTGTTTCAGTAAGTTAGGGAGGACTTCTCCATCTGTAACCGTCGATAAACTTAGCTCGGCTGCAATAATTTCATGAGTGCTTGTATCGACTGCAATATGTGCTTTCGCCATAAACCTTAAGGCCAGTAACATCAGTGGCTAGGTGCTGTATTGCTCCTTAAATGAGACCCCAACTTGCTTAGCTCTACGCTGATGCAGGTGTAATGTGGACAACTTAATGGAACATGGAAATCTAAATAGCGAGTCGACAAATCCTTGTAGCGCTCTCAGTGGCATAGAAAACACGCGTTTCACCATGAGTGCTGTCGTGATAGCCAAATCACTGAACCGACGTGGTCTCCCGCGCTTATTCTGTTTGCTTTGCGCCCAACCGCTTATCGCCTCTTCATCAAACCAAAAGGTCAGAGAACCACGGTTAATGAGTGATTGGTTGTATTGCTTCCAGTTGGTTGTTTTGTAAAGAGGTTTAGGAATAGGGCTGCGAGAGAGAGTGGATGTAGCTGACCAGATCGTAGGTTCTTGATTTAGTTCCATTGAACCACATTGGTTATATACTTACTCATAGCAAGCTACCCGCTCAAGCGTATGTGTTTAGCGCTGCCAATATTCAACGAGTCATGAAGAATTAAGGAATTAGCTGCCAAACCGCTACAATGACACTCGCTTCCAAAAGCAAAAGGTTCTCTATTTAATAAAAACTGCGGTTTATTTGCTTGGTTCCGAAATAATGTTTCACGAGTAAAGGCCTAAGTTAAGCCGGATAACCAAACTCGGCGACAAGTATGTACACTATAAGCTCATGGCGTTAGAACAGCGATTGTCAATCTTTTTGGGAAAAAACTGAGACAATGGTGTCGAGGAATTTTAGAAAGAGCTGGGCAATAGTGACCTCCCCGCAAAAACGCCCGGAGCATAAGATTACTGTTACACAACCAAACTGAATATGAAAACTATGCTTTTTATACCTAACATTTCTCTCTGTGCCCAAAGCTAGTCATGCAGATTAATTTATGGACTGTTGGCCTTTTCTACAGCTTGGTTTGACAGATATTGATTAAAGACCGAATCTAACACCCCCTCATTGACTGGTTTTGTGATGATTTCTGCGCAGCCAACCTCACGCATTTTAGTTAGGTTTTCCTCGAAGGCATCAGCGGTACAAGCGATGACGATGCTATCACTATAGGGTGAAGATAAAGCCTTAATACGTTTCGTAGCCTCAGTACCATCCATAATAGGCATATGGTTATCCATCATGATTACGTCATAAAAGGTTCTGCTCGCTTGCTCAAAACCTTTTTGTCCGTCAAGGGCAATATCACACTTAAAACCTCTTTTCTTTAGGAATTTAGATAGGATGATGCTATTTACACGATTGTCTTCAACAATCAAAGCTTTCAACCCTTCGCCATTAAATAACTTCATTGGTTCATTTATTTGCTCTCTAGGCTGTGATACAACTTTGACAGGCACGCAAATGATAAAGCGTGTCCCTACACCTACTTTACTTTCCAAGTTAAGCGTGCCATGCATAGTATCTACGAGCTTGGAAATAATAGTTAAGCCAAGTCCAGTCCCGCCAAATTTACGCGTAGTTTTCCCATCGCCCTGAGTGAATGGGTCAAATATCGTTGCTTGTTTCTCTGCGGGGATACCAATTCCCGTATCAGACACCTTAATTTCTAGATAATCGTTGTTATTCATTTGCGTGAGCCGGGTAGAAAAATGGATCTCCCCTTTTTGAGTAAACTTCCACGCATTATTGAGAAGATTAAGAGCTATCTGTGCTAACCGGGTCTCATCGGCAACTAGGTGTATTGATGTTTCAGAATAGGCCGTTCCTTCAAACGTTATACCTTTATCTAAGCATAAGGGTCGATAACTATTTTCAATTTTATTGTGTAGGTCAGCCAGTTTAAATTCAGAAAGATTAAGCGTCAGCTTACCAACCTCAATTTTAGAAAAATCTAGTATATCGTTGAGAATTGAGATCATATGGTGCCCGGAAGAGAGCAAGGTTTGTTCAAGCTCATGACGCTCATCTTTATTTTTACACTGTGTCAGCAGTTGAGCTGCCCCCAAAACCCCGTTCATAGGGGTTCTCAATTCATGACTAATAGAGGCTATAAATTGTGATTTAGCGACACTTGCGGTTTGGGCTTCAATGGCTACTTTTTTTAATCGGCGCTCAGACTTTTCTAGTGACTGATAAGGAGATATGAGGAGCTTTTTACCTGTAAAATAGACCAATATATATGTCAACGCACCAGCTATCGATAACGCAACGATGAGTGAACGGATAAATTGGTTACGATTGTTTTGATAGATAGCAGGGTTAATACTGTAAACTAAATCCAAGTCGTATCTAGGGAGGTATGTTGTATGTTGCGTCCAATCAATTGGGGGAGGCATACCCCAACTATTATCGCTTTGAATTAAACTTACTTGATATTGTTCGGAGAACCTCAACGGTGATAAAAAGGCGTCAATATCAAATGGCTTCACATACACAAGTAAACCTTCTAGAAAACCGTTGTACAGTATTGGAAGAGCAACCATTAAGTTATTACTATCATCTTGAAAGGTAAATACCCTAAACACACTCGATAGATCTCCTTGTTCAATCTTAGTGTGCAGTTGAGCGAACAGTTCATCCGGTAAGGTTAACTCTTGATAAATTGGGTCACCAAGAATATCCAAGATCACAATATAGTGCTTACCCGTCACTGGTTTCACGATTGCTAGTCTATCACTAATCTCTTGTGGTGTAGCACCCCCCCCTAAAGCGGTAGAAATCACCACTTGATGTGAGGCAATTTTCATCGCTAAATTTTCGGTATTATTCAGGGATTGGCTAATATAACTCTCTGCCGTACTTAGTTTAATTGAGGTATTGATTTTCTCCAGGTTTCTTATTGATTGCTGAGCTTGCTGCTCTAAAAGTCCATAAGTGATAAGAGCGAACACAACCATCGAGATAAACAAAAATACACCGTAAAGCTGAATACCACTGAGTTTTGGTCGAGTTTTATAGATCATTAATCTGCCTTATTAATCTTAGCTGAATCTAACAGCTTGATGGCTCCCACTTGAGTGTACCTCGCCATGCACAAATCATCGGCTCCTAGCGCCTCATGAGCATCAGGATGTGCCACGTCATAAACGCTAAATGGTTGTTCATACGTCTTTAGCAAACCTTGAACCGGTGTGTCCATCTGCTCCAACGCCAGCTTAAGTAGCTGTCGATTATTCACCATATCATCGGTGAGGGTGATACTTTGTGCGGCTTGAATAAATACTTTAGCCAGATCATAGCCATGCACAAAGCCAGCTGGGGCGTCAATAAAATCATTTGTAAACTTATCAGGGAATAGCGCCGTAGCTTGGCGGTATACCTCCTTCGATAGATCGTTCTCCGGAGAGCTATAAAAATTAAAACAAGATTGAACAAAGCTTAAGGCAGTTCTCTGGCGAGCATCAAATGAAACTCGCTGAGAGAAACCACCTCCGGTGATCCCCCAATGACTGAAAATTTTTGGTGGTTGTTCAAGATCAGAGAGAGCTTTGACTAATAAGGGGCCTTCTCGTGAATTCCCTACAAACAGGACACATTCAACGCCGGTTCGATTAAGATCGGCGGCTATCACACGAGCCAGAGCCTCGTCAATTCCCCAATTAAACCAAGTAACCCGAGCTTTTAAGTGTGTGCTGTGGTCGGCTACTGATTGGAAAATCGTTTTGTAATTAGACTTACCCCAAGGCGTTTTTTCTAATAATAAGTCAACAGATTGGCAACCATTATTGATTGCTGTTGAGACCAGTTTCCCCCCAACTTTTGTGTCGTCAACAGAGAGGCGAAATACGAAATTCTTCTCAGACGGGTAGCGAGTTATAGGACCGCCTGCAGCCCATGGCACCAAAATCAACAGTTCACTTTCATTGATATAATCGCGATATTTTATCAGGGGGGAAGAATGCAACCCGGCGAAGAAAACAATTCCATTAGGGTCTTTCTGGTAGCGCTGCATATTGAGCTTGCTTCGCGCCGTATTCCCACGATGGTCAAGTACTTCGAACTCTACTGGAATGCCAAAAAGTTGATTACCATGCTGAGAAAAAGCCGTTTTTACACCCATTTCTATTGCCTCCGCTGAGGCTAGATGCACGGTTCGATCCGAGTCTAGATATACTTTGAGAACAGAAGGGGCTGTTATAGCTGGCGTAGAGCCAACCACAAATAAGCCGATGACTGTAGATTTAAGCCATTTTTTCATTCCGTAGCCCCCTTAATATAAGTTATTGTTTTATTTGTGATTTGAATTCTAGTCTAGATATTTAGACTTGCAAATGATTTAGGAGGAAAAGTACGGCAGAGGTGCATAAGTGATTCAATATTGACACCATTTACTCTTGAATTGAGGGTTAGCTCTCGACGCCTTCCCATTCATCTAACCATCGAGATAAATGATTTTCAGACATTGGCTTGGCAATAAAGTAACCCTGTGCGACATCACACCCTATCTTACGTAAATACACCCAATCCTCAAGATCTTCCACTCCCTCAGCCACGGTCTGCATTCCTAATTGCTGGGCCATCTTGAAACTGGCTTCAAAAATCACGCGTAAAGACTTATTTTTATGGGCCCCATGCACAAAACTTCGGTCGATCTTAAGCTCACTGAATGGAATATCTCGTAACTGGGCCAACGAGGAATACCCCGTCCCAAAGTCATCAATAGATAAAGCAACACCTTTAAGTCGCAGTCGTGTCAGGATGTCCAACGCTAACTGCCGATCATTCATCAGCCGGCTTTCCGTTACTTCCAAGACTAAGTTTGACAATGGGACTCTAGCCTCATGTGCAATGTTTTGAATCTTATCTGGAAACTCCAAGGACGTCAGACTTTCCATTGAAATATTGATTGACATACAAAGCTTTGCGCCCACAGATTGCCAACGTTTGCTCTGTTCCAGAGCATTAGCTAAGACAACCATCGTCAAGTCATCTATCAGTCCATACTCTTCAACAAGTGGGATAAATTTATCAGGTAACACTAGGCCATCTTTAGGGTGTTGCCAACGTACCAAAGCTTCTACACCGACAATTTCACCATCTCGAAGCCTGACCTGTGGTTGGTAGTAATTGATTAGCTCACCTTGTTGAATAGCTCGACGCAGATCAGCTTCAGAATACTCTTTCAGGTCATCAAAACATTCCGTCTCTAGATGAGCGGCCTGATGCTCAATAATTTCTTTTAACTGAGTGGGACTAAAAGGCTTATGGAGACAACCAAAAATATTAAGTTGATAAGTGGTTGCCAGCTTTTTAGCACTGTCTAGAATGGCTTGTTCTTCACCACTCATCAAAATAACACCTCCCTGGTAGCCTATACGCCCCAAGTGACGGACAAACTCTACTCCGTCCATCTTTGGCATCTGCAGATCACAAAAAATTAGTTCTACCTCTTCAGGATGCATTTCTAATTTTTGAAGAGCATCAACAGCATGTTCATATTGATGAACAACAACCTTTTCATTCACAAAATCCTTTAATTGATGAGCAAGCAACTTCATTAAAAACGGCTCATCGTCAATCAACATTATCGCCATACACTTCTCCTATATAATTTTTTTATCAAGGTAGCAGATCACTTCCTCTTCCGTCTCTGCAAAACACTTATCTAACAGAGTCATGGTCAACTCCACCACTGCGACATCACCTATAGTACAAGCATTTTCAAGCTCGGCACACAAGTCACCTAATCTCATCGCGCCCACTGAACGAGATGAAGATTTGAGCTTATGAGCGATACTGCTCACTTCTCTAATATCCTTAGCGGAAGAAGCGGCTCTTAACTGTTCCTGCTGTCTTGTCATTAAACTCAAAAAATCAGTCAAAAAATCACACATAACAGCTGGCTCATTTCCGACAAGCTCAGCGAGCTTACTGACAGTCAATATTTCAGAGTCCCTAGGCTGTTCCTCTTCAAGTAATCCAAGTTCAGGCACTCCATTCTGGTTGGGCAACCATGTTTCAAGAGCCTCTTTAAGTAAATGAAGCTGGACAGGTTTTGTAAGGTAATCATTCATTCCTACCGCCTTGGCTCGACTCTTTTCACCTCTCAAAGCGTTGGCTGTCAAAGCTAGGATAGGTTTTTGTGCCCTCTCCAAGTTATCCTGTCGTATCGCTTCCGTTAATGCATAACCATCCATTTCCGGCATATGTAAATCCGTTAATAGCAACGCATAACTTCCCTCTTGCCAAAGTTGATAAGCCACCAATCCGTTCTCAGCAACCTCTGCCGCATAACCTAGTAGACTCAACTGTTTAAGGATGACTTTTCGGTTGATGCTATCATCCTCTGCAACCAAGATTAACCGTCCTTCTGCACGGGCTTGTGCCACACTCGGTGCCGCAGTTAACGGCAGAGACTCTTCCCCCACTTGATCAAGTATTATTTCAGGCGAAACAATTCCGGCAGCCACTGAAACAGACTGTAAAAACTCTTTTCGCCGCAATAGGTTACAATTTAGAGCAACAAATTCAGGGGATTCAAATTTCAGGGGCCGAGGCTGATCTCGAGTCATCAACAAGTGCCTAATATACCCACTTTCAATTCGTGAACTTTTCAATGTTTTCAGAAAAGCGATGGTAAGTTCCGGGACATGTTTTTGCGGACCAATAATTATAACGACAACCTCTTCAAGCAACTCAGCAATACGTAACGCTTCGGAATGGGTGCTAACAACTTGAACATTAGCACCCGAATGCTCGAGGTAAACTCGTAGAGCGTCAGTATCAAATACTGAGTTCTCAACTAGGATACACTTTGTCTCTGAGAGTAACGATAAAGGTGGTAAGATCTCTTTCTGATAAATTGCCAAAGGTAAGCTAACTGTGAACGTAGAGCCTTCTCCTAACTGACTGTTTACTTTAATATCTCCGCCCATTAAGTCCACTAAGCGCTTCGAGATCGCCAATCCTAACCCAGACCCCCCAAAACGACGCGTTGTGGATGACTCAGCTTGAGAGAAAGAAGTAAATAACATAGCTAAGGCATCCGACGATATTCCAATGCCGTTATCCTCGATATTGACAACCATTTTATTATCAACAATGTTCACGCGGACTGAGACGTCTCCTCGTTTTTCCTTACGACCACCACTAAACTTAATTGCATTACCAATTAAATTATAGAAAATTTGCCGCAACCGGATTGGATCAGACAAAATATAACTTGGAAAAATCGGGGCAATAAATAATTGCAAGTCAACCTCTTGCTTCTCAGAAACGGAGACAAGCGAGGAGCATACCCCTTCTATAAGTTCTTCGACAGATACCGGAAATTTTTCAAGATCTAGCTTACCAGCTTCAATTTTTGAGAAATCTAAAATATCATCGATGAGCCTCAGCAGGGCAAACGCAGAGTCATGAATAGTTTTAACTTCATCAACTTGATGGCACTCCAGCTGACTGTGTGACAAAACCTCTAACATACCAATAACCCCGTTCATTGGCGTCCGTATTTCGTGGCTCATTGCCGCCAAGAAAGCCGATTTGGCATGGCTTGCTTGTTCCGCCTCAATTCGAGCTTGCTCTAACTTTTCATTTGTTGACCGTAATGACGCTGTGCGTTCAGACACCCGTTGGGCAAGTTTTTTACGCTCCTGCTCTATGACAAAATTGGCCGCTTTTTGCTGCTTGGTTGCCTCCTCAAGTTGTCGTAAAGCCTGATGACGTTCGGTTACGTCCCTAACCATTGAAATACAACGCCTTTTCCCTCCAGGTAGAAAAATGTACTGAAGATTGACTTCGACTGGAATGAGATGACCATCTTTATGTTTATGAACAGTAGAAATATGGACAACCTGCTGTTCGCCATTTAACAAGGGTTCAAGCAACTTCCGGTAACGGTTTTCATCGAACTCAACTTTGAAATCAACGGCAGTAAGATCCAACAACTCTTCTCTGGAATAACCAAGTTGACAAACGGCACCTTCATTAACATAGCTGTGGCGAAGCGTTTCTGGATCAAAGATAAATGCCCCATCTTCAATGGCATTCAGCATAGCCATCGCTTCTTTATTTTTCCTCTCTGACTGAACACGCTGGGTAATATCCCGAATAGCGACGGCCACCTGCAAGCCCTTTTCCGACTCAACAGGGCTTAAACTAATGTCAACCGGAAAATCAATCCCCCCTTTACGTCTAGCCATGGTAGAGAGTTGCTCAACACGAGCTCCTTCACCCAATTCTTCATTCTCGAAGAAAGAGCTATTGATATTTGAATAAATACCAGGTAAAAATCGATCTATTAATTGGCCTTTAAGTACATCTTTCCCCCAATTAAAAACAACCTCAGAATGGCTGTTGGCCTGAGTAATACAACCCCCCCTCTCTATTATCAGTATGGCATCAGGTGCAAACTCAAAAATATCAATGAAACGACGTTCATGACGCCTATTTTCAGTTACGTCGTGCATAGCAACCACAGCACCTAGGCGCTTACCATCGAGATCACAAATCGGAGCTCCACTGGCCAAGACGAAGCGGGGACTTTGACCATTAGCGATTATGCAAAGTAGATCATTTTGAATATGCTCACCATTAAATGCTCTAAGCAACGGTATGTTTTCTTTCGCCATCGGTGTTCGCCCGTCACCTTCATATAAATTGTAATAATTACTCCAGAGTTCGGGGGGAATCTGTAATGGGTCAGATCCATGCCACTCTCTTGCTGTACGGTTAAATAAAGTTAAATTTCCGTCCGCGCCACAAGCCACCACCCCTTCACTCAAACTCTCTAAAAGCATTCGATTGAGCTCTTCTTGTCGCTTTAGTTCTTGAGTGCGTTCATTAACACGATTTTCTAACTCCTGGTTTAGGCTCTTAAGGGATCCTTCGGCTTCTCTCCTCGCCGAGGCCTCATGATGCAGCTTTTCAGTTGTTTGATGTGAAACAATCAACATCCGAAAAAGAAAAAAAAACAGAATACTTAAGAGCCCCCCAGTTCCAGCAACAATACGAGGCAGCGAAAAATCGAGACCGGCTTCAAACACGGGGGTAGAAGTATAGATGATCGTCCAATCTCGACCTGCAACATTAATCACCTCCGAGCGTCGAAATGTCGATATGAATTGCTCGTCCACAATACTTAAGGCGCTATTCCCGTCATACAGCAAACTATTAGGGGTGTCTTCTGCGCCATCATATAACCGAAAGCTTACCGTTGAGACGTTAGATTGAAGGATACCTTGCATGAGATCTCTTGCGCGGAATGGGCTGTAAACATAACCAACAAAGGCCTCCCTTCGCTCTTCAACTGTATCAGGGGAATAAAGCGTTTTGTAGATAGGTAAATAAAGCAAAAAACCAGCTTGTTTATCCTCAGTAATCTCCTGAACTAACTCAACCCTACCGGATAAAGCAGCTCTTCCTGTATCTCTTGCCGTAGACATAGCCTGACGCCGAACGGCTTCAGAATACATGTCAAAGCCAAATGCCTGCCGGTTGCGAGCATCAAAAGGCTCCAAATAGATAATGGCCGTGTATTCATCTCGCGCCCCCTTAGGTTTAATCTCATACTGAGGAAAACCTTCCGCCCGAACTTGCTGCACATGCGCCTCTTTATCTCGCGCCGAAATAGGAATTGAAACACCAATCCCCTGTATACCAGGATAATGCAAGCCAAGATTTAACTTATCGATATAATTCGCCCACTCCTCACGATTGACCTGTTCAGAAGCAGCAAATAGAGCAACGCCCCCTGAGAGGGCCTGTTGATAATTCAACATGCGATTTTGAATCAACGCTTTAACGTCTTGGGTATAATTAGTAAAACGGCTTTCAGCATTGCGTTCAACATAATTTCGTGCCATAGACCAACACGCTATTGTTGCACTGAGTGACAATATTAATATACTTAAAGATAGCTTTATGGCCCGAGGCTTCCCAGTCATACATACTCCAAATCAACGATTGACGACACGAATTCTTACGAAACCAGTAAAAGGACGAACAAACTAGAACCTAATTAATATAAATGTATATCCACTAGTTGTAGTACAACACCAAACATAAGGAAAGGGCTCTATCCGCTTAGATGAGCTTGATTGATTGGTAAAAGTTAGAGTGAGTTTCTAGGATTGAATTTTGTCTAATCTTCAATTTAAAGGGGATTGTCGCACTTATTATCTGAAATCGGGTGTAAACGAAATTCCATATTGATAATCTACAAAATTATAGCCTTGGGATTCCGGTGTTTTTCAAGGTAGTTGTCATCATTTTCTTGCTTATTAAGCAGCTTCTCTTTCTGGATTTAGGTGAATGTCACCAACAGGCGCACAGTTCCTGATATCACCAGACCACCGCTCAAGCTTTCGCTGTTTTGCTGCTAGCAATACCTCTACACGACGCTTCAAGATATCTTTATCTTTTCCATTGTGACGCTCTGAAGGCGTGACGTGACGTAATTTAGCTTACTCTGCTTATGCTCGGTGTTGTACCAGCGTACGAAGGCTTCAACCCAACTTCGACTACTATCGATTGTTTCAAAGCCCTTTGCTGGCCAGCTTGGCATGTACTTTCCTGTACGGAACAATGACTCGACATACGGGTTATCATCACTGACTCTTGGCCGGCTATACGATGAGGTAATACCTAACTCTTCCATTTTTGCTTTAAACGTCAGCGACTTCATCGGTGCACCATTATCTGAGTGAAGAACCAGTGCTTGATTGAAGCATTGCTCTCGCATCAACGTTCGTTGCAGAAGTTGTGACGCCAGCTCACCGCATTCATGCTCATACACTTCATAACCAACAATTTTTCGACTGTAGATATCCTCAATGACATACAGGTAATAGTGTTGGCCTCGAACCCTTGAAGGTAAGTGATTGATATCCAATGCATAAAATTGGTTCGAGTCCGTCGCTGTGTAACTGGTTGGCTTCGTTTGCTTCTGTCTGCTCCGCTGACGACCTCGTTTGTGAAGTTGCCCCTGCGTACTCAGCACTCAATAGTAGATCGACTCAGAGGCGATATACTCACCTCTCTCAAGCAGTGTCAGGACGATTTGAGTTGGAAGCAAGCTTGCGAACTCAGAGCGGTTACACACCTCACGCTCTTCCTGCGACAGCTTGTTAGCAGGCTCTGGTCTGATGCATATGGCCTTTTGTCAGCTTGGACTTCACCTTACTGATACCAGCGACGATACGTTCTCAAGTCAATTTGAACTTCATGGCAAGCTGGCTCTAAACGGCATCCGCATTGCTTCGCTTCAAGGATAATCGTCACTATGGTCTGCCTTTCATCGGTTGAGGTTAGTCGTCCTCTGGCTCTTCCCCGTAAAAGGCTCTCAGCTTTTTTCTTAGTACCAAGAGGGCGGCCGTTTCAGCGAGTGCTTTTTCTTTGAGTCGTAAATCTTTCTTCAACTCTTTGATTTCAAGTTTGTCAGCTTTAGCCTGCTTCTTTGCTTCAGCTTCCCGCTCTTTACTCGACTTAAACCCTTGCATACATTCGCGGCGCCAGCTTTGGATTTGTTCTGGAAAAATACCTTTTTCACAATCATATTGGTTGAGTTCACTTTCTATCATTGAGTTGGTTTTAGCGATAATGGCAAGTTTAGTTTGAGCAGACCACTGCTCTGATGAAGTGTTGGTATTTGGGACGGCGGCTCCTGAATGTCTGAGTTGCTGGCGCCAATGATACAGGGGCGCAGTGCTAATTCCTTCGTCTTCTGACACTTCTTTAACTGACATCGAATATGGAGGTAATAGCTTCTTCAATATAGCTTCTTTTCTTTCTACTGAGATACGAGACACAATTACTCTTTATCGCCCAAACTGGTTAAATTCTAACAGTGACAACTACCCTGCCAGATAGAGATAGTGTACGGTTTCGAGAATGACTTCAGAGGGAAAGTGGCAGCCTTTAAACATGACGATTCAGAGTGTTGAGTGGAAATTGAACAAATCCTAACCTAAAGCTTCAAAGTTTGCGATAGAACCATTTTCAGGTTGTCGAAGAATTGTGTGGGCAAGTTGATGTGGAAGTTGGCCATATTTCAGCAGATAAAATATACGATACCGATGACGTCTATGACGCATTAGCGAGCGAATTTCCAGAAACTGACATAGCGATTCCTCCCAAAGAAAATCTGTATGCTGACGACGCTCATAACCCTAAAAGGGTGAGCAATTTGGTGGTGTACTCTGCATTAAGTCCCACGCGCAGGCAAAAGACAAAGCAGTATGGAAAACGGAATGTCTCAGATAATGCAATGTAGCGTTACAAAACAATTATTGGCCCCAAATTACACAGTAGAGACTTTAACAATCAACAACAGGAAATGATGCAAGCAGCATCAATATTAAATCGATTTATGCAGCTTGGTATGACCGAGAGCTATCGAGTCGCCTAATGACATCAAAAGACAAAGTGGGTTGATTACGGAAACAAAGCCACTCAGAAGTGGCTGATGAACCGTACTTTTTGTCGCCCCAATATACAACGAGATTAAAAGATCTCCCTCAGATCATATATTGAAGGTTTCTAAACCTAGATTTGTGTATGGACAACTTTCGTGAGGAACGAGCGAATAGTTGTCCATACACAAATCCGACAAAGCAACGGCAAAGCGTTGCCCGTCAGGTTTATGCATTCGTTACTCTCTATGGCACCAATACTTACGGAAATTGGAAGTCCGTAGTAGGAAAGTAGAAAAACATTGATCGATGAACGTTAAGCTAGTTTTTCTAATATTCTTTATTTTATGTGGATAAGTAGTTTTTTTATTTACTAAATTGAGTTTATCCACATTATCCACAATCTCTATAACAGTATATAACCTCTATATGATCTATAATTTATATAAGATCTATAATTGCTAAAAAACACTTTAAAATCATAATGATATTGAGGTTTTGGCAACATATTATTAGTGTGATTGATCTTGTAGTTAGTCTTGTTGATCTTTTAATTAGTCTGGGGGTAACAAGAAATTAGTGTTATTGATCTAAATTTTAGTGTGAAGGTTACATTTTTTTAGTGTCCAAACAGACTTTATCCCATAAGTCTTGATATTGAGTGTTTCATTTTAGTATTTCTATTAAGGTTACAGGAATTTAGTCTAAAATTGTGAATTACGTTCTTGAGGTTACTGAAATTTAGTCTTATCCTTGTACTACACTAATAATCTGTTACCTGAAACTAATTACTATGACTGACCATCGACAGTTGATCACAACTGAAGACTACCGTGAATTGCCTAATGACTTTTTTAAGAAAAGCCATGCTTTAGTTTTTAGCCAGCTAGGACTGACGGCGAGAGAGCATGATACATTTGCACTCTTCCTCTCTCGACTACACGAAGACCATTGGGTTGCGTATCAGGAAGGTCGACACGTATACGCACCTGAATATACGTTTCAATCTGAAGTGTTAAAGGAGTGGTTTGGTCTTTCAGCAAAGCAGCTTTATCCAACATTAAAGCCTATGGCTAAAAGGCTCTCATCGCGCAAAGTAGGCTTAATGAACGATGCTGATCAAGAATTTGATTTTATGCCTCTTTTTAGTCGAGTTGCGTATAAAAAAGGGGCGCTAATTATGGTGCCTAACGCTGAATTAATGGATGCTTATCTTGCTCAGTCAGCTGGCCACGCTCAAATTAACCATTTATCTTTTCGTAGTTTGAAGTCAGAACATTCTAAGCGCCTTTACACTATTCTATCTCGCTTTAAAAAGCCTGGAATGAAGTTGCATGAGCAATCGATAGCGCAATTACATGGTTTATTCGGTCTCTTAGATGAGCAAGGGAAGTTAACCAAATCCAGTTATACCAACAACAAGGTCTTCATGGAACGATGTATTCGTAAGCCAATCGAAGAGCTTGCTTCTAACGAAGAAGTGAGAAAAGAGCTAAGCTTTTTGGTTGATGAAGAGTCTGGATCGTATGGTTATAAAGCTCGTTATCGAGGAAAGAGTATTGTTGCGCTTGAGTTCCTTTTCCAATGGAAGCAAAAAAGTGACAATAAAGGTGAGGCATTGGAAAGAGCAAAGTTAGCTGAAGAGCTAGCACCTGATAACCCGATGTTAAAACTCGCAAAAGAAGCCTTTAATATTGTACTTTCATACCCTGTCAATGGTGAGTTAAGTAAACACCATAAACTCGCCATTGAAAGTGTTAGGATGGGTATTATCGTAATGCCTGCAGATATGCAGTTTGATTCTATTTTCTATCACAGGTTAGAGTTAATGGAATTATGATTTTCAGGTAACAGATTTTTAGTGTTTTGCAGCTAACACTAAAAATTTGTTACCTTCAGTGATACTGATCTCAAGTTTTATATTCATCAACTTTGTTATGACATCTAAATAATGAGGTGGTTTGTTGTTAATAGGGCAAAACAACCCCCATTGTCCCCATTAAAAACCCCGCTCATTGGCGGGGTTGTTATTTACTTATCTTGCACTTTTTCAGAAACAAACCGTATGATATCGTCATACACATCAACGGGCAATCTACTCAATTCAATCTTAAGCCCCCGCTTATCACTGCTGTGAGATACCTTTGCATACTTGTTCTTGTCATCGAACAGCGCTAATGGTTTAGTCTTCCAGCTTATTTTATCTTTACCCTTTAAAAGCTTCGACTCCATCTGAGCAAGAACTTGCTTTTGTTTATCTTCTACAGAGACTAAATTATCTACATCCACCTTAAGTGAACTGATGAAATGTGCCGTTGTAGTACCTTCTTTATCTAACTGCTTTTCCACTTTAGCCAGCTTAGCGTAGTAACCATTTGGGATCCCTTCGCAATCAGGAAAGACCTCAATCAAACGCTGATCAACTGATGCTGCAGCAAAGCGCTTTCGGCAAGTTTCACGTCCAATATTCAGATAGTCAGCTAGTTCATCGAGCTTCGTAAAGCCTTGTGCTTGCATCACGCTTTTGTAATCAGCTCCCAATTCTCGGTAAGACAAGCGCTTTACAGATTGAGTAGTTTGAATAAAAGCGAGCAAATCAGCTTGGTCGATCTCCCCTTCAATAACCCATAGAGGTAAATCTTTTTTAGCATGGATGCAAGTGAAACGGCGACGTGAGCTATCAAGTAACTGGTAAGTGCCCTGCCCGTCTTTGGTCGCGACGCCTTCAGTATGTACGCCCTCTTCCTGAACGCTTGGTAATATATCACGCACAGCATCAAGCGTAAGCGAATCTTGGCGACGTGGATTTAAAGGGTGAATTGCAGTTTTAACTTCAAGTTCATCTGATTTAACCACCACTCTTTCTGCAGTGGCTGTTTTACCGCTAGCAAACGTGAATGTTTTTTTAGGGGGTTCGGCTTTAACTCGTTTTCCTAATTGATTGCCTTGGTTAAAGCCGGTTCGCTTGTCTTGAGGTCGTAACATGTTATAGCCCTTTTGTTGCTAGCTGCTTAATTTCAGTGATGAATTGGTGGTACACGGCATTCACCGATGTCATAGCTAAATCAAATTGTTTACCACTACAAATCTGCTCTGATTTTCGAATATCCAGTACTGTACGGTTGCTTTCCGCAGCCGCGACAAACGCTTCAGAGTGACGGATCGCTGTTGATAATAAATGCCCTTGCGCCGCACGCAGCAATTTATCAAACACTTTAACTTCATGAGCGCTCTTCTCATCGAAGTTCACTGGAAGCAATTTAGCCCACTTTAAATTTTTTCCTTGTGATGGTAATGCTCTAAATGTACCTGGCATAGTGGCCATGTAGTTACTCGTTGAGGCAAAATCAAACTCTCGTGGGGTGACTGGAATCAAGACCGCATCAGCCGCCTCATTCACTGCCCAGAGAATTGGAGAGTTCTGTGGGGGCGTATCGATGAAGATTAGGTCGTACTCTTCTTTAAGTATGGGTAAGATTTTTTCACGCAACACACTCAGCAAATTCCGTTGACCTATTTCATCTTGCCCCCAGTAAGAATCGACAAAGCGTTCGTCTGATGGGAAGGCAGGAATCACATCTAAGTTAGGGAGGTGAGTCTTAAACGGAATCGCTTTAACTAACTCGTCATAACGGTAGTCATTAAGGTATTGAGAAAAATCACCTTCGGGCTCTTGGCCTGCTAGCGCGATATCAACAGCTGTCATGTAGACTGATTCATCGTCGGCTTGATGAATCAGGTTTTGGCCTGTTGAGCCTTGGGGATCTAAATCTATCACTAGGCAGCGTGCATTAAGATTAAGATCAAGCGCAGCAGTGGTCGCTAGGGTTACTGTCGTGGTGGATTTGCCAGTGCCCCCTTTATGGTTTTCCACTACAACGGTTGTCGGTTCAAAGCGCTGGTTGTACTTAGGAAAGTTCATGAACTCCATCATATTGGCGACGTCGAAGCGATTATACAGGTGAGTGCGTCCTTGGATAATAGGAGCGCCAACGACGCCCTGCTCGGTTGCTTCATCTATTCTAGAATTGAAGGTCACACGAGATAAGCCAAACAGCTCTTGAAGCTCTTTCTTCTTCAATGAGTGATTATAGATAAGCCTATCGACACTCCCCTCAATTTCTGTATCAGTTACTTTGATCTGCATACGCTCTTTGATAACGGCTTTCAGATCTGACTGCTCTTGCTGCATACGTTCACAAACAAGTTCTAATGAATCGATGATGGTGGTCATTGGGTGCCCTTAATGCCTTAATTTCATGTAACCAATATAAAGCACTAAAGATACAAATTAAACCTTTTAAGAATATTTTTAATTAATAAAGGTTTAAGTTTGATGGGTGTCTAAACGGGGACAATGGGGGTTGTTTTCAAAACAACCTTATCAAATTACTCTGAATATTATTCTTTCATCTGGTTTAACAGTGGTGGTGCACGAGACTTAATTAAGGGCAATAAGTACGTATTTGAGAGAGCACTAGACGTGATTTTAAAAGAGCGATCTGCTATCGGCGTTGGGAAATTTAAGCAGGTCCGCTTTTAATAGCGGTCTACCAGTAATAGTCGGTGCTCTATTTACGGTTGAATTCAAAGAATTCTTCAACGTACTGAATAAACTTAAATAACGAGATTAACCTTGTTATTCTTAGCGTGTTCAAGTCACGCCTTAATTGTTAATTATGTTTGGGCTGAGGCGCGGTTGTATCACCTTGACTACCTTGAGCTCAGGCTTTTCGGACGTTCTTCCACCGGATTATAAGAGTTAGCGACCATTCATGAGCCTTAACTTAAAGTACTATCAAGCAATAGACCAAACGATTTCAAACGCCTCCCCTCTCGTTATTATTCATTTGACCAAAGCCAAGCCTATTGGCCTACAAAAAAAAGAAATGAGTTTTTGGTAGAGTTCATCAAGCCAAAGATAAAACAGCCTCAATATTCTAAATGTAAGAAAGAGCTGAAGACCATGCTGAGTATAGGCAGGAATGCCAAGGGCCACCTAGAGGAAAATTTATGGCAAATGAACGAAATTAACCTCAATTATCAAGCCAAATTCACTCATTAGGATGAGCTCTACATCATGTTGACCGCTCTCTTTGAACAGCAGTGTTTTGCCTCAATGTTAGAAAATGAAACCTTTTTCTAAGAAGGTTAAAACTCATCGATTAAATACGTTGATTGATAAAGTCCAAGGTACAGGAACCTATCGAGTGGAAGTGGGTCATATTGATGATCAGGAAGTTATTCATCTGCTACTGCATAGGACTGAAAAGCAAATGCTAGTCGATCTGTTGAAAGTTCGGAAATGTCTTGCTGCTCGATTGTTGGTTTATGTCAGTTCTAATAGCGATCCTGATATGAGTGTGGTGATGAAAGCGGTGGAGGGGGGCTGTTGGATGAATGCATGATTCATTCCCTAGGAAACTATACTTATGCTGCAAAGGTATTGGGACTCGATCGTGGCACAGTAAAAAGGAGGTATGAACGCTTTCTCAAAGAGAAAGGTGAGATGAATTGTATAAGGACATAGGTCATGGTTCATTTTCTGGTCGTTATCACTTGATTTTTATCACGTGTGCTTCGTTTTATCTCTAATAGAGTGGTTCTGTTGTTGATGCTTCTTCACTGGGACGTTCTCGCTCCGCTCGGTTTATTCCTTCGTTTTGCTCCTCTGTCGACAACTTGAGTTGCTTTATCGAGCCTGCTCGATGAGCTTCTACGTTCCTGAGAACAATCACCCAAGGCACTTCTCTCTTCGTTCGAGGCACCTCGTCCTCTCTCCTCGTTGATCTCTCTGTCTTTGAATAAGTTCGAATAAGGGCTTGTTTTCTTATGCGCCGATTTCTTTCACTCGCTTCATTTTTGGGTTCGCAGGCTGTTAACCGTCTCTCCCCACAACCTGTTTTTCAAGGGAGGCTTTGCCGCTGTGCGCCCTTGCAAAGCAGAACGATGTTGAGAGAGCGGACAGCCAAGCGGCTCCGAAAAGTGATACTCAAACAGAAAGGAAATTCTCATGGCGCAACAAAACTCAATCCCAACTCTCTCTAATTCAAATTCATCGACCAGCGTTTCGCCGCTGGGGCACGAAAGCTCACCAAAAAATGATATCTCTAGTCCTTTGGCGGTATTGAAGTTGCGCTCTCAAGTCAAAAAGTGTCGTGATGAGGCGAAAAAAAAGTCTGATTGGGTTTCCAAAATCCAGCGTTTGAAAATGTTCAGTCGTCGTCAATCGCCCGAGCAGCAGGCTGATATCGCAGCGTTAAAAGACCAAGGGTTCGTTGAAGCTATCAAGCAGCAGTTTCCGCTATTGGGGTCGCGTCGTTTTGCTTTCCATGAAATCCGTGACTTTTTCATCGAATTAAATGGCGCTGGCTTTGGTGAATGGTTTCTTCACGAGCGAGCGGATCACATCATTCTGTACACCAACTACGGGTCAGTATTTCCAGCATTGCGATTTGTGACAAAGGGGGAGGGGACGTTTAAGTGCTCAGGGTTTTGTTTTGATGTGCGTTTTGGCGCTTAGGGTGTCACATTAAAATACATTATATGCTGACAGATCCAGGCCGCGATTTGGGTTGTGTGTAGGAATGAGCCAGCGAAGAACCTGTTAGATCGAATCTGACAGAATCGAGCTAGCGCTTTTGCTAAATTAACAATTTATAAATGACCAAAAAAACCTAATGTTAGTATTGACAGGTTTCTCTTGGGATAATATTTTAAAAAAACGAACTGACAGATGAAGTTCTTAAGTTGCCCACTTCGCCTTCTTAGGGAAGCTAGGGCAATTGTAATCAAGGAACGTTGACGTTGTAGTATGCGACATTAGCGAGTTCCTTAAACCTGTTAACACCTGGAACATATGTCTTACGGCGCCTACGTGGTGCAATAGAGTCTGTCTCCGGTCTTGGTGTACTAAACACTAAGAACTATTGCTTATTTATGAGGATAGTATTATGCGTAATGTAGATTTTTCTCCGCTATACCGTCATGCCATTGGTTTTGAACGTCTATTTAACCTAGCGGAGAGTAGCACGAATAAGCCATCTTGTAATGGCTACCCTCCATACAACATCGAGCAGAAAGACGAAAACAACTATCGTATTACGATGGCTGTAGCTGGTTTTTCTGAAGATGCACTAACTCTTACCCAGAACGAAAATATGTTAATCGTTTCCGGTGAAGTTCAGCCTGTAGAAACTAAACCTAATTACCTTTATCAAGGGATCGCAGAGCGTAACTTTGAACGTAAATTCCAGATGGCTGACTACGTAACCGTTAAAGCAGCGAGTATGGGAAATGGTTTGCTGCACGTAGACCTCGTCCGTGAAGTCCCAGAAGCAATGCAACCCCGTCAGATCTCAATCCACAAATAATGACTGGGGAAACAGGATCGGATAAGGTGATTTTAGTATTCGATTTTACTAACCTTGTCTAAAAATATTGCTGTTTATCACCACTAGAGTGCAAGACTTAAACGCTTGTACTCATATAGAAGAATAGAATTACATATTTTGCATTAGAAAAAATAATTTTAATAAGAGAGGTCTTATTATGAGTAAAATTATCGGTATTGACTTAGGGACAACAAATTCATGTGTTGCCGTACTTGACGGCGACAAACCTCGCGTACTAGAAAATACTGAAGGCGAACGCACAACAGCCTCGGTAATCGCATACACTGAAGGTGAGACGCTAGTTGGTCAACCTGCGAAGCGTCAAGCGGTTACTAACCCTCAAAACACCCTATTCGCTATCAAGCGTCTAATCGGTCGTCGTTTTGAAGATGAAGAAGTTCAACGCGATATCGAAATCATGCCTTTCAACATTGTTAAGGCTGACAACGGTGATGCCTGGGTTGAAGCGCAAGGCCAAAAAATGGCTGCTCCTCAAGTATCTGCTGAAGTTCTTAAGAAAATGAAGAAAACAGCTGAAGACTTCCTAGGCGAAGAAGTAACTGGCGCAGTTGTTACTGTTCCTGCTTACTTCAACGATGCTCAGCGTCAAGCAACGAAAGATGCTGGTCGTATCGCAGGCCTAGATGTTAAACGGATCATCAACGAACCAACTGCTGCTGCTCTAGCTTACGGTCTAGACAAGCAAGGTGGTGATCGCACTATCGCTGTATACGACCTTGGTGGTGGTACATTCGATATCTCTATCATCGAAATTGATGAAGTAGAAGGTGAGAAAACTTTCGAAGTTCTTTCAACTAACGGTGATACTCACCTTGGTGGTGAAGATTTCGATAACCGCATGATTAACTACCTAGTAGATGAGTTCAAAAAAGAGCAAGGTATCGACCTTAAAACTGATCCACTAGCAATGCAGCGTGTTAAAGAAGCAGCAGAAAAGGCGAAAATCGAGCTTTCTTCTACTACTCAAACTGACGTAAACCTACCTTACGTTACGGCTGATGCGAATGGCCCTAAGCACATGAACATCAAAGTGACTCGAGCGAAGCTTGAGTCTCTAGTTGAAGACCTAGTTCAACGTTCTCTTGAGCCACTAAAAGTAGCTCTTGCAGATGCTGCCCTATCTGTAGGCGAAATCACTGACGTTATCTTAGTGGGTGGTCAAACTCGTATGCCTATGGTTCAAGCTAAAGTAACTGAATTCTTCGGTAAAGAGCCACGTAAAGATGTGAACCCTGACGAAGCTGTTGCAATGGGTGCTGCTGTTCAAGGTGCAGTGCTAGCTGGTGACGTTAAAGATGTTTTACTACTTGACGTTACTCCTCTCTCTTTCGGTATCGAAACGATGGGCGGGGTAATGGCTAAGCTTATCGAGAAAAACACAACTATCCCGACTAAAGCGGTGCAAGTGTTCTCTACAGCTGAAGACAACCAAAGCGCAGTAACTATCCACGTTCTTCAAGGTGAACGAAAGCAAGCGACTTACAACAAGTCTCTTGGTCAGTTCAACCTAGAAGGTATCCAACCAGCTCCACGTGGCATGCCACAAATCGAAGTAACATTCGACCTAGACGCGGATGGGATCCTGAACGTATCTGCTAAAGATAAAGCAACAGGTAAAGAGCAAAAGATCACGATACAAGCATCAGGTGGTTTGTCTGAGGAAGAGATCGAAGCAATGGTACAAGAGGCAGAAGCTAACAAAGAAACGGACAAGAAGTTCGAAGAGCTAGTCATTGCACGTAACCAAGCTGACCAAATGATTCACGGTACTAAGAAGCAAGTAGAAGAAGCGGGTGAAGCTCTACCTGCAGACGAGAAAGTTAAAATCGAAGCGGTTATCGAAGCTCTAGAATTAGCTAAGTCTGGTGACGAAAAAGAAGTGATCGACGCTAAAGTTCAAGAACTTATGCAAGCAGCTCAAAAGCTAATGGAAATTACTCAACAGAAAGCACAAGCACAGCAAGCTGATGAACAACCTAAGCAGGACGACGATGTTGTTGATGCTGAGTTTGAAGAAATGAAGTAACGCCACTGACGGATAATTGCTTTCGAGCTGTTAAACGTTGAGTTATGTATCATGGAGACGTGAACTTATTGGTATTCAGGGCGTAAGAGGTCACTCATACGCCCTTTTTTGTTTGAATGAGAAATTGAGTGAGTTTTTAGCATGTCAAAACGAGATTATTACAGCGTGCTAGGTGTATCTAAGGGAGCCTCGGAGAAAGAGATTAAAAAAGCCTACAAGAAGTTGGCGGTGAAGTATCACCCCGATAAAAATCCCGGAGATGCGACAGCAGAAGCGAATTTCAAAGAAGTAAAAGATGCTTATGAAATTTTAACAGACAAAGAAAAGCGCATTCAGTATGACCAATTTTGTCATACTGAATCTGAGAATCGTGGTTTTGGTGGTCACAGTGGGTTCGAAGACTTCTTTAGTGATGCCTTCCGCCAACGTGGCGGCTTTGGTGGAGGGTTTGAGGATCTCTTCTCACAAACTCGTGGTGGACACGGGCGCCCACGCGGACAAAAAGGTCAAGATCACCAATATACGCTTACTGTAGACTTTATTGATGTGGTTCAAGGGGCTGAAAAAACGGTCGAATTGCTAATCAATGGTAAACAGAAAAAAATCAAAGTTAAGATCCCTTCGGGTATTAAAGATGGTGAAAAGATACGTTACTCCGGTAAAGGTGGTTTAGGCGTTAATGGTGGTCCTTCGGGGGATTTATTATTCATTATTGAAACCAGACCACATGGGTTTCTAGACCGCGATGGTAATGACATTATTTGTCACACCAAAGTTGATATGGTTACTGCGGCTTTAGGGGGGGAAGTTACGGTGAATGTGTTAGACAGTCGCTTTAAACTCAAAATTCCAGCGGGTACTCAAACAGGGCGCAAATTCAAGATGACGGGGAAAGGCGTGACAAGTCGTAAAGGTGAAGCGGGCGATCTATTGGTGGAGGTTCAAGTTGAAATACCCAAAAATCTAACCGATGCACAACGTGAGTTGTTAGAACAATTTGGAGCAACGCTTTAGTCATTTAAAGTAAAATGAACAAAACCAGCTCTAGAGCCAAAGCCGTATAATGTGGGGTTGTATCGCAAAATTATGATGAAGTATAAGTGTACTGGTTTTTAGATGTAATTAGGCTGCTAGTGCGTAAAATTGCTCCCAAGCAGATAAGCCTTCAGGATTATCGAGCTGTCCGTTTTTAATTATCGACCACAGTTCCACGCCTGCCAGGGTGGAACTGGCTCTCTCATACAAATTCCCCCCCTAAACACTGATGTATTTTACCTTTCACTTTCCGGTGACTTTGCTCAACTATATTGTTCAGATATTTAACTTGAAATACTTCAATCAAGTTGAGTCTCTTCTCCGTCAGCCAGAGTTGAACATTGATGTTATGCAGCGCTAACGCGTTGGTACCACTCTTATCGATAACCACTTTTTCTGATAAACCATTATAGCCGATTGCCTTGGTAAAGAAGGCGCGAGCCGCTTTCTCATCATGGCGATCGCAGAGTAAAAAATCAATGACATGGCCGTTCGCTTCTCCCACGACACCAGGAAATGGACTGTTTGTTTGAGGATGTATGGCAGCCACTAGGGGGGCCAAGTTCTTCACTCTTGTCCCGCGCAAGTTTATTGCTTGGCAGTAACCTGCTTGGTAAACCATTTTGTGCAATGGCCTTATTCAGAAAGGCTTTGGCAGCTGCCTCATCACGGTTCGGGCTAAGGTAGTAATCGATCACGTTTCCAAATTTATCGACGGATCGATAGTGGCGTGATCTACAACAACTCTACGCTCAAGCTGTATCTCTTCAATTTCACGATAACTGAGTTTATAGGCGAGATAATAACGTACGGTTTCAAGAACAACTTCAGAAGGAAAGTGACAGCCTTACACATTAAGAATCAGTTTCATGAGTAGAAATCAAGCAAACCTTAACTTAAATCCTCAAAGTTTGCGACAGAACCTAAATTAGTCACCGTACGGTGCTTCTTTCTTGGATTGTATTATCGATCATATGTTAAATTGACAAAATTAGGCTGGCTTTTGCGCGGTAGGGGACGACTCTAGCTACAACCGCTCGAAAGTCAGCCATTTCTCTTTCCATACCCTAGAGTTTTCTCCTGAAAGTTAATTACAGAATTTAGTTAAATGTTAACGGGTTGTGATGTGTTTTGGTTTCGCTTGATTTTTTGATCCTAAACCTCAAAATGATCAGTTTTCTCTAAATTAGTAATACTGACGCCGCTTCGCTCTGTCGGCTTCATACTGACTCTACATGCAAGTATATAGCAGCCAGCATGAACCATATATAAACAAGAACATATTGAAATTATTGATTAATTCAACATTAATCAATTGGTGAGGATGTTTATTGTGTCGTGATGTGATTCTTATTATACTGGTTAGATATCCAGTAAAAAAAGGGCTATTTATGAAAAAAATGTTACTTGCGGTGGGAATATCATCAGCGCTATTGGGCTGTACGAACACTGCAACGCCCCCCCCCCTATTACCAATCATATTGAGATTGGGACAAAGGCAGGGGCACACAGTGTTATTGTGTTAAATTTTAACAATGCTGAAGCGATGCCTGAGTATCAAACCTACGATGTGTATTTATATTTATCTCAGTTGCCGGAAAGTAAGGGGTTTGAGATTTGCAATTTTGAATATGACAATTGTGGTAGTCAGTACTCCGCCTGGCAACATGTATTACGTCCCGAGCAAAATGGCATTTGGCTTAGTTATGATTTCAAGTTTCCTTTGAGCTTAACGCAAAAATACGATGTGAATTTAGCTAATATTCAAACGATAGCTAATCAGGCGTTTTTAGAATGGGATAAGGCAGAAAGTCTTTATACCAAAGAAGTTTCTATGTCAGGTAAAACAGTTCAAATCGAGTCTTTAACAGCAACAGCCCATCAATTACCTTAACCACTCCAGTATGTAGTATCGTGATCAGTTGATTTCGATACTACGGAACGTTTTCCCCCAAAGCCAGTAATTCCAATCCTTAGATCACTGATTTCTAAACTTGTCACTGTTAGCGTGTATGTTTATTCATGTAAAACAGGAAAATGCACACATGGCACTACCAAAGCTCATCGAGGACAAAGACAAAACTTGGGTCTTTAAAGTCATCACACAGACACCAGAGCCAGAGCTTAATGCGTGTCTAATGGGATTTTTCTTGGGTAGTGGAATGACAACACTAGAGGTATGTCGCATCCAAGTTCGAGACATTGTTAAGAAGAACGGACACCTAACAAAATGCTTTGCCATTAAAGGCGATGTGAATCGAGATTTTTATCTGTCCAACATTAAGCTACAGAATCTTATCAAGAACTACATTGAGCAACGGCTAAAAGATGGTGATCACCCCGATCAATACAATGCTTTTGATGCTGATGAACCATTCTTTAAGCGTAGGAATGGCGACCATTTTAAAATCAAGCATAGAACCACAGAGAAAGGTAATACGACTTACCACTGTAATGCTTTAAATAATCACATCAAACGATTGTTGGCTGATTCTGGTATTGATCAGCCTAGTATTCTAAGCGGTAGACGCACGTTTGCTGTAAGGCTTAAACGTCATGGAGTAGACGTTCCGACTATCCATTTGATGCTTGGAAATAAGAGCCTTGAAACCACGTTAAGACTTATAGAGACAGATACTGTGAGTATGCTAGCAATTGCAGATATGGCTTTTTAAAATATGCTAGACATATATGACGGGTGTATGTAGTGTGCTTTTATTAGCTACAAACAAGTGAGCCACCCTCGAAAGGGTGGCTCTTAAACTCGCTACCTGTTGTCAATACTGTTTCCAGCGGAAGAGGACAGGGCTATCACAACAAGAGGATTAACCTCAGTTGTTTCTAATAATACACAACCTTGATACAGAGGGCAAATAATTTGGATTTGGAAGAGATCAAGCAAGGACTTTCTACAGAAAAACTAGAGACCTATCGTCAGGTGCTCGACTGTAAATCTGATAGTGAGTTGATAGCCGTTTATATGGCGATGCAAAGTATAATGTCTCAGTTTTTCTCAGTAGTTCAGCTACTTGAAGTGACGTTGAGAAATTCAATCCATAAATCAGCAACAGAATGCTTTGAAGATGATGAATGGTATAAGCGAATTCCTCTAAGTCAAGAGTCTCGAAAACAAGTCGATTTTGCAGAACAGCAGTGTTTAAAGGATGTAGGCGTTCGATATACCAGTAACGATCTTGTTTCTCGATTACCGTTTGGATTTTGGGTTCACATGTTACACCGAGACTACAACAACCCTCGCAACAGAGATCATAACCTATGGCAAACACAGTTGGATAAGTGTTTCCCGAACGCTAGAGAGAAGAGAGTTAAACTCAATACATTATTTCAGAAAATGGGAGCATTAAATAAGTTCAGGAATCGTTTATTCCATCATGAGCCAGCATGGAAAGGTAGATCCACTCGAAACCGAGTTGATGCTATTGAGTTTCTTCTAAAAATGTTCAATGAGCACACGGACGCTATTTACTTACTATCCACTTCTAAACGAGAGCTTATTACAGTGTTAGGGTTTGAAGAAAAATTCAATCAAGAGTGTAATATCAAAAACTTAGAACGTTTTGAGTCGTTGTTAGCTCCTGAGAGTCGAAATACTGGCGATTAGTGAGCTAGACATATTTGACAGGTAATTAAATTGGAATATACTAGACACATATGACAGGTAGAAATATTACAGAGTTTCAGCTTATAGCAAACGCTAAAGGTTGGAAGTTTGAAGAAATCGCAAAACGTTGGGGTAAGTCCGAACGCCAGTTATCACGGATAGCAAAGGCGGGTGAACAGCGTGACTTAGACGCTGTGAATGGCCTACCAAACAAAGACAACGAACAAAAGGGATAAAAAGACATCATGTTTTTTGAGTTCTTTGATTGGAAAATTAAAGCAGGAATAATTATTACCGTTGCTCTTATGTTGGGTAGCGTAATCAGCTTCATTGTTGCGTGGACAGCACCAGTGCCAACCGATGCATTATCAGCCGTAACCAAATATCTAAATTATCGTTGGTTTGCTTTCTTTGCTGTCAGCACATTGTCTATTGGTGCGGCAACAATGAAGTATCACGATAGAACACTAAGACGTTGCTAAGGGGAAGTCGTATGGCAAGAGCAAGAAAGGCTGAGTGTCCAGAGTGTGGCTGTACCAATATAGGTAAGGAACGGATGTTTGGTGTCCAAACTGGTGACTACGTATGTAGAGAGTGTGGACATACTAGTACACCACCGGAGTTTCATGATGCGTTCGAACGCAGCGAAGCAGACTCATCAGAATCTGAGTAATGAACATTCAATGCGTAATTAAGAGGAACGAGGAATAAATTATGAGTAGCTTAATGAAAGAATTGGATTACAGCGATTTAGGTTTTGCTGAATATTCTAGTCAACAATTTGCAACCGTCATCTTTGACCGCTCAGAAGACGCCAAAAGCGTTTATATCACAGTTCTTAGAGATGGGAAAATTAACCAGTTTACTGGTGATAATCGCTATAACCCATCCTCTAGACGCCACGCTTCTGCTGTATATGTTCGAGAAGAATGGCCTGATGGAAAGGTAATCAAAATCTGTACGATTCAACACAAGGGAACGACTCTTATTGAAGTTCACGCAGTATCGAACGAAGAGTTAGCTTACTTATTTGGTGTGAAAGATGTTAATAGCATCGCCATTTAAACTACTTCATGGGGGTAAATACATGTCAGTTTATAAAGAAAAAAATCTCGATGAACTATCGAGTCAAGAGCTCAATGACTATCAAAATTTAGTAAATCGAACGATTGCTCAACTCTCAATAGAACTTAAATCAAGCTCTCCAAGTAGAGCCAAAGATGCTTAAGATAGGCTTATTCATTGGGAGGAAAGATTATCTAATCTTGTATCTTTTCTTAATAATCGAAAGTAAGGGGGAAATGGCGTGCAATTAAAATCAATTCTAGCCGCTATCGCGGTCTTAGCGTTTGCGCCCCAATTGGTCTACGCACAAACGTCAGCTTTTAGTGTAAAACCAATCAAAGCTCAAGCGAATCAGGTGCTAGTCACATTACCAAACAAGTATGATGCTTCTGACATCATCAAAGTCGAGATTAACGATCAAAGCTATTTAAGTGTTCATTATCGCAATAAAACAACAGGTAGAAACGATAGTGTTTGGTGTGCTGAATATACTAACTCAGGTCTTAAAAAAACTCATAACGCATCAAAACCTGTCACAAAACCGCTTTGTGATGCTGGCATTGCAGCTTTCAAGAAAGCAGCGCACTAAACAAGAAATGATAACTCCGTATAACATAGAGGTTATAAGTTAATGGAAAAGCATGTTGAAAAGTTGGTTCTCAAGGAAATGATGAAGCTCTCTGATAATAAGGTATTACTCCTTGATAATTTGCAAATTCCTTTGTTAAACACACTGGGTTTACAATGGAGTGAATGTCTACCGTTCTTAGAAACTGTCCTCAATGATTTGAGTGATAAGGGCGTAATTCGAACCGAGAATCTACGTTCGGGGCAGTGGCGATTTTTCAAAGGCATTGAGTTTGACGACTACACTAAACCGCCTCAGAAACATGCGTTAGGTATCAATATTGAAAGCTTTCACAATAATGGCTCAGCGCAATTTGGGCGCTGTTGCATCGCTCAATCCTCTGGTCTTTTGATAGATCTTAGGCGCAACGATAACTTTGAGGCATCCCCATTGCGGTAAAGCGGTTCAAAACACCACAAGCAATCATCATTTCCATCTTTTGATTGTTAAAACTTCGGCTGTGGAGTTGGTTACCAAATGTTCGTTTATATCGCTGCATTGCCAATTCTCCATGAGCACGTTTTCCATACTCGTGCTTCTTTTGCCAGGCGATTTGACCTTTCGCCGCAATTTCTATCATCGCTCGACTTCGTACTCGATGGTCTCGCTGTTCATCGTAGAGCAAATTTTCCTTGGGTGGAATGACAATATCAGCATCCGGGAAGTGGCTATCTAACGTGTCATATACCGTATTTTCGTCATAGGCCTTATCCGCAAATACTTGTCCTACCGGTACGCTTATTTGGTCACAAATATCTCCGACTACAGCCTCATCCTTCGTGTTCTTGTCTGTCATAACTGCAGCTCTAATGTAGTGGTTGTGATCGGAGCCAATATGCATTTTTCGCCAACTACGCTTACTACTCACTTTGTGTTTTTCTTGATGCCATTCGTCTCTACCAAACCTCTTTAAGCCTGTAGAGTCAATGGTTAGCGCGACGACATCATTATTTTCAATCTGTGTGTTATGTTGCTTTGGGTAGAGTGGCGTTTTGATATTTAGGCCTTGAAGTCTACGAGAAAGTTGGCTGTAGCTAGGGCAAGTTAATGGGAAGTCCAACATGTCAAATAACGAATCAATATAACCTTGAGCTTGACGCAAGGGTAAGCGTAATACCATTCGGATTTCATGACATATCAATATAGCTTCATCAGTATAGTGAGGGCTAGAGCCAGTGCCGTCATAGGTACGGTCTTTATGGTTCCATGTATCTAAGAGCTCTTCGTTTATCCAAATATCGATTCGTCCTCGGTTCATCAATGATTGGTTGTATTCAGGCCAGTTCGTCAGTTTATAGGTTTGCTTTGGAATGTGGTGGCGCTTTGAATTGTTAAACTTGTTTGGCATGGATAAGTAAGCCTCGAGGCGAAAACTGCATTATATCAGTAGAAGCCTCGTGATTATTGTGCTGCTCCGAAATACGAGCGATGCAACAACGCCCTCATCATGACGTAACCAGAAAAGACAAAACTTGTTGAAGAGACGCCGACTCAGGATAGAGACGTTGTTTATCTCGATAGAGCGCACATTGATTATTGCTTCGATGATGATAATCGCCAAGTTGCACCAATCTCGTTGTTCATACATACCAATGAATTGGGCAAGTTTACTCACTGCTTAACAGAGCAACGTTACTTCAAATTCGAGCAGTATCAAGTCAGCGAAGAATTAAGAAATTATCATTACCAACTTCATCCTATTCGCTCACCTGATTGAAGAGCCAGCGCGAGCAGTAAACTTACGCTAGCTGGAGGTTTGATTTTTGGGTACTGATTAAGTGCCGTTACGTTAAATAAGACGACGTGATTTCTTGTGTAATGAAGGGGCATATTTAATGAACTAACGATAAATTGTCGAACCATACCAACGAAGGCACCAAAGAATGATTTCAGGGGCAAAGTGTTTCCATTTGAATGCGGGATTGGCCATTGAGTCACTAGATTAGAAAAGACAGAACTGAATTCTGAGTCTTGGCTGATTTTTTTGCAACAACCCCTATTTGTCACGTCCCATCCTTTTTGTGACAAACGAATAGAAAACTGATCATTTTTGGGAACACGCGACGAAATCGAGGTGAAAACGCATCACAAACAATGAGTAGTTAGGGGCTTCAAGTTAGCGATAGAAAGAGGAACGACGAAAAACCCGACCGCTTACGGTCACGCCCTTACGGAAAACTTATTCCTTTATTGTCTATCGACAATTGCACTGTGCATGTTGTTTAAATCCAATAAGGTTTATATGCATATTCGGATTGTGTTGCTTTTTGCAATGCAATTTAAGAATCAACAACATAACAAATCTATCATGATGCATGTTTGTTAGCGCTTTTTTCTGTGGTTCGAATCTTGCTTTATAATAAATCTATTGCACTCTTTACGGTGACTTATGAATAAAATCTCAACGAAGCTACTCTTAATTCCGATGTTATTTTCTCTTTCTCTTTTTGCTGTTCATGCGTTAAATGGTAACGTTTCTCAAATAATCATGGAACGATTCCAATCGGTATACTTAGACCGTGTTATTCCATTATCAAACTTGAAAAAAATCTCAGACTTGTACGCCGTTAACTTGATTGATGCCGCCAATAAACAACACGTAGGGTTAATTACTAAGGACCAATTTTACACAGGTGCATCAGAATCCATTAATGAAGCAAAATCAATTTGGCAAGAATATCTAAAAACTGCATTAACGGACAAAGAAGCAAAATTGGCCCAAAGGTTAGAGAAACAAATTTCAACGGTTGAATCTCAGGTTCCACTTTTGCTGAAACAACATAAAAGCAACGCCGTTGATGACTATATGATGATAGAAACATTATATAAGCTAGTTGATGCTATGGGAGAGGATTTAGGATTGTTAATTGATCTACAACTTGATGTTTCTAAGCAAGAGTTCACATTATCAAATTCTGAGTTGAGAAAGTCTACGTTGTGGGGCTGGACTATTGTTTTACTCACTTCATTACTCGTGTCTATCCTTTCATTCTGGTTTGCTAAAAGAGAAGTTAGAAATTTACCCATGATTGTTGAATGGTTAAAGGCGCTTTCGGAAGGTAAAGTTCACAACAAAACGTTGCCATTGAGCAGAAATGAGCTTGATAGTATCTCTGAGTCTGTAACAATTTTATCTGAACGGCTATCAGGTGTCGTACTAGAAAGCCAAAACGTAATGAGTACAATTAAAGTTAAACAAGACCATTCGTTGGTTCTTGTTGATCAGAATCGAAAAAATTCATTAAGTGAACTTTCATCTGTTGAACAAGTGGCAACAGCATCCACTGAAATGGCGTCCACAGCAAATGATGTTGCTACAAATGCAATGAAAGCAGAGGAAGCCGCTATGGAAGCAAATAGCGTGATTGAATCCAGTCAATCCATCCTCATGAATTCAACACAAACAACAGAAAAAATAAGTAATTCTATTTTAGAAGCAAAAAATTTAGTTAATCATCTTCGAGAACATTCGGAGACCATTAGTTCTGTAGTTGATGTTATCAACAGTATCTCAGAGCAAACCAATCTATTGGCCTTAAATGCTGCAATTGAAGCGGCTCGTGCAGGAGAACAAGGGAGAGGGTTTGCTGTTGTGGCTGATGAAGTCAGAGCATTGGCTGCCAAAACACAACAATCAACAGTTGATATTCAAACCATTATCACCCAACTTCAAGAGAAGTCTAAGCAAGCTGATGATTCCATGAGTAGAAACGTTGAATTAATGAATCTAACCAAAGAGGCTACGAATGAGTTGACGGAATCATTCGCGATAATATCAGAGAAAGTTACGGGTATTTCTGAAGTAAATGCTGTCGTAGCAACGGCTTCCGAAGAGCAAAGTGCCGTTACTCAAGATATTTCAAAGCAACTCGAAGATATTAATTCGCTGGTTCAACAGAATATAAAAGGAATAGAAGAAAGTACAAATTCCAATCAAGAAGTTGGTGCTTTAGCTGAAAAATTACAGTCAGAATTATCTTTTTTTGAGGTGAAAAAAATTAATGATTGAGGTTGCATTATTGAATTCACTCGCAAGTTCTTAGTGTTGGTATTGAGCGACAATTACCTTGGCCGTCGCATTGACTCAATAATCTACTTATCTGAAAACACTTACCCTTTTGGGAAATATGTGCCAATAAATTTTTGCGGTGTTTCTTTGGTGGGCTTGTTGCAACTAATCAGATAATGCAGATCTACCCAGTCAGGGGCTGTTGCAACTAATCAAAGAATGCAGATCTACCCAGTCATGGGCTTAACGATTACTGGTAAATCACCTCAACATTGAACAGACGATTCATGAAGGCGGATCTCTCCCGAACAAGCGTTTTACGTTCATCATGACGTAACCAGAAATCAAACTGGCCTTTGTTCAACATTC